>LSSH01000059.1 GCA_001595885.1 Candidatus Proteinoplasmatales archaeon SG8-5 | reverse complement strand
CCGCCGCCGATTATTATCAATTCGTGTTCGTCCATTTGCGTTCCGCCGATTCAGAGGTGTTCCTGGAGCTTCTCCTCGAGCACAGGTTTGGGCAGGGCCCCCGTTGTCCTGTCCACGAGCTCGCCTCCTTTGAAGAACAACAATGTTGGAATGCTCATTATGCCGTGGGCCAGTGCCGTCGCCTGGTTGTTATCGGTGTTGAGCTTTCCGAAGGCCACCCTGCCCTCGTATTCAGACGCCAGCTCCTCGATGACGGGCCCGAGCAAGCGGCATGGTCCGCACCACGGAGCCCAACAGTCGACCACCGTGAACTCATATCTTTTAATGAAATCTAAGAACTCCGCATCAGTGATGTCTACCGGCTTGTTCGGCCACCCTTCCGTGTTCTCGCTCATCGCCAATTCCTCCATCTTTCTTTTCCTGATCTCGTCCAACTCATATTCGAAGTCGTCCAAGCTAAACCCTAGCCTGGCAATCCTCCGCTCTTCTATAAGTTTTTCCCAAAATCAGCCTCTCTCGTGATTCACGACCGAGGGGGCCTTTGCCCTCTTCATTTCACAGCTGGGCGTTCTCTCATAATCGGGTGGGCGGGGAATAATCGCAATCGTCGGTTCACGGCTGAGCGGTCCTTTTATAATTTCGGGGTGGGCGGGAAGTAATCGCAATCGTCGGTTCACGGCTGAGCGGTCCTTTCATAATTTCGGAGTGGGCGGGGAGTAATCGCAATCGTCAACGACGATTGCTCATACCCAGATGGAATGCCGCGCTCTCATCTTCGATTCGGACGCGCCCATCTTTTTTGCCAGGTTCGAGACTATTCCGTCGAGGAATATTTGAGTGCTGTCTTCGAACACCGTGCCCAATGGAGCCAGTTCACTGTCTTCATCTGCTGTTCCGGTCTGAAGATGAATTACTACGCTGGCCGCGTGGGCGAGTTTCGAGTGGTCCCTGGAGGTGATGGCAACCACCGTCGCCCCCACCCTGCGGACTATGTTTGCCGTTTGCACTGCTGACATAGTCTGACCTGTGTTCGAGATGATGATGACGAGGTCGTTGGGTTCGACAATCGGTGTAACCGTCTCGCCGATGAAGAACACCTTTAGGCCGAGTTGCACTAGGCGAATGGCAAAGGACTTGGCAACAAGACCAGACCTGCCGACCCCATAAATGAATATCTTGTCGGTGGCCAGTATCGTATCCATGAACTGGTCCCGTTCCTTGACGTCGCTGGCTTCAAGGGTTTGGGTAATGCGCTCTATTATGTGTTTCTCGGCTTCCTCCACGTTCTCCCTCACTTTTTATCCTTCTTCCTCTGCCTTTCGGCCTTTGCCTCCCGCTTGGCCAGGACCCTCTCCATTATCACTCTCATATACATCGCATCGTGTTCCAGCAGTGGTGAGCCGGATATGATGGTCATGTCAAAATCATTGTCCAGTATGCATTCGGCCAGGGGTTCGAACTTGAGGTCCCCCTTCTTGATGGGTGTGTACCTGATCTCGTTCCCGTCCTCGTGTTCAACGCCTGAGAAATGGGTGTAGTGGTACTTGGAGGAGAATTTCGATATTTTATCGAACAGCTCCTGGAAGTCCTCCTTTTTCTTCAGTGCTCCATTACCCCTTGCATGGATGTGGGGGAAGTTCAGCACAGGTACCGGGCCCTTGACCTCCTCGCAAACCTTGATTATCTCCTTGAAATCGCCGAATATCTCCTGCCGGCCGCTCGTCTCAAGGCCCAGCGGGACCTTGATCTTCCTTTCATCGAACCAGTCCTGTAGGAACTTGATATTATCGATGATGCGCTTGGTGGCCTTTTTTTTGGAAAGGTTGCCATACATGCCCAGGTGGGTCGCAACGATTGTGGCCCCCATCTCCTGGGCGAGGAGGCCGCCCCATCTTATGCTGTCCAGACTGTTTTGTGTTAGGTCGTTGTTTGCCACGAGGTCCATGTAATAAGGGGTGTGTAGAGAGAGCACTACATCGAGGTTGCTGGCAATCTCCCCCAGTTCTTTGAGATGTTGGTAATTGTGGGCGATCGGGTTGATCATCGTGCAGATGACGTCACCCTTCTTTATCTTCTCCTTGAAATCAACGATCGTCCGCCTCTTGCCGCTCCCTCTGAGAACCTCGATGACAAGTTCATCGGTTATGTCATTCGGTACTCTGCCAATGTCCTCGTCGGTCGCGTACCTTTCTACCGTGTTGGTCCTTACCAATTGAATTTCGAGGGCGGTCAATCCCAGGGTGTGTACATCCTCGATTCCGTCCCTCAATGTTCTTCCTTTGCAGGAAAGGGGAATACCAGAGGGACCAAAACGTATCATGCTTCCTCACCAGGTTTCATTGGTTATAGGCTCGCACTATTTAACTATTGAGCAAATAGGTTTAGTAAGTTTCATATACTTGACCCTTTATGTTGAAATCGGCAGGGACCTATATTGTCTGATATAAAACGATTAGTCCTCGATGTGCTGAAGCCACACAACCCTTCGATCATTGAGGTGTCCCAGAAGGTGGGGCAGCTAGAGGGGATTTCTGGAGTGAATTGCACTCTTGACGAGGTCGACCAAGAAACGGAGAGCATCAAGATCACCATCGAAGGCCATTCAATAGACTTTGAGTCGGTGAAAAAGGTGATCGGTGAGTGCGGTGCCGTGATTCACTCGGTCGACAGCGTGTCGTCTGGCAAGAAGCTTGTTGATGAGGTTAAGACGCCGCAAGACGGATAGGGGCTACTGGAGTTTGCGATTGCCCTCTGTACTTTTCAACTCGGCAGCCACACGGCTTATCAGCTCCGCCTTGGAGATGGTCTTCTCAACACGTACAAGACCCTCTTTCTCCCACCAGGCATTGGGATGTGACTTGCTCGGATCAATTGTAGCTTTGAATCCCAGTCTCTTAACCGCTTTGTGCACCTCCTCTGCCGAGGGGCTTTCGATGGACTGGTTCTTCGGTGTGCGCCGGCCCTCCGAGCGGCTTTTCCTGGTATCAAAATAACTCGGCCAGAGAACTATGTGGTCTGCCCTGGTTCTCACCATCGGACCACACCTACCCGACGAGGACCGCGTTGATGATTCCGTCCTGACCCGGTCTCGATGTCACCCTTGCCAGGCCCAGTTCGGTCTGTATCATCGCGCCCTTGGTTATGATGTTCCTCTGGACATAATTCGGGTTCGCCGGGTTGCTTTTGACGGTTTGGATCTTGGTGTTCCTGACCTTGCCGGATTTTGGGTCAAAGACGTTGGCCCGAACGACTGTCATAAGACGCATTTTCTTGTTGTCGCCGCGGGTTCTGTAGCCTTTTGTATTCCTCTCGTCCGTGATGACGGTGAATTGGACCTCTGGTGCGATCTCGAACTTCCTCTTTTTCCGTATCGGTCTGTAGCGGCCGCCCGTCCGCTTCCTCTTTGATTTACCCTGCCACAGTGCCATTGCTTCACCGTTGGAGATGTGCGTAAGTGAGATTGATATAAAAGCATTTCTGGTATGTGATTTTATTACGAAAGCGCGTTTCCTATCATGCCTGGCTGCATCGAACGTGCGGCAGCCATTACATAACTTTTATATGTCCGTATCCTATTCACCGACAAAGTGGTAATTATGGCTGCCAAACAGGGCAAGAGTGAGGACTGGTTTGAAGTCTTGGACAAGGAACTGGACAAGAAGACGGAAACCGCAATGAAGAGCGACGGCGAGCAGACCTCGGAGAAGGACGACCTGAACAAGATCCTTGTTTCGGACTTCTGGAAGATACTGCTCAGGTTCGAGAGGATCAACATTCACTTTTCGATGGAGCCTTCACACACCCTGTTCGCCCAGTTCGAACGGTATCCGTACGAATGGTCGCTGAAGGACAACTTCGATTTCGGCAGCATTAACCTGATCCAGCTAATTGACAGGACAAGGGACCAGGGTCGTGTCGGTGACACGCTCAAGCTGAGATTCTACACCGAGAAGAACGCCACAAACGCCATGCTGACCTTTGAATTCTGTGAGGGGGAACACTACTACAAGTATTCTGGCTGGAAGAGGATCTACGGACAGTACGTGTTGTTGGATACGCCCGTGAAAAAGCTCAGCCTCGAACAATTCCACGCAATACTGGCGGATGTTGTCAGGGTGTGGTATGATTCGCACCTCAAGCGCAACCGTGATGTCATACTCAATCACCTGAAGGAGAATTACGAGAAGGGCGAGACCTTCACCGACTGAGCGGTCTTAGTCGACCCATTCGTTTTCCATTGCCAAGCGGGAGCCCTCTTTCAACCGAATGACGGCCAGCCCCGCTTCCTGAGCCTTCTTTATAATGTCCTTGTCGTTTGTAATGATGTGGGCCTTCTCCTTCTGGGCGAGTTCAAGGACGGCATCGTCCCCAGAAGATTTGGTGGGAATAATCTGCCTGGACCTTGCCAGTTTCAAGGCGGCCTTTGCCTCGCGCAATGACCCGGCAAGCCTCTCCAACTCGCCGATGATCGGTTCCGGTATGATTAACTCGTGATTTCCCACAAGCCTGTCCAGTTCAGCATCGATGTTTAAGTTCGTCTGAAAAGGCATGAGAAGGGCGTTTGTGTCGGCCACAATCTTTATCATGTGATGATTCCGTAGCCTATCAATCTCCATCTGCCGGATATCCTTCGGCTGATGGCCACTCTCTGGTCCTTCTCGGCCGCAACAGGAAGTTTGAGCTTGACGTCTGCAATGTTGTCCCTCGCGCTCGTTACAATTCCGACCGTCGTCGCCGTCCCCACGCTCAGCATCAGCGGCTCGTTGGTCTTTAGGTCCTCGACCTCCTCCTCACTTGACGAGCCCACGACCCTGTCCAGGAGGTTGACGTCCACCGAGAAGTTGTGAAGCGATTCTGGGAGGGCTCCGGGCGCCCCGGCTATCCTGCCGATCAGTGAATCCGATTTGGTGATAGAGGGATCGAGCTTGGTGCCTATCGCTATGAGACCGCCGGGTCTGACCTCCTTGAGAGGGCGCCCGCCCGCATGAAGGGATTCCACGGTGGTTATCAGCGGTTCCCACACCGTCTTGCCCTTCACCTCCGATCTCAGGCCAGGTCTTATCTCTATCTCATCGCCTACATGGATCAATCCAGCTGATAACGTACCGCCGAGGACGCCGCCGACGAGGTCGTCCGGTCGGTTGCCTGGTGTGTTTACATCGAAAGATCTGGCCACAAACATCTTTGGGGATTGGTTCTCGTCTACTTCCGGGCTCGGGATGGTGTCCTGTATCGCTGCCAGCAGGACCTCTATGTTCTCCTCGTGGTGGGCGCAGATCGGGATGATGGGGGCGTTTTCCGCCAGTGTTCCGGAGATGAATTCCTTGATCTGTTTGAAGTTCTCGAGGGCCTCCTCCTCGGTCACGATGTCTATCTTGTTTTGAACTATGATGATGTTCCTGACGTCCGATATCTCCAGAGCCATGAGGTGTTCCTTGGTCTGGGGTTGCGGGCACTTCTCGTTCGCAGCTATGAGCAGAAGAGCGCCGTTCATGATGGCGGCGCCCGAAAGCATGGTCGCCATGAGGGTCTCGTGACCGGGAGCGTCAACAAAGGAACCGCACCTGATCAGCTCGGATTTGGTGTCGCACTTGGGGCACTTATTCTTGGTCGTGTAAGCCTCGACGCCTTGGCACTTTGGGCATTTGTAGAAACAGGCGTCCGCGTATCCGAGTTTGATGGAGATGCCGCGCTTGAGTTCCTCAGAATGACGGTCCGTCCACTCCCCAGTGATGGCTTTCGTGAGGGTCGTCTTGCCGTGGTCAACGTGCCCAATCATCCCGATGTTGACCTCCGGCTGACTCTCGACCTTCATTTTGCCTCCTCTTCCTTATTGGCGAGGAGCTCCTCCACTTTCCTCGGTCCCCTGGTAGTGACCTTCAGATTCAATTGGACGGTGTCGGGGGATACCGTGTTCCCTCTCATGTTCTTCCTGCGCCTCTCACCTTGCATGTGGGGATCGAATCCTAGACCCTTGGAAATCAACAGCTTCTTCCTTCTGGGACCTGGAAGGTCCCTCCTCATCGGAAACCCGTCCTTGTCGCTTCCGCCCGTTATCTCGAGCTTATACCCCGGCATTTCCACGAAGATGCCGTCAATTTTATCCCCAATCTTCTTCCCCAGGATGGCGTTCGCCTGGTTGCCGCTGATCATGCTCTGATACGACTTTCCCGTCTTCGGGTCAGATATGTTCGCTTTGAATTCGACCATCCTTATTACTCCAGTACCGTGGGGTGAAGGCCTAATAAAGTTATTTTATATAAACGTTGAGGGGGGCACTCGGTACTGGCCCAGAATGCGATATTATGTTCTCAGCACTCATAGGGTTCTTCATCGCATGAATGTTACATTCAACTCCGCTGACCCTCTTGTCATCATGGAACAGATTCCATAAACGTGCATGCGATATTAAGCTGTTGTTAATTATCGATACTCCGTACACTTATTACATCTGAATTGTCCCTTTCATTCACGAACTGGAGTTTATGCAAACATTTTCAAATCATACCAATTGCAGAACCACAGTTCGCCTTGTCATCATGGAACAGGTCGCCAATGAATTTATTTGGTTATTAAATGTTGCTTTATTATTATCAAACAGGATTCCCAGTCATATCATTGCTGGTCATATTAGTTAAGTTTATATTTCAGAGCCAATCTAAGGGCAAACGTGCACCCCATCAACGAGATAAGGTCTTCACAATCCTCGAGGCTCGAGGGAAAGCGCATAGTGCTGGGCATCACGGGCAGCATCGCCGCCGTGGAATGCGTTAAGCTGGCCAGGGAGCTTGCCAGGCACGGCGCAGAGGTCATTCCGGTCATGTCCGCCTCCTCGGTCAGCATCGTTCATCCGGATGCAATCCATTTTGCCACCGGTCACGAACCGATAATAGAGCTGGACGGCGCCGTGAAGCATGTGGAGCTCTGCGGAGAGTCAAAGGGGAGGGCTGACCTATTGCTCATCGCACCGGCAACCGCCAACACCATCTCCAAGATCGCCACTGGTGTCGATGACACTTCCGTTACCACTATGGCCAGCTGTGCCCTCGGCTCCGGGATGCCCGTTGTCATCGTGCCGGCCATGCACACGACGATGTACACGCACGACATCATCAAGGACAATATCAAGCGGCTGGAGAAGCTGGGCGTTGGGTTTGTGGGGCCGGTCATGGAGGAGAAGAAGGCCAAGATGGCGGCTCAGGACGAAATCGTCCAAGCCGTGTCGAGGGTCCTGGGACCCGGCGACTTAAAAAATCGTAAGGTCCTCGTGATCACAGGCCCGACAAGAGAGCCCATCGACGATGTTAGGTTCATCACCAATTCTTCAAGCGGCAGGACGGGCATCGAGTTCGCCCTCGAAGCTCATCGACGGGGGGCCCGGGTCGAGGTCTGGGCGGCACGTGGCATCGAAGTGCCCGGAAGCCTCGAGTGCAAGGTATTCTCTAACGTTCGAGACCTGGAGAATATGGTGAATAAGGCTCGGGCTGACATAATCATAGTGCCGGCCGCGATCTCCGACTTCACCGTCGAGAAGACCGAAGGCAAGATATCGTCTTCCGAGTCGGCTTCCCTTACCCTTAAACCAGCAAAGAAGATAATCAGGGTCCTCAGGGCGAAGAACAACGGCAGGATAGTCGGTTTCAAAGCGGAGGTTGGCATATCCGAGCCCGAGCTGGAGAAGAGGGCGCGGCACAGGATGAAGGAGTATGGACTTGACATGATTGTTGCCAACCTGCTTGATGATGTCGGGGAGGACGACACTAAGGTGCTTATCCTTTCTCCCGGGGAAAAGGTGGTCAGGTTCACGGGGACGAAGGCCGAGCTGGCAGAGAGAATATTCGATTCGCTAGCGGAGTGCTGAGATGCGCGCCTTCTGCCCCGGTCACATCACTGGTTTCTTCACCATCGATGACGCTTACCCCGATATGTTGAGGGGGGGGTCGCGCGGGGCCGGGTTCTGCGTGAAGGCGGGTGCAACAGCAGACGTTGAATATGATGAGGCCAGTGATTTGAAAATCGCTGTTTCAATAAACGGCGTAGACAATCCCGCGCCTGTTACCCGAAGGGGTATTGAGAACCTTTTACAGGAGATTGAGGGCCACATAGTGGTTGACATCAAGCTCGACGCCCCCCTCAACCAGGGCTTCGGCCTGAGCTCCGCGGGAACGTTCGCTGCCTGTCTGGCCCTGACTCATATTCTTGATATGGATAACGCACAGCAAAGGGCCCTCGAGGCCACCCACCTTTCCGAGATCGTGCTCGGGACCGGTCTCGGCGATGCGGTCGCCCAAAGCATCGGCGGCGCGGTCATACGCGAGACTCCGGGGGTTGGGGCGTTCGGCCGGGTTCGTAATTTTCCTATCGATCACAATGAGGTGTGCGTCTGCATTTTGGGCGATGGAATGAACACGGAGGACATCATTACCTCAGAGCGACACAAGAAGACAATCATAGGCGCCGGCAACAAGTGCCTGGAAGAGTTCTTGCTTGACTCGGGATTCGAAAACTTCATCTCGTTATCAAACCGCTTCGCCAATGAAACGGGGCTGCTCACAGGCCGGATGCGCGAGGTCCTGGACAATCATCCAGGAAAGGGAAGCATGGTCATGCTGGGCAACGCGGTGTTCGCCTTCGGCGATTGCGGTGGAGAGCTGGAGAGCTTCGGTTCGGTGATCAGAACAGAGATGTCGCATTCCGGGGCCAGACTGGTTGATTCTGGATGAGGGCCGGTTGGTTTTGGTAATAATCACCTTACTGCTTACATATGACCGGTGTCTTTAACCCTGAAATCTGGTGACAATACTCCTATTCGCTGAGGGTGAATAACTGGTCGTCCTCCCCCACGTCGAAGAGGCCGAGTCGGGCGCCGGCGTCCAGCCACCCGTGGGCATAGTTCACGCAAGCAAAGGCGTTGACGTGATCGCCCTCGTCGAAGAAGTGGCCCGCGTCATTAAAATAGGCCTTTGCCATCCTGTAGAAGTCATCGGCCATCGTCCTGTGGAAGGACCTCTCCGGCGGACTGATCCTCGCCTTGGCCAGTGCCTTCTCCGTCTTCTCCAGGTAGGCCTTCAGGTGTTCGACCGACACTTCCGCCCTTGTCATCCCTCGCACGAATGGGCTTCCTGTTTATTAGGGCATCGGCCTTCATGTGGAATCTGTCTATCCAGTCGGGCTTCCATCGCTTGCGCAGCACCCGCTTCTTCCTCTCCCTTCGTAGGCTGTAGATATAGACTATCACCAGTGCTAGATAGCTTACCGCCAGGACCCGGTAATCTACCCAGCTGATACCCGATATGTAGAGGTCGGGCAGCAGCGGATAGAGGAACCGTGTGCCGAAATAGCCGTCGTGCACCGGTATGTCCATCATGATATGGATGAACCAGCCCGAAAGGGCGGGAAGCAGCTTTGGTTTGTACTTCCAGACTATCAGAGCCACCACGCCGAGGGTCACGAAGCTGTGGAGCGTGAAGTAGATGACCAGGAGAACACCGGGCATTTTCGGAAGGGCCTGGGGAAAGTCTACGAGCGGCGGAGTTCCCAGCAAAACGTAAAGGATGATGAGGAGGAACCCGAAGTCCGGAAGGACCGCGAACAGCAGGCCCTCGTCCCTCCACAGCTTGTTCCTGAAAGGCACATACGCCCAAAGGACGTGCGAGAAGATGTCCATTGGTCAGGAATCAGTGTTACCGTTATAATAAATTCGTTGACTGATCGGATGTACTCAATCTACGATAGAATATTAGGCCAATCTCCAAGTCTTATCGCTTAAATTAAATATTAAAATCCAAACATTCAACCTACAATCGACGAGTCTATTCGATGACCTTGACCGACTCACCGCCGTGCCTCGTCTCCCGCGGCCTTACCCTCACGAACAGCGGTACCTGGACACCGCCGCCGCAGACTATCGCGATGCCGATGGGCAGCTGCTGTATCTCCTCGGTCACGCCCGTCGTCAGGCCCTCAACAGAGGAAATCACCGCCTTCAGGTCGTTGGGATTCGTAATCTTGAGTATCACCTGTGTGTTGCACTGGCTGAGCACGTTCTTGTCTACCTTGGCCGCTCTTTGAGTGATTATGACGAGGCCGAGGCCGAACTTGCGGCCCTCGGAGGCGATGGTCCGCATTATTTTTGAGCAGGAGGCCTGGCCCTGCTGCGGGCAGTAGTTGTGCGCCTCCTCAGTGACGATGAGCATCGGCGGTATCGCGTTGATCTTCCTCATCTCGAACAGGGACGTCATGATACGATTGACTATCAATTGGGCGATGTCGGGCGGCGAACCGCGAAGGTTCAGGATCGTGGTCTTGCCCTTGCTGATTAGTTCATCCAGCTTGGTCCCGCGGTCAGCGAAGATGTCAATCTCGTTCAGGTATTGGAGCTCGTGCAGGAGGTTGTCGTTCTTGCTGTCCTCCTGGGCTTCGAGCGTGCGTATCAGGTCCTGTAAGGAATAATCTGGCTTGTTGGCCCTGAGCATCTCGATTGCGTTCTTCAATGAGGTCAGGGCCTGGCGCATGTTCTTGATGTTCGTCAGGGCCAGTATATCCCTGGCATCGAGGTTGGAAAGGGTGAACTTAAGCGGTTGGGCGCTCGAGTTCACCTTGGTGTCGGGGGAGAACTCGATTATCTTGCCCCCGTAACCCTTGGGCGAAATACCGAACCGGGCGGCATAATCCGACGACTCGCCCGCATCCCTGAGAGAGCCGTACTCGCCGTGGGGGTCAATGACCAGGACCGTCACGTCGTGCTTGATCAGCTCCTCCACAAGAACGCCGGTCATGTAGCTCTTGCCCCCGCCCGTCTTGGCCAATACGCTCACGTGCTTCTGTACCATTTCGTTTATGTCGAGTTGGATCTGGACGTCGTGACCGTTCAGCATGCCGATGTAGGCACCCGTCTTGTCGTTGTGCCTGATCCCGATGACCTCGGTTATCAGTGAATCCTCCGCCCTGGTGACGGGTGTGCCCGCCTTGAACGGGACCTTGGGCGTTTGCAGGAGCCCGCGGTCGTCCCGATACCCGATGACGTTGACCATGGCCAGGACCTTCTCTTGTATGTCCATCTCTTCGCCTTGGGACATCTGGATTGCCTTGTCGAGTGAGAGGTCCGTCTTCCTCTCCATCTTGTCCACCTGGCCGAGGATCTCGCCGCAGGTCTGGTGTTTAATCGTGACGTACTCGCCCTTCTCGAGGGGCGCTGTAACGCTGCACTTGAGCTCCGATGTGCCCACATCACCGTACACTATGCCAACCATCCCGTGGGGCATGTCTCCGGTTTCGTATGCGGTACCGAAGCCCTCTGCTTCCTCATCCTCGTGGACGGCATCCAAGTTCTCGACCGTCTCTTCATCAAAATCTGAATTCGACTGCATCCCATCCATCATTCGACCTATATATCGAGAATAGGATATAAATCTTGTTATAGTAATCCGGCTAGATGCTTGTCCAATATTCTCTCAGGTGGGCCCTCAGGTCCCCGATCATCGCCTCGGTGCAACTTGTGAGGCCCTCGTTATCGGGCTCGTGTAAATGCCCGGGTTCTTCCGGTGATGCCGATTTATAATCAATATCCAGGCCCTCTAGGCCACAGAACAGTGCCAGCCAACCGTAAATCACCATGTTCCCGTACCCGCTCACCATCATGTCGAGGAGCCTTCCGCACGTGGCGTCCGATATCGCGCTTACGCTCTTTCCCAGCTTATACAGGCCATCTAGGTCCAGGCCCAGGTTGGTGAGCGCGTCCGCATGATAGGGGTCCGAGCCGCCGTTCCGGATAATGACGTCAGGGGCGAATTCTTTCGAGATGGGCGTGACTATCTCGTCGAACACAAGGTCGTATTGCCCGGTTCCGGCATACGGCGGCATGGGCAGGTTCACGGTGTAGCCCTTCCCCTCGTTCTTCCCTATCTCCCATGTGAAGCCCTTTCCCGGATAAAGGGTCCGCGGGTCCTGGTGTATGGATACAAAGAGTACGTTGGGATTCGTATAGAATACGTCCATCGTACCGTTGCCCTGGTGAGCGTCCGTGTCCAATATCAGGATGCGTCTCAGACCGTGCCTTTTAATCAGGGCCTCTGCAACTATGGCAACGTCGTTGTAGACGCAGAAACCCTCTCCGTAATCGCGGCCTGCATGATGGAAACCGCCGAAGGTGTGTGCCGTATTTTCTGCCCCCTCAACGAGTAATTTTGCTGCCTGAAGGCCTGAGCCGGTTATTAAGGCCTGGATCTCGACAACGGAGGGCGTCACGGGCGTGTCCATGCTGAGGTAACCGCCCGTTTCCTCGTAGAACTTCACTAGTTTCAAATATTCGGGGGTGTGAACCAACAACAGGTCTTCCTCTTTGGCCGTCTCAAGCGGTAGGAACTCGCACTTGTCCATGACACTTGACTTCTCCAGGAGCGCCGTATAGCTCTCGAACCTCTCGCCCGTGAACGGGTGCCCGGGACCGAAGTTAAAATTGGCCAGCTGGCTACTATAGAATATCGGTATCGACACTGCCAATGCCTCTGAACGATTACGGGCGCGCCTTGCCCTGTATTCGGTCGGCCTTCTCTCTCAGCTGCCTTACCTTGGCCCTCATCTTACTGATTTCCATCTCCTTTCTCTGTATTTTTGCCTCGATCTTGGTGGCCTTCGCCACCAATTTCGCTGCCTTGGCCTGGGCCTTGGCCTGTTTCTCGACCTGCTTCGCGTCCTTCACCTTCTGCTTGGCCTCGCGCTGCCGCACCTTTGCATCCCTGGTCTGTTGATCCATAATTATCATTAACTGAATAGGCAAGACCCGATATAAGCTTTCCCAAGGTTCACAGACCTTAACGGTGCTCGGGGTGAACGGCGCTCCTAATCAACTTCAGACAGCCACTCCACTATTCGTTTAACCCCGTTGATGGTCTTTATGCAATATTTCTCAGTAAAATCATCGGGCAGATCCTCGTGCAAGGCTATGTTCTCGCTTGCAGCCAGCGCCTTTCCTCCGTCGAAGTTACAATATGATATCCTCGCAGTGAGCTCGGTCGGCGGTCGCGCGAACGCATCCCCCGGAATGATGGCCACATGCTTCTCCTTCAACAGGGATTCGCATAGATCTGTACTCCCTTCGATCCCCTTTTTATCCCTTAGTTTATCTGCAAATGGTGAGAAGTCCGGGAATAGGTAGAAGGCGCCTTCTGGCGGGTGGAGCTTGACCCCTGCGTCGGTAAGGATCTGCGCGCATTCGTTCGCCACGGTGGCATATATGCGCCTGGTATGCCAAAGCGTCCGCTCGATTGACAGTCCGCCCTGGAAGGCACGTATTGCCGCGTATTGAATGGGGCCGCTGACAGAGGTGTAGGTCTGGCTGGCGGCCTTTGCCATGCCCTCCATCAGCCATGTCAGGTCGTCCGGGAATGTGAATGTGCCCAAACGATATCCGCCTGCGCTGCACCATTTTGACATCCCCGAACTTATTATTGTGCCCTCCGGATAGAACCTGGCCACCGAGATGTGTTCGCCCTTGTGATGCAGTTGTCCGTATATCTCATCCGACAGCAGCACCACCTCATATTGCCTGGCCACCTCGGCGATCTCCTTGAGCTCTTCTACGGTATACGTGAGGCCGTCCGGGTTTCCCGGATAGTTAAGAACGAGGATGCGCGGCCGGTAGGCGTCGTGCTCGCTTTCCAACAGCTCCCTTAACCGCTCCGCCGTCATGTTCCAGTGGTCCTCAAAGGTCGTGTTGACAATGCGGACGTTCCTGCCAATGATCTGCGCCTGCGGTATATAAGACACCCAGCAGGGAGACGGCACTATGATCTCGCCGTAATACACGAGAAGGAGCATGAACATAAGCTGTTTGGACCCCGGGCCTATGAGCACGTTCTCGGCCACGTCCTCGACGCCGTCCTTGTTCCTGTGGTACTCCGCAACCTCCTTTCTCAGTTCGGGGAGGCCTTTGACCGGCATGTACTTGCCCTTGTCAGCGTGGTGCTTCAGTGCGTCTACGACCGGGGTGGGGACGGGAAACGGCGACTGGCCTATGGTCATATTGTACACTTCAATGCCCTGTTTGCTCAGCTCATTGGACCTCTCGTTCAAGGCCAATGTCGGCGACTCCTCGAGGCCCCTGATGTTCAGGTTGAGGCTCACGTGCCTGTCGATGTTCATATTGCCACCTTGTGGTTGGATTACCAATCTCCCATTTAATAGTTCTGGGGGTAGGGTACCGATAAGATAATTAACCTAACATATTTGCGCAAGTGTATGAAGGTGCTCGTCGAATCCTACGGTTGTACGCTCAACAGGGGCGAGGGCGAAGAGTTCTCGCAAGCAGTGTTGGAATCCGGGTATGGCCTAACCGATGACGTGGATGATGCCGATGCCGCGGTCCTCTTCACCTGCGGTGTCATAGAGACCACGGAACGTCGCATGCTCAAGCGGATCAGAGAACTGGCCGGATTCGAGAAGCTGTTGATATGCGGCTGTCTCGGTAACATCGCCCCGGAGAAGATTCTCGCGGTGGCCCCGAAGGCCATACTGATACAACCGACCGATAATCCAGCCGCGTTGGAACATCTTGGGGCCAATGTCAGAACCGCATCTGCGGTAACTTACATACAATCCCCAATCGGAATATTGCCTGTTGCCAGCGGTTGCCTTGGTGATTGTGCTTATTGCGTCACGAAAGCCGCCAGGGGGGAGTTGAAGAGCCGGCCAGTGAACGACATCGTTGACAGGGCCAAGCACCTGATCGGGCGCGGCACAGTCGAGCTTCAGGTTTGCGCGCAGGACACGGTCATATACGGCAGGGACATCTCGAGTGACCTTAACACGCTCGTCTCCGCCCTGACAAAGCTTGACGGGGAATTCATGATCCGAATAGGCATGATGAACCCAAGGTATGCCAAACACGTTCTTGACGATATTATCGAGTTATATACACACGATAAGGTCTTCAGATTCCTGCACTTGCCCGTCCAATCTGGAAGCGACGCCGTTCTGGATAGGATGGATCGCGGTTACGCGGCTGAGGACTTCGTCAGAATACTCGATACATTCAGAGGGGCCTATCCGGATTCTACGATATCCACGGACATTATCGTTGGATTTCCAGGAGAGACGGACGAAGATCACGATGAAACGCTAGAGTTGATAAGAAAGACTGTGCCGGATATCGTGAACGTAACAAGGTTCTCGACCAGACCCAACACTCCTGCGGCTGAAATGGGGGAGCAAGTTGTCAGCAGAATCGCAAAGGAGAGGTCCCGAAGCTTGACTGATCTGAGATTCGATATTCTGTCAAAGAAGTTTGATGGGAGGGTCGGTGACACGGTCAAGGCACTGGCGACTGAGCGCCGTCAACCAGGGACAACATTCCTCAGGACTCGAGACTACTGGCCCATTGTTATTAAGAACCATATGCCCCTGGGACACTGGTATGAAGTGACCGTAATTGGTCATGAAAAGACGCATCTCAGAGGAGAGGTCTATCCAAACCATTAAAAATCAGGGAGTTTTTAGGGTGTTTGTGATTCGGTGCGCCAATGCGGGAGCGCTGAACTATTTACCACCGCATCATATTCACTGTAATCAACCGCAATATGCCCCGGTAGTGTAGTGGCCTATCATCCGGGCCTGTCGAGCCCGGGACTCGGATTCAAATTCCGGCCGGGGCGCTGCTTGATTTTTTTAAGTTAGTACATGTATTCTGTAAAATCAAGCCAGACCAACTACGAATTGACAAATTTCGCGACTAAGAAGTTGGTCCAGGCAGACAAACTAGCGATTGCCTTCATTTTAATACGAAGTCTGTTTGTCGGTTTGACACGCGTGGATATTGATAAAGAGTCGTACTCCAAAACCCTTATCTCTCTCTGGCCCATGTGCAACCAATGAACGAATTGGTCTGGCCCGGATTTATTCTGTCAATTCTAACCATCTTGGTCCTTTCAAGATGGCACCTCGGGTTCTCATTGTTCGCCGCATCCTTGGTCTTGGCCTACTTCACAATGGCCCCCGACGACTTTTGGGGTGTGGGAACGGATACCTTCACTGATATTGGAATACTGTTCCTGGCACTCGCCGTAGCCCTCATCCCGATGATAGGAGGCATCATGGAGGCGTCCGGTCAGATGAAGAGCCTTGTTAACAATCTGAGGATCCGCAGGCGCGCGTTCCTGGGCATCTCCCCCGCGTTGGTCGGCATGCTGCCCATGCCGGGCGGAGCCTTGCTCTCCGCCCCGCTGGTTAGGAGAGGGGGGGAAGGTGTCCGCGGCGACACGAAGGTCGCCCTCAACGTCTGGTTCAGGCACGTGATATATCTTGTCTATCCCCTCAGCACGGCGCTGATCGTGGCCACTTACCTGGCAGGCCTGGGTGTTTACGAGGTCATACCCTATCTCTTCCCCTTCTTCGCTTTCACCATATTGATCGGATACCTCTTCTTCCTCAGGGAGGCCGAGGGCAGGATATCCGGTCCCGAGCCCTTCTCCAGAAAGGGCCTGTTTATCCCGCTGGGCGTTCTGATGGCCGCGCCCATCTTCGATTTCATACTTTTCCGGGGAATCGGTGTTCCGATAAGGGAGTCGGCCCTTGTCACCGGCGTTATGATTTCATTGGTCCTTGCCTATTATTTTTCCCGTCTTCCGGCCTCGAAGGTTTCCGTTGTGGCAAAGAAGATGAAGCCGTGGAACTTCGGGTTGATAATCCTTGGGATGTTCCTCTTCCTGGGCGTGTTCCTGAGGTCCGGGGTTCCCGAGCTGATAGCCTCCCTCGACCTGTCCGCTGTTGGCTTGTGCGTGGGATTCGGTTTCCTACTGGGTTTGGTTACCGGCAGGATACAGGTCCCGGCCTCGATAATAATCCCCATCTACCTCGGGACGACCGGGCTCGGTGCGATGGCGCCCCTCCACTTCGCCATCTGCTACATCAGCATATTCATGGGTTATCTGATATCGCCCGTCCACCCCTGCATATCTGTTTCGCTCGAGTACTTCAGGGTTGACCTGAAGGCCTTTCTGAAGAAGATAGTGCCTCCTGCCCTGATAATACTAATAGTGGCACTGGCCCTTGCCCTGGTGTTCATGTGAACCTGATTTGGTCATTGGATGGCCCATACTTATTTGAAAAATACCCCATCCCCTGCATTATGTCAATATTCATCAGTGGCAGTGAACTGGAAACGGCCCCTGTCTTTCCCCACGAGTTTCTTGATCGATTTCTCTGATGAACGTCCTTTGGGCATCCGCATCATGAGCACACCGAAACTCGGCCTCTCGGGTGCCAGGTCCACCGAACCCAATGCTTTGATTACGTCGTCCCTGCTGTGGGATAGGCAGGTGATGTTCCTGCGCTGGTACCTGTTCTCGATGGCCCTGACGCATCCGGGGATGTTACTGGATATGGGGCAAAATATCTCCCGAATGACCACTCCCCTCTTGCCTGACAGGACCAGGGCATAACCCAATGGTTCATCATCACGTGTGAAGACATTGATCTCGGAGATGTACGGGAACCATAGGCACCTTGTCTCCACGAACTTGGGGTGGCGGTGGACGAAACCGAAGGCGCCCTTGCTGAACGTCCTGTATAGCTCGAACATCTGGGTCGTGCTCCGCTTCCTGATGTTGACCCTGATGCCCTCCCTCTTGTACTTGCGTATGGGGCGTTGGTTCCAACCGTACGGCTGAACATGATGGTACCCAAGGGACACGTATAGGCCATGTGCGACCAGCGACCTCATCGTGCTCAATGCGAAGATGCCGGCGCCGTCCTCCCTCATCTGCTCGTGGACGCGCTCCATGAGCTTCCTGGCAACGCCCTTTTGGGTCTTGTCCGGCTGGGTCGTGACCCCCCAGATATAACCGAGCTTCATCGGTCCTTCGGCCGTCTGGATGGTCGGGTAGGCCGCGCCCACCTGGCCTATGACGTCTTCGTCATCGACCGCGTACATGGCGAACCAGTCCGGGCAGTTCTTGTCCTGCCTCCTGAGCTTCCTGACGCTGTACGCGTCAAGATTCCATCCGAAACCCGCCAACGCGAGATTGGCGACCGCCCGCGGGTCGACCTCGTCGTATGTCCTGAACCGCATCATGCGTGACATTGGGAATTGCCATATCAATATTGCGTAGAACTCCAATTGCCGGGATGCCGGCCCGACCTACCGATCAATCGATTCCGATGACCACGAGCGTTTCCGTCGTAATAATCCCGGGTATGTTACGCACCTCCTTGACCACGGTTGAGAGCATGCGGGCGATGTTGTCGCCCTCGATGCACACCACCATGTCATATGACCCCGTAACCGAGTCCACCGCCTTGACGCCCTTCACCTTGTGCAGCCCGGCTATGGTCTCCTGCAACGAATCGGCGTTGATCTTCGCCAGGACGTAGATGCGCTCCATGCTGCGGTAAAACGACAATCGCCATAAATCCCTTTTGGACAACAGATTATTTATGAGAGTAACCAATATGGGAAACGGGATGCGTGTGATGGGAAAGACGGCGTTATCGGTGATTCTGGTCATAGGCTTAATGATTGGAGGCGTAGCCATTATCACGCCAGTGAGCGTGGGTGATGCCCAAGAAAAGCAGCGTGTGCTGGCCCCGCACGCGCCCATCAGAATAGACAGCGATGCCGATTTTCCCGGCGTCGCGACAGGGGGAGATGGGAGTGCTGCCACGCCGTGGGAGATTGAGAATTACGAGATCAACGGCACCGGAACTGGCCCCTGCATCTACGTGGCGAATACGACGGACCACTTTAACATAATGAATTGTACGCTAAATAATTCAAGAGGCCAAGCCTTATATCCGTTTTTCATGGGCGGGGGAATTGTAATCAGCAATTCATCTTTTAGTACAGTGCATAACAATACTCTGGTTAACAATTCGTACGGAATATTGATACACGATTGTTTCATGATCAATGTTACTCAGAATGATGCTCACAACAATATGGACAATGGAATTCAATTATCCGATTCTTACAATTGTACTATTGAGAATAATACACTAATGGATAACAACATAGGTTTCAATGCTTCAATCGTTTTGTATACTAATTTATTATTTCATAACGGGTTTTTTAACAATACAGTTAATATAGTAGATGACGGGGCCATGATTTGGGATGGTGATTACCCGCTTGGGGGCAATTACTATGACACTCATACTGGCCCTGATGCGGATCTTGATGGAGTCTGTGACAATCCATACATTATTGACGGAAATTCGATAGACAGGTATCCTTTGATGGCTCCCTATGCTGGTCAGTCATTTGCCGAAGGGCTTCCCCCTTACGCCCTTGGCTTCTCGCCAAACGGTACCCTCGCCCCCATCTATTCACCAATCATGATTCATTGGAACGAAACGATGAACTGGACGTCAGTGGAAGAGGCCTTCAATTACACTGACAATGTAACCGTTTGGAACTCCTCGAATGGCACGTGGGCCCATAATTACACGGCGAATACGTCTGTGTTTACCCCAACTGAAGCACTGAACTATTCTACAGAGTATTGGGTGAATATCAATGTCACAGCCAAGGACCTGGCGAACAACCTTCTTGATCAAGATAAAAACGGCACCGGCGGCTATTGGCCGGCTGATGTCCTATCTTGGAACTTCACCACAATTTACGAGGATGTGTATCTGCCCTTCGCCAAGGCCCACGGCCCCAACGGCACCGCTGTGCCGATCGATGCTCAGTTCGTCATCGTCTGGAACGAGACCATGAACTGGACGTCCGTCGAGGAGGCGTTCGGTTATTCGAACGGAACTACCGTGTTCGACAGCTCCGATGGGATGTGGAGCCATATTGAATCCACGAACACGTCAACGTTCACACCGTCGGCATATCTGATGCTGGATACGACTTACGACGTCTCCATCAACAGTTCCGCGACCGATATAAATGGTAATAATCTTGATGGTAACAAGAACGGCACCGTAGATGACTGGCCCGAGGACGTATTAACGTGGAACTTCACGACGGGGGAGCCTCCGCCCGTCGTTCTCTCGACATATCCGGATGACGGTTTGACCGAGGTGGACCCGAACACCGAGATAATGGTCCAGTTCTCAAAGCCCATGCACATGGCCTTCACCCAGAACGGCTTCAGTGTATCTGACGGATTGACGAACCTGACGGTCGCTGACGGGACCGTGACCTGGAATCCCGCGATGACCATCATGACGTTCCAGCCGGCATCGGCCCTGGCGAACAACACGACGCATACCATTTTGCTGGACAGCTTGTGGGTCAGGGACCAGGGCGGCTCTAATCTGGACGGGGATAGGGACGGCGTCGGCGGAGATAACTTCACATCCCAGTTCACGACCTGGTTGGACCCGCCCCTTCCGAAGGTGATACACACCAATCCCCCGGACGGCTCGTCCAACATCCCAGCGAACATGATACTGAATCTGATATTCAACATCGAGATGAACACGGCCTCCGTCGAGGATGCTTTCAGCTATACAAACGGAATCCTAGAAAAGGATTCGTCCAGCGGTACTGTAGAGTGGTTCGACGATGACAAGGTCTTCTCCTTCAGGCCTGCGGTCATACTAGACTATGATGCCGTCTATACTGTTACATTGAACTCATCGGCCCGTTCGGCCTATGACATGCCATTAGACGGCAACGGCAACGACGTTATCGAGGTTGGGGATGATCACGTCTTCTCTTTTTCCACGGCGCCCAAACCGCCGGAGGTGACCTCCTCGTATCCTATCAACGGTGACATAGGTGTGCCGGTCGACATCGGCGCCATCATGCTGAACTTCAGCAAATCCATGGATACGGTATCGGTTCTCAACGGGCTGACTGTCACGCCGACCTTCGGGTTCACATCCGTATGGCAGGGTCAGGACATGAACCTCACGCTGGTCCTCAATCAAACACTTGCCGAGGCTACTCAGTATTTGATTTCGATCCATGGTTTGGCAACGGATGTGGACGGTAACAGGATCGACGGCAACGGTGACGGGCTTGGCGGGGATGAATACATGCTCCGGTTCACCGTTGCCAGCAGCATTGACCAGACGCCTCCGGTCGTCGAGGACGTATTTCCCGACCATAATTCGACTGGCGTGCTCATCAACACATTCATTGCCGTGGATTTCAGCAAGGTGATGAACAGGACGGCCGTGGAAAATGCGTTCACTGTAATGAATGGCTCTACGACCGTTAACGGCTCATTTTCCTGGAGCGTTAGCGGGACGGCCTTCAAGTTCACACCCACCTCGGCTCTGGCCTACAATACGACCTACACGGCTAGGCTGTCTGCTTCTGCCAGTGACCTTGACGGCAACACCATCGGCAATGATGTCGCTTGGCAATTCGTTACCGAGTCAGAATCGGCCGGATCCTCACTGGATGAGATCTGGTGGCTTCTGGCTGTCATATTCATGTTATCCGTCATCATATGCGCCCAATACATCAGGGGCCGCGCTCTGCGCATGAAGATGAGGCGCGCTAACGTCGAGATCAAGAAGCTGAGGAAGGAGCTGGGGAAAAGATCGGCCGACCAAACAGATGCTTCTGTAGACAAGGCGACGAACGGGGATGCGGGTGAAATCCCGGATGCCTTGTCCAACACACAGGGTGTTGAGGAGAAGGGACCAGGAGGAAAGCCATCCGTTACAAATGACACTACGCCAGAGGGCGGACCTCCGGAGAATAAACCCTAAGTGTGTCCCTCGGCCGTAACAGGAAACCTCATCGTAAGCTCAGCTATCTCCGTACCCTGACCCTGGCCGAGGGGGTGTTGGACGCGTGGGTTGTTCTCCAGTCATCCACAGGCGTCACGCCTTTGTCCTGGAGGGACCCATAGAGCGCCCGCGTCTCTTTTCGAAGACGACCCCCATATGCATCGCGCATCACCTCGGCATTCGAAGAATCCCGCATCTGCACGACCTTCGCAGGGGCGTACATCAATGTCTTTCATCGGAAATATAGTTTACTGATTGGTGGTTGTGGTAAGGATCACGGAATTGTTACAATTCGTTGACGGCAAACCAGACTGCGGCAGACGTCATGTGTATCCAGTATGAGTACCCTGGATACATCGGGTCGGTCGCTCCCATTGTCGATATGTAATACGGCGCGGCCGGGTTGAATCTCTCCACAATGTCATATGGGAGTCCTGTCAGCGCTTGACTCACTATCTTGACGTCATGATGCGGGTATGCAACCAGGTTCCAACCCTCTAGAAGATATATTGATATGTTCGTGACGGTTCCGGTGGATGTGTAACTTTCCGGTGCGACTACGTTTATCCAAATTCCCGTTGTTTGATTCACATAACCCAGCGTGTTGAGTTGCGGGGGCCTGTCGGTGTGGTTGCTTTTCCATGGGTGGGCGGGGTCGTAGATATCATATATCATGGCAGCGTTCCAGTCGACTGTACTGAGCGGGCCGGCAAGGGTCGAGTTCCCCTCAATGAATGGGTTGCCCACGAGGTTCCAACCTTGGGCGGCGTTGTTGCCGATCTTGCCAACGATTTGCGGACATTCGGAATACTGGCCCACCTTGTCCACGGACCTTATTCTATAGTAATAATTGTTATCATCCTCATCTCCGATCCCGTTCTCGACGAAGGCCGTGTCATTCATTATCAGATATGTTACCCAGGGAGTAAGTCCAGATAGGCTGTTGGCGCGGCATATCTCATAGTGGAGGATGTCGGTTGACGTTGACGGCGCCCAGTTGACCTCCAGGCCGGTTTGGTAATCTGCCATGCTTATGTTAGCATATAAAATTCTATATTTACCGTCCCCCGCATATCCCGAGTACCAAAGTTTTGTTTCGTTCGGTGTTATGATCGCTGAGCACCACATCGCCTGGAGGAAATCGTTTTCCCCATTGATGCCTGTATTGACGGCCAGGCCTAGCCTTTCCCAATATATACCGTTTGATGAATTGGCGTATAAGGTCCTATGCCTGGACCCGTCAAAACCTGAATACCACATATGATATTCGCCATCATACGCAACAGTACTAAAACAGATGCGGCCTTTTGAATACCGCAGGTCTGATTCTTTTGTCATTACCGGTTCTGGCCATTTATTCCAGTTAATGCCGTCTGTAGAGTTGGCATATAACAGCCAGTCGCCTCGACCGTTTGTTCCTGTATACCACATCTCGTATTCGTTAGTTTTTATTACGGAGGGCATATAAGCGTTGTAGGTATCATATTGGCTGATTCCGCCGTTATCGAGGACTATGCTTTGTTTTGTCCAAGACAGGCCGTCCGTTGAGTTCGCATACATGATACGGTAATGTGATGAGTCATACGCTGAATACCACATCGTGTATTCCCCGTTATCAAATATAACGGTAGGATAAAGCGCTCGACCTGAATCGGGCTCGCCTGAGGTTCCTTGCGCAATCACAACCCCATACTTGTTCCAATTCAGACCGTCTGTCGAGTTTGCATAGGCAATGTGGAAGTTCGTTTGACTCCGGGCAGAATACCACATCTTATATTCATTATCGTGAAATATCACCGAAGGCGCCCAAGCATATCTGTCGTCGACCCCGGTAGTATTCGAGTCGATGACCAGCCCCTGTTTGACCGCCTCAATGCGGGTCACAGATATCGCGGGGTTTGATGGCGGCTGAGGTGCGATACCATCTATCATGAAGACCCAGGAGTAATTGATTCCATTGCCGTGTATGTCCTCCACAAATATGCTCACATTCACGATCGCGCCATCCGGATATGTCAGGGGCGTATCGTAGGTCAGATTCAAACCCAGTGGTATGATTTCCTGATTGGGAACGACTTGAAGGCCGTCCACCTGCATTTCCATCGTTGAGATATTGAGCGGCGCGGGATCTGTAATTTCGATTGAGATTATCGGGTCGGGTTTTCCAAAACCGTTTGGCGGCGGGAATCCCGGTGAAAGCGCGGGCGGCGAGGTGTCGGTGCCGATGAGCCCGGCCAACTCTGCAAGTGAGGCGATGGCGATTTGAGTGCAATTGGCTGAATATGTCAAATTACAATTGTCTATGATGTCAGTGGACGAATGATAGTGTGGGGTATTGAACTGTCTTTCGAAAAATTGAATGGCTTCGTACTCCGGCCAGAAGGACGCGTGATCGCTGTTGGTGGTTCCGTCCAGAACGGCCGTGGCGGTTATTGAGTTGATTGACTGGTATTTTTGCGATACGTTATTAATGTAATTTGCCAGGCTGGTAGACGGGGCGTTGTGTCTGATTCGAACGTCAACTGACGCTGGTTCGGGATTGTATGCTATCATATCGAGGTTCAATACTCCGGATATGTTCTGAGCCTCGCCTTTGACCACGCTTGCATAGTGTCCGCTTCCAGTAAGACCCTGCTCTTCTCCCGAAAAGGCAATGAACCTAATCGTGTGATTGAACTCGTAGTCCGAAAGGAGCTCTGCCGCGGCAAGAACGGCGGCTGTACCGCTGCCGTTGTCGTCCGCGCCCGGGGCGAAGCCCCAGGGCATTGTGCCGGTCGAGTCGTAATGGGCGCATATGATGTAGATGGAATCGGGGTAGGCCGTGCCGCGGAGTTCGCCGATGACGTTTCGCATCTCAAAGTGGTTGAATACAAAATCATCGTATGAGGCATTGAGGCCGTTGGAGTCGAAGACCTGGTATATATATTCGGCCGCCTTGTCGCATTTATCCGGACGATATGAGTATCTTGTCTCGAAATCCTGGAGGTTTTGAATGTGCTTCCCAACCAACGCGTCATCTGACCTTAAGATTAAGGACGATATCTCAAAGGTCCGGTCGGTCTGGGACGGTTGAGGAGGTTGGTTCGTTGGGATTTTAGATCCTTCATTGCTCTCGTCGGCCTTCAGATATCCAGGGACCGTAATAAATGTAATAATTAGGACAACGGTCATGATAATAACGGATATCTTAGGTCCGGATTTGTATACGCCCACCATCAATACAGCTATGAAACAGTGATTACTTAAGGGTTTTTATGTCGGGTCTTCGGCCAGATAATGAGGGCGAAGAAAAGGATATTTATATAAAACCAATTTACGCACCCCGACACGGAGCCTAACCATGGACAAGAGGAAGATGAAGCGGTTACTGATTAGTATTGCCCGAGACCTGATGCTCGCCTTTTTCGTGGTCCTGTTGGTCATGCTTATCCTGTATGCATACTGCCGGGTCTGGCCGCCCATGGTGGTCGTTGAATCCGGGAGCATGGAGCATCCCCCCTCACCGGGTGTAAGGAAGAGCTATATAGGCGTGATAGACACCGGGGACATGGTCTTCGTCAAGGACGTGGAAGGAAGCGACGGTCTGATGTCATACATGGACGGGGAAGCTACGGGGTACCGCAGATACGGCTCGTTCGGAGATGTGGTCATCTATAGACCTGACGGGCTGCGTGAAAGGGTTCCAATTATACATCGTTTGTTGGTCTGGGTAGAAGTAAATAATTCAAACGCCTCGCCAATAGTGGGCAACAGTATTGATTATGGCAATTATTCGTATGACATCCCTTCCCTGGGATTATATGGGAGCAGAGAGAATGTCATCCTTAATAACTACGGATATTCGCATAAGAGCGTTTCAATCAATCTGACCACGGTTATTCGGAATTTCTATTTGCATCGAATGGAGCCGCACAGCGGTTACATAACCCTTGGAGATAACAACCCGAACATCGACCAGTTGACCTATCTCCCCGTTAAGGAGGAGTGGATCGTCGGGAAGGCGATTGGCGAGTTGCCGTGGTTCGGACTCATCAAACTGTCGATTACGGACCATCCGGTTGACGCTCCTGGCAACAGCTGGATAAGTCTTTTTGCCGTAATTATCATTATCATCAGCATACCCATCTTCCTTGATTACGGATGGCCCCGTGTAAGGAAGCGGTTGTTTGTTAAAGATAGTAAGGACGTTCAGGATGGCGGAGAAGTAGAGGGGCCTGATACGGCGAATGAGGAGACACCGAGACACAGAGAAGGGGTAACCAAGGAGCCCGACAAGACGGCCAAGCAGGAATCACAAAATGCAGAAGGGAGCCCTGAACCCGAGAATGATGAAGTTGGTATTTCTGAAGATGTGGCCGAAGACCCGCCCAGAAACTCAGATTAGTGTGCTCTGATACTTCAGCTTATGATTCTTAATTGGCTCAAGCGACGGGTCCTTTTCCAGTATCCTTTTTGTCTCCATCAGCGGTACGCTCAGCTGTATCTCCCTTGTGCGGCCCCCGCGGCCGAACGACTTGACCCGGGCGCTGACCAGGCCCATCATGTCCATCTCCGATATCAGGTCGGCGACCCGTCTTTGGGTTAGCAGACTTGTTCCGGATTTCTTGGCCAATTCCTTGTAAGCCCCGTATACATCGCCGGTGGTTTGCCTTGAATTGCCGTTCTCTTCCCCGAGCAGGATGCCCAAAAGAACGAGTTTGGATTGTATCGGCAGGGTTTTGACCGCTTCGATCACACAGTCGAGTTCGATCTTGTTCTTGGCCTTGACAACGTGCTGCTCGCTGATGTTGTCGTCCCTGCCCCTCTCGGCAGTCTCCGCAGCAACCCTGAGCAGGTCCAGGGCGCGCCTTGCGTCGCCGTGCTCGTGGGCTTCCACGGCCGCGCACAGGGATATTACGCTTTCGTCGATGATGCCGTCCTCGAATGCCATTCCGGCCCTCTGCCACAGTATGTCCTTGAGCTGGTCAGCGTCGTACGGCGGGAACACAATCTTCTCGTCGCTGAGGCGACTTCGGACCCGGGGGTCCAGAAGTTCCGTGAACTTGAGGTCGTTCGATATGCCGATGATGCTGATCTTGGCATTGTCCAGGTCGTCGTTTATCTTAGTTAGATGATAGAGGGTGTCGTCTCCGCTCTTGTAGACGAACCTGTCTATCTCATCCAGAACGACCACCACTACCTTGGGGGAATTATCTATCTTCTCCCACAGTATGTTGTAAACCCTCTCCGTTGACCAACCTGTCGGCGGGATGCGTTCGTCAAAGTCCTCGATGAAGCGGTTGCCTATGTTCTGCAGGACGCCATATTGGGTGTCAACAACCTCACAGTTGATGTAGATGTACCTGATATCCTTGAACGGCGTTGGTAGGTCATGAGTGGCCTTCGTAATTTCTTTACCGATATATTTTGCCGTCGCTGTCTTGCCGGTACCCGTCTTGCCGAAAATGAGGATATTTGAGGGGCGCTCGCCCTTAAGGGCGGTAGATAAAATACTAGCTATCTGATCGATTTGGGCGTCACGGTGCAAGAGCTTCTCTGGTATGTATGACGGGCGTAAGACCTCCCTGTCCTTTTTGAATATGGACTTTGTGTTCAGATACTCTTTGAATATGCTCTCTTGCATGTGTCTGGCCTCCCCCTTTATAGGCCGGTGCCCGACCCCTGTATTTCGTGTGGAAATGACAAGAAAGTCAAGGGACAGGGGGGGATTATACAGAACGTACAAAAAGGTTTGGGGTTGATTATCGAGGGGTGGTGTCCGAAGATGTGTTTTATGTGTCTTAATCTTCCGTTGTGTACATGTGATGGGCCTTTTTATCCATTAAGGATGAGATACTTCGGATGATCAAGGTACTATTTTATCCGAAACTCTTTTTTCTTTTCTATAACGATGTTCTCGAATCTCGGATGCAATCTCCAAGCGAGCTCCTCAATCCTATCAAGGTTCTTTATGAACTTGGCCTTACTGTTTATCTTCATAAGTTCTTTAAACTCTTTTAAATACTTGAAGTATCCGTAAACATAAAACACGCCTATGATCAATAAAGCGATGCCCAGTATCAAAATCCAATATGCCCAATCACCCAGAATATCATTGGCGGTTGCGGTTATTCCGACATCCCCTTCTGTGTAGAGCAGGCCCGGCACACAGAATGTGATGAGCACTATCCCCAATATTATGAATATTGAACACAATGGAATCTTGTACTTGTGGAGGAAAGCATTGATGGACATTTCATCACCATAATCCAATATCTAAATAAAAATCTTTTTCAATATCTTTAATCTGACTGAGATGAGAGACTCAAATTGTATGCCGTGAATAAATGACGCTTCCCGGTATAATTAAGTATTAATGAGTGTTGATATATCACACATCGATGAATCGAACCGCACTATTCGGCAAACACACTCTGTTAAAGGCCAATATCATAGATTTCTTCGGATGGAAGATGCCTTTGCACTATGAGGCGGGCACTTTGAAGGAACACATGGCCGTGAGAACTTCGGCTGGTATCTTCGATGTGTCGCATATGGGGGACTTTCTAATCAATGATACGCCGGACTCAAAACTACAATCCTTACTGACGAATAATATAACCGATGTCGGGGTTGGTAAGAGCATATACACACACTTACCGGATGAGGACGGCAGAATAATCGACGATTTAATCGTGACCAAACTCGAGAACAATGTCTTTTTTTGCGTACCAAACGCATCGATGGTAGACACGGTCCAAAACTGGATGATCGAAAAAGCTGGTGTAGAAATCATAAATCTGACGCATGACCTAACTTGTATTGCACTTCAAGGACCTGAAATTTTCAAACATATGGAGGCACTTTTTGGTACTGAATATGAAAGCATACAGAAGTTCTCAATTAAGTCATATGACTTTCACGATGGACATTTTCGGGAAATCAGTGATATCAGCGAAACCGAACTAAAAGGCAATCTGGGAATAATATCTAGAACGGGATATACTGGAGAGGAAGGGTTCGAGATTATCCTGCCAAATTCGTTCGCGGAAGAATATTGGGACCACTTAATCAACCGTGGAATATTACCGATTGGCCTTGGAGCCCGGGACACGTTAAGATTGGAGATGGGTTATCTATTATCCGGCCAGGATTTCAACCGGGACAGAACCACAATGGAGACCAATTGTTCATGGGTCATAAAATGGGACCACGATTTCATGGGTAAGGAAATCATGGAACACCAAAAGATCGCAAAAACCCATCAGAAGATGATCGGCATAAACATAAATGGTAAGGCCCCCGCCCGTACGGGAAGCACCGTTTACCTGAAGGATTCTCCAAACGAAATAGTGGGGTCGGTCTCCAGCGGCAATTACTCTCCCACACTTGGCCACTCGATAGCACTGGCTTACCTCGACAGGGAATATTACAAACCCGATTTGGAGGTTGGGTTAGAGTATCACGGGCGCCATCTGACCGGCACGACCACGAAAACGCCCTTCATCAAGAAGAAATAGTTATTAATGATTGTAAAGTATCGGGTCATTATAAAAGGGGGCTGTAATCCCATCAAACGTTGGATTATTTATCACCTTAAGGGAGCGATAATATGGCGAAGGACATAGTCGACGAGCTCAGGGACGCGGTCATGGCTCCGGGCATATCCGGATACGAGGACCAGGTCAGGAAGCACGTGAGGAAGAAGACGGGCGCGAAGAACATCGAGGAGGACAACATCGGCAATCTGATCCTCAGGCTCGGAAAGAAGAACGCCAAAACACCATCGCTGGCCATCGTGGCACACATGGACGAGGTCGGTCTCGTCGTCACTAACATCCTCGATGACGGGACACTGAAATTCAAGAAGGTCGGCGGCATCTATGACGACGTCCTCATTGCACGCGGGGTGGACATCCACACCTCGAAGGGTCCAGTTAACGGAACCATAGGATTTCCCGCACCGCACCTCAAGATAGAGGGCGAGGAAAAGAAGAAACAGACCTGGGACAAGATGGTAATAGATGTGGGCACTCGCAGCAGGAAGGAGACGGAGAGGATCGGGATCCGCTTACTTGACCCCATCACCATCAAGAAGGATTTCTTCCTGCTCAACGGGAAGATCGTATGCACAAAGAGCCTGGACAACCGTGCAAGCGTCACCGCCCTCCTGCAGGTGTACGAGAACATCAAGAACCTGAGGTTCAAGGGCGAGGTCTGCCTGGTGTGGAGCGTCCAGGAGGAGATGGGCCTCCGTGGAGCCCGGGTGATTGCCAACACAAACGAATTCGACTATGTCATCGCCCTGGACACCTACTCGAGCACCGACTGCCCCGGTACCGGTAACTTCTATGAACCCAAGAGGCTCGGAGAAGGCCCGGTCCTGAGGATGGTCGACGTTAGGGTCATAGCAACACCCAAGTTCCGCGACATGGTGGAGAAGATTGCCAGGAAAGCCAAAATCCCCTACCAGATCGGCGTCACTGGCGGCAGCACCGACGGCATGGCGATGCAGGAATCCGGCTCGGCGATCCTACCTATCGGTATCCCAATGAGATACACTCACAGCCCGACCGAGTGCATCCACATCGACGACCTGAAGAACCTGATAAAGCTCGTGACCGCGGTGGTGAAGGATTTCCAGAAGTAGCGGTGATAATCTCCTGGTGGATTTATGATGTAGAGCGCAGCGGCTGAACGCTGCGCTGACCGCACAAAACTACCCGGTCAATCAACTCTAAAATACTAATGACGTTCGATGACAATTGGTGCTTGACCACCTAACTCAGGCATTTCTTCGCACACTTGCGCAATGACATCTGAGATGTCTGTAGACGCAACAGGTAAATGGGGACACAGGCACAAGGCCAGAGTCCCGTACTCAATACAAGAATTATGAATCGGAGGTGATTCGCCCATAGCGTCTCGCTCGATAATCTCGCGAGTCTCAACGGGCGGTCACCTCCAACTCCGGTTGTATTAAGTTAAATTTCGTAGGAGGTGATCCATCTGCAGGTTCCCCTACAGATACCTTGTTACGACTTAACCCTCCTTGCTGAACCTGAGTTCGAGCGCCTCAAAAAAAGCACCCTCACTCAGACCCAACTCGGGTGGTTTGACGGGCGGTGTGTGCAAAGAGCAGGGGCATATTCACCGCGGGATGTTGATCCGCGATTACTACGGAATCCAGCTTCGTGAGGGCGAGTTACAGCCCTCAGTCCGAACTACGAACAGGTTTCGGGATTGGCTTCACCTCTCGGTGTCGCAGCCCATTGTCCTGTCCTTTGTAGCGCGCGTGTAGCCCGGGAGATTCGGGGCATACTGACCTACCGTTGACCTCCCCTTCCTCTGGCTTAGCGCCAGCGGTCCCCTTAATGTGCGCCCATTCCGGAGAATGAACTGGCAATTAAGGGCGAGGGTCTCGTTCGTTATCTGACTTAACAGAACGCCTTACGGTACGAACTGACGACGGCCATGCACCACCTCTCGGAAAATCAGGTAAAGTCATCAGCTTGACCTTCATGTAACCGTCGCTCCCGGTGAGTTTTCCGGCGTTGAATCCAATTGAACCGCACGCTCCTCCCGTTGCTGTGCTCTCCCGCCAATTCCTTTAAGTTTCATCCTTGCGGACGTACTCCCCAAGCGGCAGGCTTAACATCTTCACTCCGGCACTGGGCGCCCTCGTAGGACCCCCAACACCAAGCCTGCAGCGTTTACGCCCTGGACTACCCGGGTATCTAATCCGGTTTGCGCCCCAGGGTTTCGTCCCTTACCGTCGAATCCGTTCTAGTCAGACGCCTTCGCCACTGGTGGTCCCCCAAGGATTACAGGATTTAGCCCCTACCCCTGGAGTACCTCTGACCTCTCCCGGTCCCAAGTCTGGCAGTCCTCTCGGAATTCGGACAGTTGAGCTGCCCAATTTACCCAAGAGTTTACCAGACCGGCTACGGACGCTTTAGGCTCAATAATATCGATCACCACTCGGGCTGCAGGTATTACCGCGGCGGCTGGCACCTGTCTTACCCAGCCCTTACTTCGGCTGCTTTTTAGGCAACCGAACAGCATACACATTGTGCATGCACTTGGACTCCCCTGTTCGCGGTTTCCCGCATTGACAAGTTTTCGCGACTGCTGCGCCCCGTAGGGCCTGGATTCGTGTCTCAGAATCCATCTCCGGGCGACGTCTCCCAACGCCCGTACCCGTCAGTGGCTAGTGGGTCCGTTACACCCACTACGACCTGATAGGCCGCAGACTCATCCTAAGGCGCCGGAGCTTTCAGCCACGAAGCATTCCAGCATCCGTGACCTATGGGGTATTATTCTCAGTTTCCCGAGATTATCCCCCGCCTTAGGGCAGATTGTCCGCGTGTTACTGAGCAGTATGCCGAGGGCCGAACCCTCTCGACTCGCATGTCTTAAGCGGATTCCAATAGCGGTGATCGCCGGCAGGATCAACCGGAATTAAGCATTCTTGACAAGTCAAGAAGTGGTTGAAACTACCTAAGTTTGAACTTGTGATGGCAAGTTCACCGAACTTCATAGAAGTTCACATTCGCTTGGGTTCTTAAATTCAAGCGGGTGATCAAGTATCACCATGTCATCGAACGTCTGACCTGAGAGTGCCCTCCGAGGCAGGTTTTTCTCAAGTCACCACATGTGGGCGGCGTTGGAAATGGCATCAATCACCGGTCGAAACCTCTTGTGCCGGCCGTTCGCCGCACGCTTAAACAGTGGGCCCCGGCGGGGCGTTGCATAAGCAGGAAATGCCGTTAAGTTGATATTGTATATAAATGTTAAGGGGGAATTATATAGTTTGTGGTTCAGCGATTTACACCTATTGGGCGGAGAGCCGCTCATAAAGGGGACATCAGGTGCATGCCCAAAGCCGATGCGGGTCACCATCTACCAACTTTCCATCCGCACATTGTATTTCCCACAAAGGCGCTCCATCTTGGGATACCAATCGAAGATGCCGAACTCCTTTACGACCGCTTCATCCATATGCCCGTACCTGTGGTCGTTGCCGAACAACCTGGCATACTTGTCCAAGAGCTCTGGAAAATACTCCCCGATCACGCCTAAGAACTGCCTTTTTTGCCTGCCCGGTTTAAGCGTCATACCGCCCGGGAGGATGAATTGGACACAAGCCTCCGCAGCGCTCTTGACCATGGACTCGAGGTTGTCATCGTCATCACCTATCCACGGCAGGATAGGCAACATCCAGATTCCCGTATTTATACCGGCATTGTGCAGTATTTCCAAAGCCTGGAAACGCTCTGAAATGGTGCTGGCACGCGGCTCGAAAATCTCGCGGAGATGTTCGTTCTCGACCGAGAACACGACGGTCAGGCAGACCGTTGCACCGGCGAAATCGTTGATCCTCTTCAGCAGGTCCAGGTCCCTGAGCACCAGCTTGTTCTTCGTCAACAGGAAAACTGGGAAACCGTAATCATACACCATCTGAAGCATCTGCCGCGACATCCGCACCTCTTCCTCTGCCGGCTGATAGATATCGCACACGCCACCCGAAATGCCGATTGTGAAGCGCTCTCCACCGGCATTGTGGATATGGGCCTTTTCGCCGGTGTAATCTGCAAGTGTCCCGGTCCTATCCCTGTTAACGGGCAGGAACCCTCGCTTGCGCAGGTATTCCTCAAGGAGTTCGGGAGCGTTCTCCTTCACACGTATGCGGGTTCCGAAGTCCTCATGCATGTGGTAATTCTCTGCCTTACCGTCGCAGTACACGCAATCATGATAGCATCCCTGGTACGGGTTTAGGTGGACGGCGGTCGAGTTCTTCTGCTCCCTGACCAGGCTCTTGGCCCGATACTTTTCGATGATCACGATATTGAGATTGCTAAAAGTAATATAAGAGTTCTTAAAGGATGACCGAAACTGTTTACATATGTATACAATTTAATGAATAAAGTAGGAGGTCCATACTACTGAGATCGTTACAATTTGTGCCTGTCATTCTTCCTCTTCCGACGGATTCTTCCTCTTGTCGGGGAAAGTGAGGCGTATGCCCCTGGGAATGAATATGCTTATGAGCACCAGCATGACGAGAACGATGACGCCGGACCAGACAATGATGGTCAACACGTCAGGCCAATCGATTACCGCGGACACGTACCAGAGTAAGAAAAGGAGCATCAGGAACACGGTCGCGCTCATGACCAGGTAAAGGGTCTCGACTCTGTCCCTTTGCCAATTCTCACGGCCTCGGGGGAACTTAACTGAAAAGGCTGCCAGTGCGACGTACGCGACCGCGGCAATAATGACGATCCAATCGATGGGCCTCAATCCCTCACCTTGTAGGTCTTCATGAAGTTGGCGGAGGAGTCAAGGTCCTCAGGCGATATCGACCCCTCTACCCTATTCAGGGCGTTCAGCAGGTCGTTGCGCGAAACGGCACGGGTCGAAGCATCCTGACAATTGATCACGGCCATGAGCTTCGCCTCATCCACTATCGCCGCGATGTCGGCGCTGCTGAAGCCGTCGGTCTTCTCGGCCAGGGCAGCCAGGAACGACGCGTCCACATCCTTGTTCCTGGGGATGTTCCTCAGGTATATGCCGAATATCTTGGCCCTCGCCTTCTTGTCCGGAGGGGGCACGTGGAACATCTTGTCAAAGCGGCCGGGCCTCAACAAGCTGGGGTGCAGCACCTGCGGCCGATTCGTCGTTGCGATGACCAAAATATGCTCCCTCGCCTCCACGTCATCTATCTCGGCGAGTATCTGGGAAATGGCCTGGCCGGCGCCCTTGTCCTCGATCGCCTCCCTGGAACCGATAACGTCGATCTCGGAAATGAGAATGACGGACGGCGTGCTCTCCCTCGCCCTGTAGAATATCTCTTTTATGGTCTGACCGGTGTCTGTAGCACCGCCAACGAGTTCAGCCGCACTGAGCTCCTGGATGGGCACGCCCAGGTCATTGGCGGCCGCCCGCATGACGTGCTTCTTTCCGCATCCCGGGGGACCGAACAGGAGCATGCCCCGCCCCGTCTTCAACCTGAAGTCCTCGAGCACCTTCGGCTCCTTGATCAACAGCTCGATGTAATCCTTGATGTCCTTCTTCAGGCGGTCCATGCCGCCCACGTCTCCCCAGCCGACGGCGAATCGCCGGTCCTCGCGGCGAACATGATGCATCTTCCTTTCGAAATCCAGCTTCAGGAGCTCGTAGTTCTCGAGCATGGCCAGGGTGATGCTCGGCCTTATCGTCACCGCGACCTTGTTCAGGTCCTCGTTGGTTATTACCGTGTCCTTCTGAGTCTGAAGCGCCCGTTTCATGGCCAATGTCGCCCCTTCCCGTGCCAGGTTTGCCAGGTCTGCGCCGGAGAACCTCTCGCATTTGGCTGCTATGAGTTTTAGATTTATGTTCCTCGCCAGGGGCCTGCTGGCAAGGTGGACCTTCAGGATGGCGATCCTCTCCTGTATGTCCGGCGGCGGAACGTAGATGACCTTGTCGAACCTTCCCGGCCTCAACAGCGCGGGGTCGATCATCTCTGGTTTGTTTGTGGTCCCGACCAGGATGATGCCGGATGAGCGGTCCATGCCGTCCAACTCAGCAAGAATGATGCTCAGAAGCCTCGGTGTGACGTCATCGCCGGCATAGAGGTCCCTGTGCTTCGCCATGGCCTCGAGGTCGTCGAAGAATATGATGCATGGCCTCCTTTCCTTCGCCACTCTGAACAACTCGGCGACCTTGCCCTCGCTCTCCCCGTACCATTTTGACATGATATCCGAGCATTTCACGGTCAACATCTCGACATTAAGCTCGTTGGCCAGCGCCTTCATGAGCAACGTCTTTCCGCAACCGGGAGGGCCGAACAGAAGGATTCCCTTGGGAGGTTCAATGCCGTATCTTTCGGCGACATCGCTCATCAGAAGCGGGACCACTATCGATTCCTTCACGTCCTCCTTGACGTCCTCCAGCCCCCCTATCAGCTCGAAGCTCGTCTCACCTAGGTCTTCCATGTCAGAGATGCGGGTGCCAACGCCAGTCTCGATCTCCAGACTCGCAAAGTAGGGGGCGAAGAACTCCTTCGCCACCCTGGCAATGATTATGGAAACGAACACCACGCCGAACAGGAGCGCTCCCGCCATCAGGCCGCCCGTGCCATAATCCAGCTCGAAAATGTAAGCGCCCAAGAAGGACGCGGACACGATCGCAGAAGGCACGAACGCCATCACTGCGGGATAGTCCGTGCCCACCGAGTCGCGGTTGTAGAACCTGAACACGAGATAGACGGCCAGGCCCCAAAGTATGATCTGCAACAGCGGGACAACTGAGGTGCCGAAGTTGTCGCCGACGACCTGAGCCATTGCGTCCAGGTCGGCATTCTGTATGTTCATCAGTACAATACCGACGTCTGAGGGTGCGAAGTTGCCGGCAACGGGCTCATAGAAAACCATGAAGCTGCTGGTGTGCGCAGAGCCGACGAACATGCCGATCGAGTTAAGGTTCCCGCAGGTCACTAGGAACCACAGAAACGCACCTGAAAGGACAACAGCGGTGATGGACACCAATACCGGCAGCAATGCCGCGGCGATCAACGGCACGGCCAGTGATAGGCCGAACCGTGAAAGGGAAATGGTGAGCAGGACCAGGTATCCGAGCCTCCACTCGAACAGCGATATTATCAATACGACGAGCAGGAAAAGCAGCATGAAGAGGCCGAACTCCGGGGTCTGATACGCGGCCGCAGCCGTTATAAAAACACTGAGCACGATAATGGAAAGGAACGGGAACCTGAACGATATCAGGCCCACGACAACGGCCAATATCAGGGCCATCCAGGCGGGGTAAAAGGGTATCCAGACCAGCCCCACCGTGGCCAGTATGAAGAACATTAACGGCGTCAGTAACTTCGGATAACGGCGCTCTTCTTCGACCGTTTCGATGAAGTACTTGTTAATGCTTCCGATGTTGGTTCGGAGGCTAGTCTCCATCTTCATCACCCTCCTCTTTTTCTTCAGGGGCAGCAGCCTGACTGTCATTGGACATAACCAGGGTTTCGCGCCTTCCCTCCCTTTTCCTGGTCAAGACGTAAAGGTACAGGTAAAGGGGAACGCCCACGGCACACAGAATTACCATGGGTGCCAATATCGAGAAGTCTGGCTCCCACTCGGAGCGGTCATCGTCATCAGTGTAGATGAAGGGGAAATCCGTGTATTGGACCAGGCCCAGCACACTATAGTTGTACTCCTTGGATACCATTACCTCATTGTAGGTGTCCCAGGCAACGACCCAGAACGTCAGGTTGGTGCCGGGCGGATAACCGGGTATGGTCTGCTTCATGACAGTGACCTCGGGATTGACCTTGGTGAAGTTTTCCCCCACCCCCTCGATGAGGTCTCCCTCGGGAGTCTCGTAAGTCCACCAGAGGTTTGCCCCCCCGAAGGTGATGTTGTCCTTGGAAGAGATTGTCACCGTCACCTCCTCTGTCGCATTGACCGTCATGGGGGAATATTCGACCTCCACGTTGGCGTCGAACGTATCGTGCTTCCAGCCGCTGCCCCCCACCTCGAACTCGATGTAGTTGAACGTGTCTCGCGAGTCCATCGGTATGTTCAACCAGTCGTATGCGATGACATACATGGAGATGGTATATCCGTTGTACGGGAAGGGGCCCACGGACACCCTCATAGCGGAGTTGTTCCATCGCTGGAAGATAGTCTGGAACTGGAACTCATGGCCGTTGTTGGGCGTTACTCGTGCGTAGAAGTTGGCCACCTGAACGTATACGTCCGGGAAAATTGAGACCACCTCCACCATGATCGGGTCTTCTGTGGTGGGAATCTCTGGCGTGATAGTCATCTCCAGGTTCTCGCCGAACGTTTCATATTGCCAGCCGATGGTCTGCTGGGCGTTAGAAGACTGATTTAGTGGTAATGATAATGCACCGAGAACGACGAGCCAAGTGATGAAAGCGATGCTGAGCGTCTTCATGGTCCAACCTCATGTACTGATCTTGATCTTATGTCTGATTGCGATCTTCGGCCTCACCCTTGACCTGAGCCTGTCGCCCAGGGCCACGCCCGCGAAGCCTGCGAACAGGTACTGCGCGGGAATGGTCGTCGCCATCGGTATCGACGGCGGCGGCGGTGGCGGAGGCGGAGGCGGTGGAGGGACAGTGCCCGTGGGCAGGGGCACTCCGCCGGAAACCAAGGGCAAAGGCGGCGGGAGCGGCTCAGGAGCTGCCTGGACGAACCTGTTACCGTAGAATATGCATGCCAGGGTGTACATGTCGCCTACTTGCTCGTCCGGCTCGAACGAGAATAACTCCACAGTGCCCTTTCCGTACCTGTAATACCCTGAGAATATGATCTGGGAATCTCCGCTCTGCGCATACAGCATGGTTTGGAAGCCCGGGTTTGTAGGCGTTATTGCCACGGTCCTGCTGGTTGTAACGTATAATTGTTCGGGCCCGCTATATTGGGATATCGACTCGCCCGTGTGATAATATGTCGCGGTGTAGGCTTCGCCCCTCTCGCCTTCCTTCACAGTTACCAGTAGCGGGAACACCCCGGTCAAATCCTTAATGGCATCACCGATGAACACGAAGTTATGGCCATTGGCGACCGCATTCTTGATGTGTCCCTTCCCTGTGAAGTACAGGCCCTTCGCGCCCGGGTCCTCAATAATTATCAGGTCGTTCTCGAAAAGGTCCACCGTGGGTTCTAAGGCCCAGATGATTTTAACAGAATAGGGGATGTGCATCTGGTCCAGGAGTATCTTTGATAGGCTGTGCTGGAACGCAGCCCCTTCTCTGGCCAGCAACAGGATCCTAGTAGGCCGATCGATCTTGTACACGGTCCTGGACACAAATGTCCCGGTGATATTATGGACGGTCACGCTCGGAAAGACCTCTTGGATGCCGTTCAGTACAGTGACATTCACGTCCATTATCACGACGGGTCCGCCAGAGTAATTGACGCCGTCCGGATAGTCAAGGGTCTTGATATTATGGGCAGGCGGTCCGATGAGCCTGTAGCAGATGGTCCCGTTCCTCAGCAGAGCATGGATGACGCCGAAAGCTAATATGGTGTCGTTCTGCTTCTCGTCCATTGGTATTACCAGATGTCCGGCACCGAAGGCCATGGCCTCGTACCGTTCTCTGACGGTAAGCGGCGTCGAGGTCTGGGCGGACGCGGGAGCCGAGCTGACGAATATAATCGAGAATATTACAATAAGAACAGCGATGGTTCCGACGGTGGTTTTATATCTGGTTCAAACACCCCCTTTCCATTAACAACTCAGCCATTAATTCTGGCATTGGATTATAGTTTATAATATAAATCTTTCTATATTTAGTCATTTCCCATGAAAATAGAAAACAGGCCAAAATTGATATAATAGCCCTTCAATCCGAAGCTGGTGAACGGCAATGGCCTGTAAATTGGGATTGGTGCCTGCGCAACACGGCAGGTGTGACCGCTGGGTGGGCAAACAGGGAATGACATCACAACCCACGCTGGAGAACATCTGCGACTATTGTTCCAACTATGGAAACGACGAGTGATTGCGGGGGACACCATGGCCGCCCCCGAACTCAGGATTCTGACTATTAGCGACCTGAAAGAGGTCTCGGAGCTGCAGGCAAAGGTCTGGCAGGATTACTTTCTGGCGGAGAGGGGGTTACAGGTCCCTCTGTTGTACCGCACCGAGAAGAATCTGCGATACTATATGGCCAAAGAGCAGGAAGGCTGTTTTGTTGCGGAGGTCGATGGACAGCTGGTCGGATGCATCTTCTCGCACGTATGGGGTTCTGTAGGTTGGTTCGGGCCGGTGGAGGTGGCCACAGAACACCAGAACCGCGGAATAGGTAAAGAGCTGGTCACCAGGTCTGTTAATCATCTGAAATCAAGGGGTTGTGAGACCATAGGCCTTGAGACGATGTCCAGCAGCCATAAGAACATCACCATGTACGCGAAGCTCGGGTTCATGCCCAAGCACCTTTCTTATGTACTGTTCAAGAGGTTGCACGAACCCACCGAAGCCATCACGCAAGTCATTGAGACTGAACAGAAAGAGGATCTCCCCGTCTCCAAACAGATGTGGAACAGCATCATCCCCGGGCTTGATTACTCGACCGAAATCCGGGCGACCGCAGAACACAATCTGGGCAAACACCTTCTTTACGAATCCGACGTACAAAGTTCACACGCCATCGTTCACACGTATGAGATGTTCGATAACAGCCCCAACGCCGTCGTGAAACTCATGGTCGCCGGAGATGTGAGTTCTGCGTCCGCCCTTCTGGACCAATGCGAGAACGCCGCCCTCGAGCGATCCAAGAACGGCATCTTCCTTCGGACCTACGCGGCCGCAAGACCCAGCCTGGAATTCTTCCTGGAAAGGGGATATGTTCTCCAAAGCACTTCAACACGCATGATACTGCAGGGCCAGGACGAGGAAGGCACATTATTGCACGTTTCCTGCTGGTCGGGCTGAGATATTGAGTTGAGGCTGGCCTTTCAAAGTATCAAACCCGAACATATTGGGAAATATGTTTCTAGTTCGATGGGTCTCATTTCGCACTTACAGATTTGTCGATTATCTTTGACGGATAATACTGCGACAGGTCCCAAGCTCTGTGCCTGTGTTAGTAAAATGCATTGTGCTAGGCACCGAGCTTGTCGCCTGCACCTCCTGGCGGGAGTCTTACCCCTTCTCGGTCCCGCAACCCCATGAGCGTTGGTAGTAAACGGTAAGGCTGCTCCCGTCAGGGCCTGACCCGATCCCCGTAACCAAGACAAGCCGTGCCGCCCTCCGGCTGCACGCGAATGTCACCTCCAGCCCCATGGGACAGAACCTCATCGTCGTGATAAGGACCGCCAACAGGCCAGTTACGCCGCACTCGGCCGTCACCCCCGCTAACGACGATTTCGGTGTATAAGGGGACGCCGACCCCCCCGGTTAGCCTAGCCTTGGCCCATTACCGCGATATCCATAAAAGGCTTTCGTTGTACGTAAGTTAGGAAGGCATCGAATACGAAACACCAATCACATCAAGTGCCTTCATTACCCCTTCCAGCCTCTCGAGCTCGATTACGGCCATGACCTTCTGGTTGTCCTGGGTAAGTTTCTTGATCCTCAGGGCCATGAACTCTTCCCTCTCCGCCTCCAGCTTCCGGTATCCCTTCTGGCGGTTGACCACAGCATCGAACTCAAGGACGAATTCCTGCGCGCTCGTGGCCTGGAACTGGTGCTTGACGATTCTGCGCTGGCCTCTGCCCTGGGTCATCATCTCCAGCGTCGATATGTTGCGGCAGTTGGCGTTCGTGTATTGCTCGTCGTTCAGGTCCAGGGGCTCTGCCGTTATTGTCAGGTTCTTGGCGGCGGTCCAGGCCTTAGAGAAACACGGAGGAGGCTTCCTGACCTCACCGAAGGCCTCCAGGCCCGCCACGTATATCACCTCCTCCAGGTTCTCAAGTTCAGCGTTCTTGCCGCCTGTCGAGTCGAGATGCTCCTTCATTGCGTCTAACCCCTCCTCGGAGATTGCCAGGCCAACCACGTCTGGCCGGTTCTGCATAATGATATCATAGACCCTCTCCCCCTCGGATACAAGGCCGCGGACGGCTCCGATTATCAAAACGGACGACATCAGCCACGCTCCTCTATGAGCTCGATTACGCGTTTCTTGTCATCTATCTCCTTCAGTTCCCTGCTGCCTATTAACGGGGCGCCCTCCAGGTTCACCTTCTCCCCCATCCTGTCAACGAAGATCACCGAGTGCTTCTCGAGGACCCTTGACAGGTTCGTCATGGCCTTCGCCCTCTTTTTGATATCTGGTTTCTGCTGGTCGATCCCGGTGAACATCAGCACCTTCTTATCGTGGGCGAGGGCGTCGTAGGGGCATCTGCGAGCCAGCTCGACCGAATAGCCTATTCTGCCGAGGTCGCCGTAAACCTCTCTCGCCAGGCCCTTTGGTCTGTCGCCGCTCTCCGTCACAGGGAACTCAGGGGATGATAATGGGTCCACCGGCAGGATTAACTCGACTCCCAGCCGCTCCTCCAGCCGCAAAGCCACCTCAAGCTTGGCGCCCATGCCTTCTTCGTACATCTGGATGGTCCTCCTCCGTACGCCGCTCACTTCGGCCAGTTCACCCAACGATATTCCGCGTTTCCTGGCCTCCTTTATTATGTCCGAATCCACCTTTACATAAAAACCCCCGCTGCCGGCGTACACCATAGGCGGAATCCCCTCGATGAACAGGTCATTCAAGGTCTGGAGGGATATCAGGGGGATGTTGACCCGCGTATACATCACCCCGTCCTCGATGCCCGCTTTGCCAGACCTCAGTGCGATGATGAGGGGCGACCCGTTCACGGCCTTTGCCAGCGTCATCATGCCGGACACCGCCTTCTCGCTGACCGAATCTGCATTCAGCACTATCTTGATTACGAGGATCAGCGCATCCCTTCTGGCCACTAGGTCGAAACTGGCATGAACTATCTCCTCGGGATCGGAGGTGGCAAACCCAGCCTTAATAAGGATGTCCCTGACCTCATTGATCACGACGGACCTGGTAATCATGGATGTCATTGAGGCTGGAACTTCCATATAAAGATTATCATTGAAAATCCACGGTTCTGACTATCTGAGAAGAACCATCATCTCGTAACCAAGTTAAGACGGAAACCCCTCGATTGTGAACCATCGAAAAAAGGGCGCCTTCTTTAAATATGAAATCCCCAGAGGCCACTTGCCAGCATATATTATAGATACCTTTAAATAATAGAAATCATAACTGGTAGATGGGATGCGCTATGAGTGATGAAATGATATCAATACTCTTGCCAGCGCTTGATGAGGCCGAGACCATAGGCCAAGTCATTAGCAAGGTCCCAAGGCAGCAATTGCAGGAACGCGGTTACGACGTCAATGTCGTGGTCGTGGACGGACACAGCAAGGACATGACCTGCGAGATTGCCCAGTCCATGGGAGCCAAATTGCTAAAACAGCGAGGCAGAGGGAAGGGAAATGCCCTCAAGACGGCATTCGAGAACTTCGACGGCCAATACCTGTTCATGCTTGACGCCGACGACACCTATGACCCGACAGAGATCCTTGCAATGCTCCCGTACCTGGAATCCAGGAGATACGACGTAATGATGGGATCGCGCCTTAAGGGCTATATGAGCCCCGGGGCGATGTCCAGGATCAATTACTTCGGGAACCTGGCACTGACACAGACCGCAAACGTGCTCTTTCCGAACGGACACAAGGTCTCCGACATATGTACGGGCATGTGGGGATTCACCGAGGAAGTCGTCAACGCGCTAGACCTCGAATCGCACAACTTCGAGATCGAGGCGGAGATGTATGCCAAGTGCATCAAATCCGGCTTCAGGGTCGGCGAGGTGAATATATCCTACGACCAACGCAAAACAATGAACAAGCTTCGGGCATTGCAGGATGGCACCAAGATATGGTTCCGCCTCTTCAAGGAACGCTTTAACTTCTGAGAACCACCCAACAATTCAAACCGCCTATAGCGAAAGCCATTTATACCACACCCTCTTTGTTGCGATGCTCTTTTAGAGCCCGTGATTGATGAAGGCGGATGCCACGGCGTCCGTTGGAAGGAGGTTAGACAATGGCCATGTATGTAAGGTTTGAGACCCCCAAGGAGCTTGTGGACAAGGTCTATCAGCTCGTGGAGTTCGCACGTGACACAGGCAAGGTTAGGAAAGGCACGAACGAAGTTACCAAGCTCGTTGAGCGGGGCAACGCCAAGTTCGTAATCATGTCGGAGGACGTCCAGCCGGAGGAGATACTCGCACACATGCCTCTCCTCTGCGAGGAGAAGGGCATATCATACGGCTACGTGCCCAGCAAGCAGGAGCTCGGAGTGGCATGCGGCCTCGAGAAGCCCACCGCCTCGGTCGCCATCATGGACGCCGGCAAGGGCAAATCCCTCATGGACGAATTGGCTAGCAAACTTGGCGCCCTCAAGAAGTGATACTCAGGTGTTATGAATGGACCCGAACAGCATTCCAGCCGAAGTTGTGGAAGTCGTTGGCAGGACCGGCATGACCGGCGAGGCCACGCAGGTCAAGGTCCGTGTTCTTGACGGCAGGGACAAGGGCAGGATCATCACCAGGAACGTCTTCGGCCCTGTCCAGCTAGGCGACGTGCTCATGCTTCGCGAGACCCAGCGAGAGGCAAAGAAGCTCAGCATCAGGTGAGGTCATGAAGATATCTGGCAGAGACAACACGATTTATCATGAGACGCCAGCTTTGACAAAGGAGGCGGAATAATGGTAGAGAAACGCAATTGTTCATTTTGCGGAAATCCCATCGAACCAGGCACCGGCAAGATGTACATACGCAAGGACGGAACCATCTATACCTTCTGCAGCAACAAATGCAAGAAGAACCGCATCGACCTCGGAAGGGTGCCCCGAAGGACCAGGTGGACCGTAAGGTATTCGGAGCTCAAGGCAAGCAGCCTGAAGAGGAAGAGGGGTGCCGAGGAAGAAGAGCCCGATGATGAGGACAAGCCCAAGGCTAGGCTGGTCAAGCGCAAACCGGTTCCGGCCGAAACAAAACCGGCCAGGCAAGTCAAGAAGCCTGAAGCAAAACCGGCCCAGGAGAAAACGTCTCCTGCCCCTAAGGGGAAAGTTCGACCGGCACCCGAGAAGGATTCGACGGTCGACGAGTAGGTGAGCCAATGGAACGAACTTTCGTCATGATCAAGCCGGACGGCGTTCAAAGGGCAATCGTAGGGCAGGTCATATCCCGGCTAGAGACAAAGGGCCTGAAGCTGGTGGCCGCGAGGATGCTGCACATAGACGGCGAACTCGCTTCAAAGCATTACGGGGAGCACGTCGGCAAGCCATTCTACGAACCGTTGATAAGCTACATCACTTCCGGACCGGTGCTGGCCACCGTTTTCGAAGGGAAGAACGCAGTTTCCTGCGTCAGGACCGTGGTTGGCAAGACAAATCCGCAGGAGGCCGACCCCGGCACGATACGCGGAGACTTCGGCATGGAAACGGGCAGGAACATAATCCACGCATCCGATTCCACCGAGAGCGCGGCCCGTGAGATAGCCCTCTTCTTCTCGGAAAACGAGATAATGGACTATTCGAGGATTGACGAACCCTGGGTGTACGAATAAACAATCGATATTCCTTGTGTACCAATTAGGTAGCCCGACTACAAACAACAGGTTTCATGAGGGCTGAGGTTCTCACCTCAATCCTCTGACACGCACCTCTTTGACGTGCTCCTTTGCAGCGTTGGCCATGTCCAGGAGAACGTCGTTGGGATACGGGACGATCTTCCTCAGTTCCTCATCCCAGGTGTTTGCGGGGTTGAACTGCTGCAGCACGTACTTCTCAGCTCCGGACAGTGCCCTGGCGATGTCGGTTATGTCCTCGATTTGGTGTATCGTCGGCACCACCGTCGTCCTGAACTCGTGCTCCACGCCGGATTCGCTAACCAATCTGATGGATTGTACTATGGCATCAAGGTCAACATCTGTACCGCAGGCCCCCGAATATCTCTCATCCGGAGGGGCCTTGACGTCCATCGCGACGGCATCCAGCAGACGCTTTTCGATCAAATCATCCAAGACACCAGGGACCGAGCCGTTCGTATCCAGTTTCACTTTGAGTCCCAGCTCCCTGATGCGGACTATCCAGTGCTCCAGTTCCTTCTCGAGGGTCGGTTCCCCGCCTGTGATGCACACACCGTCCAGGAAGTCAACGTGCTCAGTCAGGAAGGCTTTGATTTCCTCCCAACTCTTATCGGGGAACCTTTCGGGATTCTCCATCAGCTCCCAGTTGTGACAGAAGGGGCATCTATAATTACAAACGCCCGTGTAAAGGACCATGACGATCTTGCCGTCCCAGTCGAGGAACGAGGTCTCGGTGATGCCCTTGATCATGCGCCATTGCTGAAGACTGGAAGGCCTAAAACATTTCCGCCCTGGTGATTATGGGCGTTCATGATATTGGCATAGGCTGCCCCTTCCATATCAGTTGCAGAAGTGGTTCCACTCACCTGGTGATATGGGTGCCGGCGTTGCCGCGAACCGCTTCCACCAGTGAACCGTGGGACGTAATTACGACCCTCTTCCCTCCGTTCTCGAGGAATTCGATGGCAGCCTCGATTTTCGGCCCCATCGAGCCCGGCGGGAACTGCCCGTCCTCGAGGTGGCCCTTTGCATCGGAAAGGTCTAGGGAGTCGAGTTCCTTCTGGTCAGGCTTGCCATAATCGATGCAAACCTTGTCAACGTTCGTCAATATGATGAAGTCGTCAACGCCCAATTGCTGGGCCAGCTTGGACGAGGCATAGTCCTTGTCCACAACGGCCTCGACACCGTCGAGGGAACCATCCTCTAGTTCAATGACTGGCAGGCCCCCGCCGCCGCAGGCGATGACTATCTTCCCCCTCTCCAGCAGATGGCCTATCGTGTCCTTCTCGACGACGCGGATGGGCCTGGGGGACGGCACCACCCTGCGCCAGCCTCGCGTGCCGGCCTCCACAACGTCCCAACCCTCTTCCCTGACCTTGACATCGATCTCGTCTTTTGAAAAATATTGGCCGATCGGTTTGGTGGGATTCGAGAAGGAGGAGTCGTCCGCGTCGACGACCACCTGTGTTATGACCGTGACCGTGTCCTTCCCAAGGCCAACCCGCTTGACAGTATTCTGCATTGTCTGCTGCAGCATGTAGCCCATCGAGCCCACGGTCTCGGCCACGCAGACGCCCAAGGGATAGGGCGGGATAACGTCGCGGGACCTCTCGTGCCTTCTCAGGGCGAAGCCGACCTGCGGGCCGTTACCGTGGGTCAGTACTATCTCATACCCATCCTTGACGATGTCCATCAGGGTCGCGCACGTATCCCTGGCATTGGCGAACTGCTGGTAGATTGTACCCTCCTCGCCTTCCTTGATAAGGGCGTTACCGCCGATAGCAATAATGGCCGTCTTCAACCGTATCCCCCTTGGATGTCATGAAAACGCCGAGCCAGTATTTAATCTTTATCTGTTAGCAGATGGACCTCGAGCCGCTCGAAGAACAGGTCCTTCGAGCCCACACATTCGACCTTGTACAACTCTTTAGCCCTGGCAATAACATCGCGGGAGCTCAGTGAGGATGTAAGTAGATAGACGCGACCCCCCGGATTCAACACGCCTCCCACCTCATCCAGGAATCTGATGGAAAGCTCCGAACCCGAGGTTCCCCCACTCAAGCGGGCGTCCTCCGGACCGACATCAGAGGCCAGGTAAGGGGGGTTGAATATGATAGCGTCGAACCTACCCTCCAACCCTCCGAACAGGTCAGAACGGCGAACATCGAGACCTATGCCGTTCTTCATAGAATTCGATTTAGCGTTGGCCACCGCCTCTTCAGAGATATCTGAGGCCACAACACGTGCCCCGGCCTTTGCGCAGTTGAGGGCGATGATGCCGGAACCGGTCCCCACCTCGAGCACCCTCTCACCTTTAGCAACACATACGGATTCCAACAGCAGGTATGTGTCCTCCGAAGGCTCATAAACGCCTTCGTCCACTTCGATTTTGATGTCAGGGTCGGGATTCACACATCAGTATTGGGGTGTGGATAATAAACAAACGGTAGGCGTCTCCGAGGGTCTGGTATAGAAATAACGACAATTATTCAGGTAACAGCGTCCATCAATATCGATAGATTTATATCAACTCCGCAAATTATGTCGACTCGATGATCGAAGCGATCCTGACAATATGCCTGGTTTTTCTGTTCCCGAACCTCGTACTGGCCATATGGACTTATTTCGATTGCGTCAACAGGGGGGCGGCCGAGAAAAGCGCACTCAGGGTCGCTTTATGGTTCATCGTCGTCTGGGCCATTCCCTTACTCGGCATCATCATCTATATCGCGTTCAGGCCAAAGGGTAAATTGCTCACCTGCGCGACCTGTAAGAGGAAGGTCCTCAAGACTTTGCCGAAGTGCCCTCACTGCGACGCTTCAGCCACCCCGCAACAGCCACCGCGAACCTATCCGATACCTGCTCCCCAACCGGTGCTGCAACCCGCGCCTCCACCGCCCAAGACCATAAACTGCCCCCACTGTGCAAAGAAGGTGGAGGAAGAATGGAAGTCCTGCCCCCATTGCGGAAAGAAACTGAGGGTCGAGAGGGCCATTATAGACGAGGTGTTCCTGATGTCCCGTGACGGGCGCCTCATCAAGCACTTCACCCGCCGCCTAAAGCCCGACGTGGACCAGGACATACTCAGCGGCATGCTGACGGCCGTTCAGGACTTTGTGAAGGACTCCTTCAGGGGCGAGGGCGGAGAGCTGGACCAGATGAAGTTCGGACGCTTCCAGGTCCTTATAGGCAGGGGCAGGTTCATCACGATAGCCGCCGTCGTCATTGGAGAGGAGATAGAGCCGTTCAGACCCCAAATCTCGAAGGCGATAGACGAGATCGAGGACGACTACGAGGTCCTGCTCAGGGACTGGAAGGGCGACGTGGGCGAGTTGAACGTCCTGTCCAGATACATTAACGACCTCATAGACGGCAGATACACTTAGGGGCCCTCACATGTTGGAGATCCTCCCAATCCCGGCCATCATCATAGTCTCGATTATTGTTGTTATCTGGAGGAAGGCGTACCTATCCCAGATGTTCGTGATCGCCAACATCATCATCTTCATTTACCAATTCGCATTGGATGCGTCGGATTACGCACTCTCCCAGAGCCTTGTTGATTACCAGACCTTCGTGCCGGCGCGTTTCGGCCAGTTAGAGTACATACCCACCATGATCACCTCGATGTTCATGCACGCGAACGCGGCACATCTCCTCGGAAACGTGTTGATACTCTATCTCCTCGGACTCCCCCTGGAAGAGCGCATCGGCACCCGGAACTGGGGGGTCATCTACTTCGTCACAGGCATCGTTGCCACCCTCAGCTTCTACTTCCTCCACATGGATTCGGAATCCCACCTCCTCGGCGCGTCCGGGGCGATATTCGGCATCGGCGGCGCGTTTTTGATACTCTATCCGAGGGACAGGATACCGATGATCCTCGGCTTCTTCTTCACCACCAGGGCGCCGGTGTGGCTGGCCGTCGGCATCATGTTCGTGGTCGAGACCTTTCTGGTGATGATATCAATAGACGACGGCGTGGCACATATTGCTCACGTGGGAGGAATCGTCAGCGGCATCGTGATCGCGCCCCTCATCGTGAAGAAGAGGGAAAAGAAGGAGGTCAACCTGGATTACGACGTCCTCAGGAATATGACGATAAAGGATGGCGACCTGGCAATGGTGGAGAAGATTGAGAAAGAGGACGAGGAAGAGGTGAGGGAGGCGTGGCTCGACTACTTCTTCAAGAACGTTGCCAGGTGCCCGAAGTGCAAGCGCCACGTTGAGCGCGCCGACGTCATAGAATGTGAGTGCGGCCAGGTGACCAAGATTACAAAGTGAGGGATTGGCATATACATCGGGGTTGACGACACGGATTCTGTCAGGGGCATGTGCACGACATACCTGGCAACAGAGCTGATAAGGGAGTTCGGCGAGTTCGACCTACTGGAACACCCGCGCCTGGTCCGGCTGAACCCCAACGTGCCGTGGAAGACCAGGGGGAACGGGGCCATAGCTCTGAAGCTGGGCAACGGCTCAGGAAGGCCCAAGACCATCGGAGAGTTGGACGGGAAACCTGTCGAATGCTTCCCGTCGGGTACAAACACCAAGCCGACGGAGGGTCATTACGAACGCGCCTGCAGGGTCATCGAGGACCTGGCAATGTTCGAAGACGCCAACACCAATCCAGGCCTAATAATGACAAGTAGGAAACCTCCCCAGGCATTGTACTGGGGGGCTGTCAGGGAGGTTGTTGACCTCAAACGGCACATGGCCTTGGCCAAGCCCGAATTCTCGAAAGGCTGGAAGAACAACCGAGGCCTTATAGGAGCAATATCGGCAGTTGCCTGGCGGCCTCGGGCCCCTACGCATGAACTGATAGCTTATAGGGAGCAGATAATGTGGGGCAAGCCCCGGAACATCAATGAGGCCAGCGTCAGGAAGATGGACAGGGCCTTTCCCACGACATTCAACAACTACGATTACGAGGAGATGCACATGGTCATCGCACCGGCCTCGCCCTGCCCGATCTTGTACGGCATCCGGGGGGATAAGGAACAAGACCTGCCCGAGGCAGCCGCCGCCGTGAGGTCGGAAAGAATAGCCAGGCATATGATTTTCCTCACCAACCAGGGCACGGACGACCACATCACTCGCACATCAATATCACGTTTGGAGCCGTTTACATCAGTCAGCGTGATAGGAAACGTCACCTCAGCTCCGAGGACGATTAAGGGCGGTCATTTGATATTTTCGTTATCAAATGGCCATAACGTTGTCGATTGCACCATCTACGAACCTGCCAAATCCTTCAGGAGGATTGGCGAGGTCCTCGTTCCCGGAGACCGGCTTCTCGTCATGGGCGGCGTCAGGGAGAAGCCCTTCACGATCAACGTCGAAAAAGTCAGGATCCAGAAGCTGGCCAATGTGAGGGAAAAGGTCGCCAATCCCATGTGCCCAAAGTGCAGCAAGCGGATGAAATCCATAGGCAAAGACCAGGGTTACAGATGCAGTTGCGGGAAGAAGGTCGGGGAAAACGAGGCAGAGTTCAGGGCTCTGCGGAGAGCCGCCTCAACCGGCTGGTACGAGCCGCCAGTCGGCTCCCGGCGGCACCTTTCAAAACCCCTCAAGCGGATGTAATGATTTTATCTATCTGGCTCATGGCTTCGGCACGGGTTCGGGCACTGATGTGATGTTTAAGAAAGGGCGTACCTTTCTCGGTCGGTTCATTAAACGGAAAATCATAGGCCACATCCATGAGGATGAGGTTCTCGGCCGGCGCTGGTCCAGTTCCTCCATCCATCATTGAAGAGACGAGTCGACGCACCATCTGCCAGAGGAATCGTTCCGCTTTGATGTCGATGAAGATGAAGTCAGCGTTCCCATTGATATCAATGGAGTTGATTGTCAAAACCGTATTCTCCTCCCCTGTGTCCTTCTTTGCATAATCGCAAAAGTCGTGCTCACCGACGAACTGGTTGGCTGCTGTTTGAAGTTCATTAGGGTCCGGCATTCTGGTGCGGTGGAGAATGTACCTGTACCACCTCTCCCTGGCGTGCCTGGCATTGAAGCCGCCTTCGACCTGGGCAATGCCCCAGAACACGGCCCCATCGAGCTTCGAGTTGAGTGCGGGTATCAGCGCGTCTTTGTCAAAGCCAGTTACTACGGCGATCACGTTGCCGGCAGCGCTAACGCCCCTGTCCGTCCTGCTAGCGCTTTGAAACGCGTTTGATCTCGGGTCCTCGATGATTCCGAGGCTTTGCATTGTCTCGATGACCTCTCCCTCGACAGTCCTCATACCGGGTTGCCTGGCATATCCCTCAAAGGCTTGGCCGTCATAGGCGAACTTCAGTGCGTACTTCATGCAACGCTGCCGATGACATGGATTTATAAATGCCTTCGGTTATGGCCGGCCGATGCCAGAGTACGTCGTGGTACTGGCCGAACCCCTCATCGCCGGCAATATCGGTTCCGTGGCAAGGAGCATGAGCAACTTCGGAGCGGAGGAGCTCGTCCTCTTCAATCCCTGTGAGCTGGACGACGATGCATACAGATTTGCCAAGCACGGCAGGTTCATCGTCGAGAATGCCAAGATAACCAAGACCTTCGATGAGGCCATTCAGGGACTCGACCTGGTCATAGGCACATCGGGCATACCCAGCGGCAACGAGAGGAAATTCCTGCGGCATCCGATGTCTCCGAGCGACTTCGCGGAGTACGTGGGCGAGAAGCAGGGGCGGGTGGGCCTCGTTTTCGGTCGCGAGGACCAGGGCCTCAGCAACGAGGAACTGGCAAAGTGCGACATCATGGTCACCGTTCCCACTGCCGAGCTTAATCCCATCATGAACGTGTCGCATGCCGTGACAGTGGTCCTATACGAGCTCTTCAGGCTTGACAAGGAGCCCATGGCGAGGACGCTGGTCGGCGAGAGAGAAAAGGAAACCCTCAATGAATTGTGGGCCGCACTCCTTGAGGAAATAAACTATCCCGAGCACAAGAAGGCGAAGACCAAGGTGATGTTCCGGAAAATTGTGGCAAGGGCCGACCTGTCAGAGTGGGAGTTCCACACGCTGGCCGGGGTGGTTAATAGGGCAAGCAAGTCCATTAAGCGTCATAAAAAGAAGAAGTGATTGACCCCCACGTGGCCGGCGCCGTTTTAAATATTCAAAGGCGCACCATCACTTAATTAATTTGAAGGTATCGAACCGAATATCAAGCGATTAGGCCCATCGCCTTGTCGGTCTTCTCAATTGACTTGAACTTGTCGGTCTCGACCTCGCACATCGCCCTTATGCAGTCGATGTTCTCCGGTATCACGTCGCTCTCCTGGTGGATGGCCTGGTAATAATACAGTGTGTCTCCGACAACGTGTACGCCGTCCTTCCAGACGGCTATTTCGAAGAGGTCTCCCCGCTTTCTGTTCAGGTCCTTCGCCCATTCCATTATCTGCGCGGTGGACTTGATGCCCTCGCTGGAGTCGATCATGGCCACTCTTGGCGTCTCGTCCCACAGCTGAACGATATCCTGGCTCGATGGCCGGCTCTTCAATTTTACGATGACCGAGTGCAGGTGCATTATCGTGGTCGGGACCTTCACGGCCGTGGTTTGGATGTTAAGGTCTGGCATGACGGTCTGAACGTCCGGACCGTGATGGGACGGCACCTTGAGGACCGGTTCGATCGCGTTTATTGGCCCGCGTTTGGTGTCCCAGGGGTCGGCCGAGCGCCTCACCATGACGCCCAGAGCGTTTTCTATGCCATACCTTTCTTTGACTGGATATAGCGTTCTGCAAAGGCCGGTTGTGTTACAGGACACCACCCTGGCGAACTGAGCACCAATGGCATCCTCATAATTCGCCATTGTATTGAAGGACAAGCCAGTCAATTCGTGCTTCTCCCCGCCCTGCCATATGGCCTTGACGTTGTGCTTCTCGTAAAGCTCCTTGTACCCGGCCTTTTTCGGTGTACAATCCATTACAATGTCAGATTTTTCCAGAAGTTCGGTGAGCACCCCCCCCACCTTGATACCGGCCTTTTCGAGATCGGGTATAAATTCCTCATCGGCAGCGTAGAACGGAAAACCGAGCCTCATCGCGTCCTTGGCCTCGAACGTGGGGCGTCTCTTGACTACCCCTATGATCTCCATATCGTCCTGCTGCGTGACGGCGTCCGCCACACGCTTACCAATCGTGCCGTAACCGTTGATGGCCACCTTGACTGACAAACAATCACCGCGGAGGTGGATACAATACATCCATAAATACATGAAGGGAGCGACATCAATATGTACGAAGACCATTAAGAGAACGGTTCAAGGATTCTTAAACAATCACGAACCATGGCCCAGTATACACACGATGTCCAAGCAATGGTGTTTTGGTGTACAACCTGGGGGTCACCACATGACTTATTTATACCCCTTCATCACATAATATTATAATGGAGGTGATAGTTTGACTCAGGAGCATAAAAAGAGATTCCCCTTTCCCCCGGTACTGAAGCTACTGGTAAGAGGGTATATGATGATTCTGTTCGTACTGATGCTCGAGTACTTCGACCTCCTCAACAATACGAGCCTGATCATATTCATGGTCACGGTGATATCGCTGGCAATGGTCTTCGGTGTCGGCTACCTGCTGATCACGTACTCGGGACCCGTCAGGGCCTCGAGCATGGACATTCCTAACACGGTCTTATTCTTCGTCAAGGGCGGGATAGTCCTGTACTTCATCTCACTGCTGGGTTACTTTCACATATTGCCGAACCAGATAACATCGATCCTGCTAACCGTCACTGCCTTCATCCTCATGATGGTCGGGGTTCTCAGCTATATCTGGGAGGTCGTCCAGAGGTCAAGGCGCTTGCCCCGACCCAAAAGGGTGCCGAGATACAGGGTCAGAGTTCAAAGACATCGCGGCTGGCAGTTGTGAGTATCTCCGGACCACCCTTCCTCACCACAACGTCATCCTCGATGCGGACCCCACCGAATCCTGGCTCGTAGACGCCGGGTTCGACCGTGAAGACCATTCCTTCCTTCAGGACCACATCCTCGGCGCGCGGGTTAAGTCCCCCG
>LSSH01000058.1 GCA_001595885.1 Candidatus Proteinoplasmatales archaeon SG8-5 | reverse complement strand
GAAATCGTCGGAGCAGTTGACAAAGACGTGTGCGTAACAATCGTGCACCTCGCCGCCCATGTTCTCTCCGACGGCACCGCCGACATTCATCATGCCGAATACCTGCCCGGAATCATATCCGCAATTCTGCAACAGGCCCCAGTTCCAGCCGACAAGACCGCCGACCATGTAGAGCCCGGTGACGTTCCCCTCCACGGAGGAATTCTGAACCGTGGCCCCGATGGAATTTGTACCGACCAGACCGCCGGTGTTCGAACCGTTGCCCCAGACTAGTCCTGTGAACCGGCAGTCGTCTATCAGGCCGAAATTGTAACCCACGATGCCGCCGTGGTGGTTGTTGCCCCGGTAGCCCCAGAAGTTGGTCTCCCCGGTTGCAGTACAGCGTTGCACAGTCCCGTCGTTGCGCCCTGTAATCAAGCCGCTGTCGTCCCAGCCGATTGCATAGCCATCGTGAACGTTGCAGTCGACCATCAGACCAAGGTTGTATCCGACCGGACCTCCTATGGATGTGTTTCCCCCGCCTCCGCTCAGGTTCGCGGAGCATTCCGTGATGACACTTCCGACCTCGGCGACGCCGACCAGGGGTCCCACGATCCAGTCGCCTTCCACCCACGCATTGGCCATGTTGACGAAGGCCGCCGAACCACCGTTCATCACGCCGATCATGCCGACCTGGTCCTCGGCTGGACGGGTGATCCTCAGGTTCGATATTGTGAAATCCTGGCCGTCCAGGTTTCCTGTGAAGGGCGTGGCCACGGTCCCCACGGGCTCGAATTCCGAACCCCCGTTCCAGTTCACGCACGGGCTGCAGTCTATGTCGTTCTCGAGGACGAATTCCGACGAGAGAAAACACTTCATCGCTTGCAGCCCGTAGCAGTCATAGACCATGAAGGGGTCCATTCCCACGCCGGTCCCTGTGTACCTGTTGAACACGGTTCCGTCGGCCAGGCTGAAGCTGTTGGCTACAGTGAAAGAGAATACCGGGTTCTGAACATAAGTCCCAACAGACATATGGAAATCGTGATTGATTGTCAGGTCACTGCTCAGCGTCCAGCTTCCTGGGCCTGAGAATAACAGGTCATAATACTCATTACCGGCTGTGAGACCGGTATAAGCGCCTGAACCGTAGTATTCGACCAGCCCGGAATCAATGTCCATGCCGGTGGCCAGGGTCAACACCTCGCTGCCATGCAATTTGAGGATTCCCTGGTTCTCGAAGTTGCCTGCCACCTGCAGGTCGAAACCGTCCAGGTCCAGAGTTCCGAATCCGTCAATCAGGAGGTCACCGTTCACATTCGTGTTGTCGACAAGAGGCCAGTTCCCGGATTGGATCTCCACGTTATGATGGTCTCCCCAGGGCAAAATAAAGTCACCAGGACCGTCATATATCACCAGTCCGGAATCGCTGTCCATAGTCAGGTAAACGCTCCCCAGACCGGATAGTTCCAATATTCCTTCGTTTGAAAAGGAATTTGAGACGTCCATGTCGTATTGATTTAACTCAAATTTGGCATTCGTACCGATGATCAGGTCATTATCCACACGCAGATGGTCATCCAACTCCCAATCGCTACCGCTGGCGCTGAACTCAAGGTCATAGTATTCGTATCCGAAGTTCAATCCCCACGTTCCCGATCCGTAATATTCCATGAGTCCTTGTGGCAGGATACCGTTGATAACTACGGATTCGTCTCCCACAGCCTTAATTGTACCTTCATGAATGATGCCGTCAGCGGTCAGGTCATAAGAGTTAATGTCTATTGTAGCCCCGGTCGTCACATAAAGTGTTTGGCTCATTGAAAGTGAACCCCATTGTTCAAAATATGTTCCGTCCCATATCGTCATGTCGGTTCCGGGAGCAACGCTGATGTCCCATCCCACGGCCGTATACAGGATGTCCGGGTCGTTCAAAGTCCACACTGATTCAGCCATGATATCACTCAATACCATACCAACCTGGCTCCTGACGATTAGAGTGTTTCCCCAAATGTCCATATCGAAAGAGGGTATTGCATTGGAAAAGAAGAATGTGGTTCCCTTGTGTATAGAATTATTCAAGTAGAGGAGAACTGAGTCCCAGGGAAACTGGTCAACCGTGAAATTAAATATACCTCCTCCGCTGGTAACGACCGAGCCAATGACATTTCCGTTAATAGCCATTGTGATATTATGGCCTGCCCCGACGGGTGTGACCCCGGCGTCCGAATAGGCTGTCCCCCAGATCTCGACAATATCCAGCCCGCTATCACGATTATCATTGTCGGCGTTTATGACGAATCCCATTGTGGATAGGCACAGCGATAATGTGAATATGATGCTCACGACTCTTCTCCCGGTTCCGTGGAACATGAAATCTCCTCTCGAACCTAAATCGACCAACTGCCCTAAAAAACTTCCGCGACCTACCGGTTGACAGTCCGCATATATCGAGGGAACGAGTGTCCAGTATCCTTCTCTGTCGTCATCGGTTCGATTATGAGCCCTCGATCCTTTCACATTAGATCTCCATCATGGAGTTCCCAAAATCTTTTGATAGGGTCTTCCCTGCTCGATGAGGGCTGCGGATTTCCCGGTCCTACCCTTTTTATCTCCTCCTCTTTTACCTCCCCCTCAACCTATGGTTGATGCTTGGCTTGGAGCGGTTTCGTAACCTATTCTTCCAGGGCCGAGTCGACCCTCTCCACCCACAACCGCATGTCCGACGTGGCGAACATCTCCTTTGCTCGGCTCAGGAGTTCTCTGGCTTTTTCCTTTTCGCCCCAGGCCTTATTGGCCTTGCCCCACTCGTAGAGGAGGATGGCGCGGTTGGCCGTGCTGATGATCTGGTCATAGAGGGCTCCGGCTTCCTGGAACTTCTGCTGGGCCTCGGTCCGCTTGTCTGCGAGGGCGAGGAGCTTTGCGCGCTCCCTGAGGGCGTTTCCCAGCTCGATCCTCAGGTGGGCCCGGCGGGCCACGGCCTCGGCTTCCTTTGCGAGGTCGAGGGCCCTTGTCAGGTCGTTTTGGGTTGCTTTGACGTTCGCCAGGCCGTAGAGGGCGTCGGCCACGTTGTCCGGGGAGTCGAGCTCCTTCGCGAGGGCGAGGCCCCTGTTGAAGTACGACTCGGCCTCGGCGAGGATGGTATGGTCGACGGCGGTCTTGCCGGCCGGTGTAGCGTCCAGGGTGGCCTTCTCGAAGAGGGCGTGGGCCAGGTACAGGAGGCCGGGGCAGATCTTCCACTGGTCGCCGATCCCCTCCAGGATGGCGTTGCCCTCCTTCATGTACCTTATCCCGAGGTCGAGGTCGCCGAGGTGGTGGTAGCTGGAGCCCATGCCGGTGAGGACCCAGGCGCGGCCTCCGTCGTCGCCCATGGCGCCGAACACCTCGGCCGCCTTCTCGAACATCTCGATGGTCTTGCGGAACTCGGCCAGCGAGGAGTAAGTCGCCCCGAGGTTGCCGAAGCCGTTGCTCAGCATGCGCTGGTCGCCGATCGCCCTGGCTATCCTGAGGCTGCGCTCGTAGCACTCCAGCGCCTTCAACGGCTCCCCGCCCGAGTGGTGGATGGCCCCGATGTTGTTCGAGATGACCGAAACGCCGAGCTTGTCGCCCAGCCTCTCGAACATCTCGATGGCCCTGTCGTAATACTGCTTCGAGGTTTCGTTTTGCAGGCGGTCGCCGTAGATGTTGCCGATGTTGTTGTTGAGCGCGGCCACCTTCCTCAGGTCGCCGACGTTCTCCATGATCTCGAGGGCGGTCTCGTACCACTTCAGGGCCTTCTCGCGGTTGCCCAAGGCGTGGTGGGCGCTGCCCAGGATGTCCATGACGTAGCCCGCCTCCCTCTCCGAATCGGGAATGCCCCCGAGCCTCTCCAGCAGCTCCTCGCACAGGGTGATCGCTCCCTCGAAATCGCTCCTGCGCATGAAGACGTAGGCGCGCTGGATGGCCAGCTGCACCCGCTCTGCCTCGCTTTCGACGACCTCCTCCCCCTTCTCGGTCTCGGCCAGGCTCTCGTCGTACCTGCCTATCTTCCAGAATATGGCGGCCAGCTTCCTGTGCAGTCTGGCCTTGAGGTCTCCGGAACCGGCAAGGTCCAAGGCGTCGGTATAGGATCCGGCGGCGTCGTCGAACCGGCTCACCAGCGGCTTGAGGTCGCCCAGCCTTTCGAGCAATTCCAGCTCCCGCTCGGTCCGCTCCGGCACCTTCAGGGTCCGCAGGGCGTCCAGGGACCAGCCGAAGAACTCGACGGCCGTCTCGAAGGCTATGGCCCCCTCGGCCTTCTCCCCGGCCCTGAGGCAGTACTCGAACGCCTTCTCCTGCTCGCCGGAGTTCGCGAAGTGCCTGGCCAGCTCGTAGACGACCTCCTCCTCCCTGCCCTCGTAGAATGACTCGTACAAGCCGCCGATGTCCCTGTGGTGCGCGGACCGCCACTTCGCGGCTATCGAGTTATAAATCGCCTCCCTGAACATGGCATGCTTGAAGGCCACGAGGTCGTCCTGCTTCTCCAGGATGCCGGCGCGCTCGAGGGCGACCAGCCCGGGACCCGGGTCGCGCACAGACGTCACCGAGAGCAACAGTTCCCGCGGGAACGCCGGCCCGAGGCACGCGCAATACTCGGCCAGGGCCAGCGCGGTCGTGTCAAGGGACTCGAGGCGCCGCATAACGATGTCCTCGACCTTCCTGGGCATGGCATAGCTCTCCGAGACCAGCACGTAGGTGCCGTCCGCGAGGTTGACACCGCCGTCGGCAACCATCTGCGCGACCATCTCGACCGTGAACAGCGGGTTGCCCTCGCAGGCCCGTGCCAGCTCGGAGTAGAACTCCGGGGGGAACCTATTGGGGGAGAATGAGGCGTCCACCAGCTCGCGCACCGCGGCCCCGTCCATGCTCTTGAGCCTCAACTCGGAGAAGCCCTCTGCCGCGCCCAGGGTGCCGAGTATTCCCTCCCACAGCTCGCTCTCCGCAGGCCTGGCCGACGCCAGGATGACCACGGAGCCGGGCGAGCTCCTCGCAAGGTAGCCGAACACGTGCAGGGATATCTCGTCGGCCCAGTGCATGTCCTCCAGCACCAGGACCAGGGGGCCGCGGTCGACAGCCGAGGCAAGGACCTCGACGGTGCGGTCGGCGAGGATGTTGCGCTCGCTCTCCAGCCGTATCTCCGAGATGTCCCTCTTGACGGTGAACTCGCGGGCGGCCAGCCTGGACAGCTCGGCGTCGGCGGAGCTCCCGGAGCCAAGGGCGGCGGCCGAACGCCTGATCTCCCTCATCATCTCCGGGTTCTCCCGGCCCACCACCACGCCGCAGAGTATCCCGCCGGCGCACTTCTCGGCCAGGATGGTCATGTCCCCGTAGGTCATGCGCCCGACGTGGCCCTCCGCGCTCCTGAAGGAATCGGCAACGAAGGTCTGCACCGCCCTCAGGGTCTTGGCGATGGTGCCCGGGTCCATCTCGCCGCTAACCGCCTGGGCGGACACCTCCCCGGAAGGGCCGGAGAGGAACACGGCAGCGAACGAG
>LSSH01000057.1 GCA_001595885.1 Candidatus Proteinoplasmatales archaeon SG8-5 | reverse complement strand
AGCATGAGCATCGAGGAGGGCCACAATCTCACCCACAGGATAATGGAGGAGGTGCGGAGGCACCATCCCGAGCACAGCGCCGAGATCCACCTGGAGCACTGCCCGGAGGACTGCGGGAGGTGCCGGCAGGAATGCAGCACCGAGACCCGGCGCAGCGTCGGTGAGAGGGGACGGACGAAGGTTTAAACAGGCTCGTCGTTTTACACGTTGTGAATGGCACAGGAATTGGTACTCGCCGAACGCGTTGACGGGATTGCGACACTCAGGCTGAACAACGGAGTGACGAACGCTATTTGTCGGGAGCTGGTTGATGAACTGGCCGTTCACATCGGCAGGCTTGGATCGGAGCCCGAGACACGCGGTCTGGTCCTCACCAGCGCGAGCGGGAAGTTCTTCTGCATCGGTCTGGACATCCCCTCGCTGTTCGACCTCCCCCGGGAGGAGTTCACATCCTTTTACAAGGCCTACAACCGCCTTTGCCTGGACCTGTACGCGCTGCCCATGCCGACGGTCTGCGCCATCCCCGGCCACGCCATCGCCGGCGGCTGCATCCTGACCCTGTGCTGCGATTACCGCATCATTGCCGAGGGCAAGAAGCTCGTGGGCCTGAACGAGGTGAAGCTGGGCGTGCCCGTGCCCTACCCCGCCGACCGCATCCTCCGCGACATGGTGGGCTCGCTGAACGCCCGCGAGATAGCCGGCACCGGCGAGTTCTACGGCCCGGCCGAGGCTTTTGACCTGGGCCTCGTCGACATGGTCCTGCCCCCGGACGAGGTGCTGGACTTCGCCAAGGACAAGACCCGCCAACTGGCCGGGATGGACCGTTCGGCCTTCGGCATCATCAAGCACAACCGCATCGGCCCCGTCCTGGACCAGATCAACGCCAACCTGGAATCGAGGGAAGAGGTCTTCATCGACCGCTGGTATGCCCCGGAGACAAGGGAGAAGCTGAAGGAGGCCATGCAGAGCTTCTAATTAGAACAATGAGAAGGACCCGACCGCAGCCGCCCGACAAAAATGGAAGACAGTCGATGTTCAAAACCTCAGACTAAACGGCGAAGTGCAGCTGCCTGTGCTTCTCCTCGTAGAGGAAGAACACCACCGGGATGAGTATCATCAGGATGATTATTCCCACTGCCAGGAACAGGAGTACGCTGTGTGTGAACACTCCGATGACGACCCAGAACACGATGTTGCCGATAGTTATCCCCAGGCCCACCAGGGCCGCGTCACCTGGGCCCAGCTTATGGAATGCCATACCCAGGATGAAGAAGGAGAGGAATATCCCGGCCAGGCCCAACAGCAGCATGATGTAGATGCTCCCCCTGTAGACCGCCATGAAGATGAGGATGTCGATGAAGGCGCCGATGACAGAGGCCATCACCACCAGTGTGAGCGTGGAGCCCAAGAACCTCAGCGACCCCTTCTCGAACAGGTGAGGCTCGTCCTCGGCCCTCAGCCACATGAGAGGGAATGCAAATCCCAGGTACAGCAGCAGGTTGAAGGGTATGTTGACGGCCGTCAGCACCATCCCGATAATGAGGAAATCGACTATCATTATCTGCGGCACCGACGGGTTCCCTGCGGCCGGAGAGGAAAAAAAGAGGAAGAGGGCTGATACTGAAAGAAGCAGGGCGAGTGACATCCTGCGTATCGTTTTCATGAAAGAAGCTTGGCCGTGAACCTATATAACCATATTTCTGACATGTAGGAAAAAAGCCTTTAATACTCCCTGTACATTATTGTACTGACATGGGGAGCTTCCGATGAACGAGAACGGGGGAGGAAACCAGGACAGCGAGGACGAGTATTGCATAATCATGACATCGTGTCCGAACAACGAGTCCGCCGAGGAGATCATCGAGGCGCTCCTCGAGCGCAACCAGGCCGCCTGCATACAGATTACGAACATAGACTCATACTACCGCTGGCAGGGCAGGATCAACCTGGAGCAGGAGCGCCTCCTATTGATCAAAACCAGATCTATACTTTATCAAAAGGTGGAGAGGACAATCAAGGACAACCACCCCTACCGGGTCCCCGAGATAATCATGGTCCCGATAACAGCGGGCTCGGAGGACTATTTCAAATGGATGGATGAGGTTACGGAAGGACCCTGAGGAACCGGGAGAGGTTTGGGGTTAGGTTACTCCATGTAAGAAGCGATCCCTGGATCGTTCTCGCTGGCCAACCTTACTTTCCACTCATTCATTCCAACCGGGATTTGAAGTTCATTCGTCGACCAGCTGCATTGCTATGGCCTCGAAGGCCTCTGCAACGTTCTGGCCGGTCTTGGCGCTGGTCTCCAGGCACAGCGAGCCCATGGACATCCTCTGGATACCGCTAGTGAATTCCTCGGCCGGCATCTTCTTTTTCCTGAGGTCCGCCTTGTTGCCGAGGATGACGCGCGGCACCTTGCCCACCGCCTTCTCGAACTGCGGGATCCAGTACTTGCCCAGGCTGTCCAGCGTCTCCTTCCGGGTCAGGTCGCACACGAGAAGCGCGCCGGACGCCCCCTTGAAGGATTCGGTCTGTATCTGATGGTAATCGGTCTGCCCGAGGATGTCCCAGATCATCAGGACGACCTGTAACTCCTCACCGTCCTTCCGGATCGTCACGTCCTTCCTGGTGACCTTCACCCCGATGGTGAAGATATAATCGTCGTCGAACTGGTCCTCAACATACCGCCTGATCAGCGACGTCTTGCCGACCGCGCCGTCGCCCAGCAGTATCACCTTCTTCCTGACCTCGTTGTCCATTCTGCTCCCTCCTCGGGATTGCCAATCTCGGGTTGCCTCCGGTTGAATGGTTCTGCACTAATTAAATCTTTCATCCGTTTGCGAACCATTGTTTGGTGTGGGTGTAGCTGTATGAAGTCCCGGAAAAATGGGCTCCCCCTCGGGCTCCAAACAATATCTCACTGGATCGGGTCGATCCTCGCCAGCATCTCCAGCCTCGCCTTCCTGTTCTTCTCCGCGGTTGCCTCGCCGAACAGTTCCTTCTCGATGTCGGCGAGGTTGTGGATGGCCCTCTCCAGCTGCTCCTTCGTGGGGTGGTAGAGGTTGAGGCCGGCGCCGCGGTAGGCCTTCTCGATGTAGGGCGAGGCCTCCACCAGTCCTCCCATTGACTTGCTGAACTCGACCATGATTATGTCTGCGACGTCGGCCAGCGTCAAGGCCTCATCTTCCACCCGATCCCTCCAACTGGGATGTGCCTAGGCGCCGACCAACTGCTTCGCAAGCGCCTCGAAGGCCTCGGCCACGTTCTGGCCGTTCTTGGCGCTGGTCTCGAGGGTGAGCGCGTCGGCGGAGAGCCCCTTCGCCGTGCTGTTGAATTCCTCGGCTGACATCTTCTCGGCGAGGTCCGCCTTGTTGCCGAGGAATATGCGCGGCACGGCACCGGCCTCCTTCTCGAACTCGGGGATCCAGTACTTGCCGAGACTGTCCAGCGTCTCCTTCCGGGTCAGGTCGCAGACCAGTAGCGCGCCGGTCGCCCCGGAGAACGCCTCGGCCTGCGTGCGATGGAAATCGGTCTGCCCGAGAATGTCCCATATCATCATGGTCACCAGGACATCCTGGCCATCCTTTTGGACCGTCACCTCCTTCTTGGTGACCTTCGTCCCGATGGTGAAAATATAATCGTCGTCGAACTCGTCCTCTACAAACCGCCTTATCAGCGACGTCTTGCCCACCGCTCCGTCGCCCAGCAGTATCACCTTCTTTATGTACTCCTTCATCAGCTCCCCTCCAAGGGTTATCATCAGTTGAATGATGCCATCCTAATTAAGTTTTTCATAGGGCGGCCGGCATCAGCCCGGCCGTTCCAGCTCTTCCCGCACCACCCCGATCCAGTGTACCATGCCGATCCTCTCGTACAGAGCCAGGGAGGTTTCCAGATGCTCCCCGGCCTTTGCGGGGTCGCCCATTGCCCTGAGCAACAGGCCGTACTCGTAATGGGTCCGCCCGAGCTTGTTCTTGTCGTCCACCTCTTCGAGGAGGGCTTTGGCCTTTTCGAGCTCTTCCTCAGCCAGTTCAAGCTCTCCCGCGTTCCTGAGGACGCTGCCGAGCGTGCACCTTGCCAGGCCCTCCTCGCGCTTGGCGCCGATGTCCACCGAGGTCCTCAGGGCCTCCCCGGCCTGCTCCCGGGCGCTTTCGATATCCCCCTGCTTCAGCTTCACCTCGGCGATGCCGCAGCGCTCGTGTATGGACAGCTGGCGGTCCCCGATCTCCAGGGATATGCCCAGCCCCTTCCCGTAGTGCTCGAGCGCCTTCTCCAGCTGGCCCATCTCGTTGTAGTTGTGGCCCATGTTGCTCAGCGATATGCCGATGCCGGCCTTGTCCCCGAAGGACTCCTTCAGCTCCAGGCTCTCGCGGAGGTATTCGAACGCCTTGTCGTACTCCGTCTTGTTGGAATAGACGATGGCCATGTTGGTGAGGGCGATGGCGGCTCCGGGGGCGTCGCCTATCTCCCGCTTGATCTGCAATCCTTCCTCGTAATAATCCAGCGCCTTGTCAAGCTCGCCGTGGTTCCAGTGCACGATGCCTATGTTGGCGAGTGACGTGGCCACGCCCCTCTTGTCGCCGATGCGCCGCTTGATCTCGAGGCCGCGCTCGTACAGTTCCAGGGCCCTGTCCAGCTCTCCCTTGTGCCAGTAGCCGATGCCCACGCTGGTCACCGTCACTGCGATGCTCTTCCTGTCGCCGATCCTCTCGAACATCTCCAGGCTCTGCTCGAAGTATTCGAGCGCCAGGTCCATCTCGCCCCTGCCGTTGTGCACCGAGCCGATGTTGTGCAGGGTCAGGGCCACGCCCTGCTGGTCGTCTATCTCCCTCATCAGGGCCAGGCTCCTGCCGTAGTGTTCGAGCGCGTCAGTGAACTCGCTCATGCTCCAGTAGATGTTGCCGATGGCGCGGTGGACGTTGCCCACGTCCTTCCTGTCCCCGCTGCCCTCCAGTATCTCCAGGGCCTCGAGGGCGAATGACTTGGCCGCCTCGTACTCGCCCCGCTTCATGTGCGTGTGAGCCTCTTCCAGGCAGATCCTGCCGTACTCGGCCTTCCCGCGGTCTCCCATGATACCCTTGGCCTCGCCCAGGACCTCCAGGGACCTCTCGAACTCGCTCTTCTCGCTGTGCGCGCCGCCCGTCTTCCTCAGGTTCCTGGCCCTGACCTCCGGGTCCGCGGATTCATCGCACGCTTTCGCGTATTGTGCGATGGCGCTGTCATACTCGCCGATGAGGGCGTGAAGGTCGCCGACCCGCTCTGTTATCTCCGTCATCCTTGCGTGGCCGCCCGTGCCGAGCCGCAAGTGCCGGAAGGCCTCCAGCGAGTCGTTGTAGAACCCGATGGCCTGCTCCGGCGCGAAGGAGTTCTCCGCCTTCTCCCCCGCCCGCACGCAGTAGTCGAAGGCCTTGTCGTGCACCCTGCTCCGGGAGAAGTGGCGGGCCAGCTCGTACAGGACCTCGTCCTCGCGGTTGGCGAACCCGCGCTCGTAATACTCGCCGATGCTCTTGTGGTAGGCGCCCTTCCACCGCT
>LSSH01000056.1 GCA_001595885.1 Candidatus Proteinoplasmatales archaeon SG8-5 | reverse complement strand
AGGGCTCCTCAGAGAGGACGCGTTCATCGATCTCGAGGTGGACGGTGACCCGGTGACGGTAACGGTTCGCGCAGCCAATTTAAAGCTCATCGGCTTTACGTGCAACCAGTTTGTCACAGGCAATATGACGGCACCAAACGAAGTAACCGACTTCAGTCCGGGGGCTGATATGACATGCAAATTATGGATAAATGGGGATCCCTATGTTGTGACAATTCCAAAGTCAGCAACAGATACAAATGGGGGGATGGGCGATCTGCTCACCGATATAAACGATGCATTCTCCATTGCTACCGCCGAGAACGGTTCTACAGTGGACATCCAATCCCTTGTCACGGCTGTTGAGGACCCCAGCGGGGACAAGGTGAGGTTCACTCCTGCCAATCTCTCGCATACGCTGCTTATAACCAGCATGGGAACGACATGGGACAATGAGGATCTCCAGGACCTGGCCCAGGACATCAGCGAGGCCATTGCCAGGGAGAAGCTTTCCGACGGGACACCTCTTAACCGTGTCCTGGTGGTGGGCATCTATGGCTACGACACGGACAATATTGATGGGAACGACGAGTTCACGCTTGCACTGTCCATACCCTCGGCCCTAAAGGACACATTGGCCATAACGGACACCGGGGGGGATTTGGCATTCTCGGTGACATCTCAAAGCGTGTACGGTCCCCGCGCAAACGGACGTTTAAACAGCGATGCCACATTCACATTGACTCTGGATGAGGGTGCAGGTCTTGTTGACTACGATATCAAGGTGAATTCCTCACATACCTCCTCAAACAACAATATTTCCGATCTTGTAGATGACATCAACACGGCATTGACCACAGCCAATAGTGGAACAGTGGACATCTCAGATAAAATCGTGGCAGGCCGAAGGGGCAATAGGATCACGTTCTCTGTGACAAACAAGGATGCCAAGCTGCTGAAGGTGACCGATACGAATGTTTATGCCGAGCAGGAGGTAGGACTGACAGACGGTGTCACGGCACAGGCCCGCGAAAAGAGGGGACGCCTGTTCATTAAGGACGTCAGCCTGAACGGCGGTGTAAACCTCGTGGTGAGCCCCACGGCCAGTCCTGCAGCCGAGGCCCATTTCGGCTTCGTGGGTATAGAGGTGGACGAGATAAAAGGCGTTCTTTCAGGATACGGTACTGACGTTGCCGTCCACGGGGGCGTATCTGTTACCCTCGGGGGAATCGAATCCACTTTTGAGCTCACTTCATTCGTGCTCACGGATGATGCCACGTTCACGATGTCCTTTAACGGCACCAACTATGATGTGACCCTGCCAGAGGACTCTACCAAATTCCCTAACAACGTTGATATAGCAGACCTTGCCACGGACCTGTGGAAGGCCATCAATGATACAAATACATATCTCATAGGCAGAGTCGTGGTCGGGACCAACGGCAACAGGCTCACCATATCTGCCCCCGGCGGAGAGAGGTTGCGCTTAACAGTGAAGCCCTCGGATACGGCGGCGACAGAATTGGGATTTGCCACGGGCCAGCAGGTGGGACCCATCTACCTCAGTGACCTCAGTGATGCCGTGGGGGATATTGATATACTCAATGCACTTGTGGACCTGGACATATCTGGAAGCGGTAGCCTGCTTTTGGCCAACATATCGCTCCAGTTACCCGATATCGTAGAGGGTCTTCTAAACGAGCTGGGTCTCAACCCCAGCATATACATCAACCTCACGGATTTCACAAACATCTCAACAATATCAATCAATCCCCTCGGACTCGGAGCCATCAGCGATGGGTTCGACGACCTGAACTTCTCATCTGTGATAGATGCTCTTCAGAGCATTCTGGACCTGCTTCTTAGGTTCTCCATGTTCGACTTTTTGGACGAACCACTGCCCATTCTGGGTATAACACTGAACGAGACACTGGAATACATAGAGGAGTTCTACGACTTCTTAGACGACCTGGAGAATAACCCGGCTGCAATAATCCAGGACCTCGACCAGCTGCTCAAGGAGGCCCTGGGACTGCCCTCCGACAGCGACATGGTGGGCCTGTCCCTGGATACCAACGGCGCAGACATACTTCGCATCAACTTCTCATATGGCATCAACTACAGCGCATCGCTGCCCGTGCAAATAGACCTGCTCAATCTGCTGGATATCTCGCTTCCATCCGGTTTGGAGGACCTGGCCAACCTCAGCGGTGCAGCAGGCCTTGAAGCCTTATTTTCGGCGGAAATCACACTGGGCCTGGGAATCGATCTTGCCGATCTGACCCTTTACATATACGACAATACAGGTATCAGGCTGGAAGGCTACGCCGCGGGAACCAATGTGAACTTCGTGGCATCCCTTGGGCCCTTTGGACTGTTCATCACCGGAGGTCATGCGGTCTTCAACGAGGATGGCGATCCCAACAGCACGAGCCCGGCGTATTTCGAACTTCTAGCATTCGATGACCCAGATGACATTATTAACGGCGACAAGGTGGAGATAACAAGCTTCGATATCCAGGCCGAGATGGCCGCAGGCATAGGAGCCATACTCCCGTGCTACTTCCCAACTGCCTCTAACTTCATTGGCAACCTGGACTTCGATATCAGCATCGACATCAATATCGCGAACCCGGAACTTTTGGATGTCACAGCCAACCTCAACTCGGCCCCTGATTTCACAAACTTACCCGACCTCGGGGACTTCAACCTAATTGAGAGCCTCCTTCTTGTTGTTGAAGGATTGGATATGGTTCTTGCCATACTGGAGACCGTGATGTCGGGGGAGCTGGGCTCCATCAGCCTTCCACTCATCGGCGACAGTCTCGAGGATGCAGCCGACTTCATAGAGGACGTTCGCGGCAATGTCATTCCCAAGCTCAGGGACTTCATAGAAAACGCACCCCAGATGGCAATCGAACTGGTGCAGAAGGCCATATACAACGCCCTGGGACCGCCGGGATTGAACGTATTGAAGCTCGATGCCAACTGGGACAACGATCCCGCCCTGAGCTATAAGGATGTACAGTATATCTTCCCCGATGACATGACTGAACTGCAGTTCAATCTATGGCTGGGCGGTACATACAGCTGGGAGACACCTGAGATCGACTTCGGACTTCCGGGGCTCGGTCTCGAAATGGACGGCGGTATCACAGTTGCCTTCGACTGGAACCTGCTTGTAGCCTTCGGTATTTCCATGGATGACGGGTTTTATCTGGACACAACGCCATGGGACGCATTTACGGACCATCCCAACGGCACACCGACGCCGCCCCAGGTCTACGGTGAGAACCTGGAGGATGCAGTTGACATCAGACTCAGCGTGGGACTGCCAGAAAGTATCACCGGCAAGCTGCTCTTCCTGCAGCTCGATATCGAAAACAGGGATGTCACAATGGAGGATCCCGACAAGAAGAGTCTTGTGGGTTATTTTGCAGTGGACATAGAGGGCGGCGGTACAAACGAGAGATTATCCTTTTCGGAGATACCCTCCATGGGCCTTGACTTCTCCTGGGGCGTGGAGGCGGATATCGACCTGAACCTGGAACTGGGCATAGTAGGAGGGGGCGCGTGGCCCTCGGTTGTATCGGAGTTCTACATGAGATGGGGCCTTGGGGACAGCGTGGACAACTCAAGCAGCGACCCTCTGGAAAACCACTACGCCATTCCCTGGATAGGATTCTACAATGTCGGCCTCAACCTGGGTTCGTTCTTCTCCGATTTCCTGGGACCAATCATCGAGGCCATCCAGACGGTAACTGAGCCCCTTCAGCCATTGGTTGACATACTCACATCACCGATACCCGTTATATCAGACCTGGCAGGAGAGGACATCACGCTCATCGATATTGCGGGTATGTTCGGAGTTGTTGACCCGAGCTTCATATACGCCATTGCCGATCTCATCACCCTCATCAATTCCATTCCAACTGACGCAGGTGACATAGTCATAATATTTGGCGATTTCCAAGTTGGAGGGGACGGCACTCTAGACTTACGGGACGAGAACGCCCTGGACCTCATACGGGGTTCGTCCTCATCGGCATCACTGAGCGATCTTCTCAGGGACAATTTCGGCGACGACTTCGGGGACCTGGCCGATGTCATCGACAACTTCGATTTCGGTGGATCACTGGATGATGCAATGTCAGGGAGCTCTGCCTCTCAGGCAACCAAGAGCTTTGCTTCCAGCACCACAAAGGAAGGCGGAGGATGGAGCTTCCCACTCTTCCAGGATGCAGGGCAGATATTCGGCCTCATCATGGGCAGACCTGCCGATGTTATCGTGTATGACATGCCCAAGTTCATCTTCGACTTTACATACAGCCAGTTCTTCCCCATATGGGACGGTCTTGGTGCAGAGATCACAGGCTCCATCGGCGTCATCATCGACCTGTCCTTTGGATACGATACGTACGGCATACAGGAATTTGCTGCAGGTGGATTCAAGCACCCCCTGGACCTGTTCAAGGGATTCTACATAGGCGACCTCGACCTGGAAACAGGAGCAGATATCCCCGAGGTGACAATCTACGGCAGCCTCACTGGGGCCGCCGTGCTGAACATCGTGGTTGCCAAGGTGGGGGTTGGCGGCGGCATCTATGCCACAATCGACTTCAACCTCAACGACCCGGATGGCGATGGCAAGATCAGAATCGAGGAGATATGGGGCAACATTGTCAATGGATTCAAACAGCTCGGTATTCCCCTTGGTCTCATCTGCATATTCGATGTTTCCGGAAAGGTGGAGGCGCGTCTCTTTGCCTTTGTGGAGCTTCTGTGGGGCCTGTGGGAGAAGACATGGTACTTCGGACCTGCCTTACCATTAATAGAATTTAGTTATACATGCCCACATGATCCCATTCTGGCAAAGCTGGACGAAGATGAGGGAGTTTTACGCCTCAATATGGGCGAGTTTGCACAAGACCGTCTGTACGGCGATACAACCGACGGCCCCGAGGAGTTCCACGTGAAACTGAAATCCGGAAGTACCGTGGAGGTATGGGCTCCTGGGCTGGGGGTCTCCGAAAGTGAGGCCCAGGAACATTCAGGTGTAACAAAGATCATGGCCAAGGCCGGGGAGGGTAACGATATCATCGACCTCTCCCGGGTGGAGAGCGGCTCCATCACAGCCGAGCTCAAAGGTGAAACAGGCAATGATGTGCTCATTGCCGGTACGGGGGCAGCCACTCTCTACGGCGGTCTTGGCGACGATGTGCTTGTGGGAGGCAACGGTGCCGACAACCTCTACGGCGAAAAGGGCAACGACAAGCTCATTGGAAACGGAGGCTCCGATTTCCTTGATGGAGGAGACCAGGATGACGAGCTCAATGGCGATGCACAGCCATACACGGGCGATGCATTTACCCTCAGGGGAACCCCGGGTGATGATGTGGTGATTGCCGGCGAGGGCGATGATACCATTGGAGGAGGCGAGGGAGAGGATGTTCTCCGGGGCGGTGGCGGAGAGGACAGGATATGGGGTGATTCCTCGCTACAGTTCCAGGAGGCAGGTTATGTGTATCAGCTAATAAAGAACGGCAATGGCCT
>LSSH01000055.1 GCA_001595885.1 Candidatus Proteinoplasmatales archaeon SG8-5 | reverse complement strand
CGATTCCCAGCAGGGTCTTGTCGATCTTCATCTCCTTGCCGACGAACTCCACAGTGCTGCCCGGGCCCAAGAGGAACAGCGTCCCCGGATTCTCATTGACCTCCTCGACGATGTATTCTGCAATCTCCTCCCTGATGACGTCCTCCGCGGCCTCCTCTATCATCACCTTGGCGTGCTGTATGAGGGTGGACTCGAATGGCGTTCGCGCGGTCGCGTACAGCCTCACCGACCACTCACCGTCGCGGTATTTATCCTCGTCGAGGTCAAGTATCTCGACCTCGGTCATTGTCAGGCGGTCCTCGACGTGGTCCCGCAGTATCTCGGCGGTCTTCACCGGCGTCACGCCGAATACGCCCGAATACATCTTCACGCCCGAGGGAATGCCCAGTATGGGCGTCTCCGACCCGGTGACGCTACAAATGTCCCTGGCGGTCCCGTCACCGCCGCAGAACACGATGAGCTCCGCCCCTTTTTCAATGAACGCCCTGACAGCCGCCTTTGTGTCCTCGCCCGAGGTCGCCGGCTCCGGTTCATATAATATTTCGATATTGTCATAGCCAGAGGACTTGAGCGGGTCCTCGCCCATGGTCCCGGCACAGGTAAGCCACCGGACGGCATTTTCCTCAACCAGTTCTTTAAAATGGCCAAGCATCTCCTCTGCCTTGGCACGGGCTATGGGCTCCGCGCCGAGCTCGATGGCCCTGTCCACGACCCCGTCCGTGCCCTTCAGGCCGACCCTGCCCCCCATTCCGGCTATGGGATTGACTAGGAAGCCAATTACCTTCATTGCGCCTTGAACCTCGCGGGAGTTTAAAAAGGTTAAGTATGTGAGTCCGATTATTCACCGATAAGATGTTGAGAATAGCCGTATTGGCCTCGGGGAGCGGCACGAACCTCCAATCCATCATCGACGCGTGCGAGAGCGGCCAGATAGACGGGAAGGTCGTGCTCGTGGTATCGAACAACGAGGACGCGTTCGCGCTCGAGCGCGGAAGTAAGCACGGCGCCCAGGCGGTCTTCATCGACCACAGGGGCAAGCCCAGGGAGGAGCACGAGAAGGAGGTCGCAGCCGAGATAGACGGGCACGACATCGACCTAATCGTCCTTGCCGGCTACCTGCGGATGCTGACATCTTATTTTGTCAGTAAATATAAAAATATGATTATTAATATTCATCCGGCCCTGCTGCCCAGGTTCGGCGGCAAGGGAATGCACGGCCAGAAGGTGCATGAAGCCGTGCTCGATTCCGGGGACGAGGAATCCGGCTGCAGCGTCCACCTGGTTACCGCGGAGATCGACGGCGGGCCGGTCATCGGGCAGATGCGGGTGCCCGTCATGCCCGGCGACACACCAGACACTCTCCAGGCCAGGGTCCTGGAGAAGGAGCACATCCTGCTGCCGCTGGTGGTCCAATGGTTCGCTGAGGGCAGGGTCCGGTTCGTCGACGGCAAGGCTATAGTCGACATCGAGGACATTCAAGGGTGACGTTCCGGTTCAGCGATACTCGTTCATTCACAACCAGTACTCACAATCAAGCGACCCCGTTTTTACCGTCCTTATGTTACGAACAATCTGTAAACGGATAAATAATTATATACAGCCAACCGATACCCGGACCATATCCCCAGAGGGGGGGCGCGATATGAAAGTTGTGATAGCCAGTGCAGTGAGGACTGCGATAGGTAAGTTCGGCGGGACCCTGCAGAACATCAGGGCTCCCGACCTCGGCGCTTTCGCCATAACCGGAGCCGTCGAACGCGCAGGCATTTCGAAGGATTCCATTGACGAGGTCATAATGGGGAACGTCGTCAGCGCAGGCCTGGGCCAGAACCCGGCCAGGCAGGCCATGATCGCCGCGGAGCTCCCCGTTTCCATACCGGCCTTCACCGTCAACAAGGTGTGCGGCTCCGGCATGAAGGCGGTGGTGGCTGCCGCCCAGGCCATCAAGGCAGGCGATGCCAAGGTCATAGTCGCCGGCGGAATGGAGAACATGAACCTCTGCCCCTTCGTGCTGCCCAAGGCCAGGTACGGCTACCGTCTCGGGGACGGCAAGATCGTCGACGCCATGGTGAACGACGGACTGTGGGACTTCTACAACGACTTCCACATGGGCAACACCGGCGAGATCATTGCGGAGAAGTACGGCCTGACCCGTGAGGAGGTTGACGCATTCGCCCTTCGCAGCAACCACCTGGCCCTGAAGGCCACCAAGGAGGGCAAGTTCGAGGACGAGATAATACCAGTCCAGGTCAAGCAGAGGAGGGGCGACCCGATCACGTTCGACACGGACGAGGGGCCGCGCGAGGACACCTCGTTGGAGAAGCTGGCAAAGCTCCCGGCGGTGTTCAAGGAGGGCGGCCTGGTGACGGCCGGCAACGCCTCCCAGATAAGCGACGGGGCATCGGCTCTGGTGGTCATGTCCGGCGATCATGCTGCCGAGAATGGCATCACACCCCTGGCCACCGTCACCGAGTACGAGAGCGGCGGCTGCGAGCCGGAGCTGGTCATGAACGCACCCGTGGTCACGACCCGGAAGATGTACGAGCGCACCGGCCTGAGCACGAACGACATGGACCTGGTGGAGCACAACGAGGCCTTCGCCTCGGCCTCCGTGGCGGTCGCAAAGGCCCTGGAGATTCCTGACGAGAAGTTCAACGTGCACGGCGGAGCGGTGGCCCTGGGCCACCCCATCGGCTGCTCCGGCGCCCGTATCCTAACCACGCTCATCCATGCCATGAAGGACCGCGGCTCACACAGGGGAATGGCGACAGTGTGCCTAGGCGGCGGGAACGCCGTCACGATGGTTTTGGAGATGTGAGGATTTGATGATTCACGAAATAATGATCAAAACATATGACCTGCCGCGCGGCAGGAGGTGAAAGCACATGGAGGTCAAGACTATAGGGGTCATAGGCGCCGGCCAGATGGGCGCTGGAATAGCGCAGGTGGCGGCCGTTGCAGGACACGACGTCCTGCTGAACGACATTGAGGCGCGGTTCGTCGACAAGGGAATGGCTGGCATCGAGAAGAGCCTGGACAAGTTCGTGGAGAAGGAGAAGATCGGCGCGGACGAACGCGACGCCGCGCTGGCCAGGATAACGCCGACCCTCGAGCTCGGCGACATGAAGGACGCCGACCTGGTCGTCGAGGCCATCATCGAGGACCTCGAGCTGAAGAAGCAGGTCTTTGCCCGGCTGGACGAGATCTGCCCCGAGGAGACCATCCTGTCCAGCAATACTTCGTCAATATCCATAACCAAGCTCGCCGCGGCCACAAAACGCCCGGAGAAGTTCATCGGCATGCACTTCATGAACCCGGTCCCGCTGATGAAGCTGGTCGAGGTGATCCGCGGTCATCTGACCGACGATGCGACCACGAAGGCCATCATCGAAACGGCCGAGAAGATGGGCAAGACACCGGTGGAATGCAACGATTACCCCGGTTTCATATCAAACCGCCTCCTGATGCCGATGCTCAACGAGGCCATATACTGCGTCATGGAGGGCGTGGGAACGCCCGAGAACATCGACCAGATAATGAAGCTGGGCATGAACCACCCCATGGGCCCGTTGACACTGGCAGACCTGATAGGCCTCGACACGTGCCTGCACATCATGGAGGTCCTGCACGCGGGTCTGGGAGATTCGAAATACCGCCCGTGCCCGCTGCTCATCAGGATGGTGGACGCGGGCCTGCTGGGCAGGAAGTCCGGCAGAGGCTTTTATGATTACACGGAGGGATGAAGATGGGTTACGAGAACATAACGGTCGAGGTAGAGGAGAACATCGGAATCATAACCTTAAACAGGCCGGAGGCGCTGAACGCCCTGAACAGCCGGATGCTCGCTGAGCTGGGAAAGGCAGCCGCAGAGCTGGAGGCCGACAACGCCGTCAAGGTGGTCGTGGTAACGGGGGCCGAACGGGCCTTCGCCGCGGGCGCGGACATCGCCGAGATGATGACAATGACCGCCCTGGAGGGTCAGAAGCACGGCAAGCTGGGCCAGGACACCTTCGCTGCGTTCGAGGACATGGTCAAGCCGGTCATCGCCGCGGTGAACGGCTTCGCGCTTGGCGGCGGCTGCGAGCTGGCAATGGCCTGCGACATAAGACTCGCGAGCGAGAAGGCGAAGTTCGGGCAGCCTGAAGTGAAGCTAGGCGTGACACCCGGGTTCGGCGGAACGCAGCGGCTTCCGCGCCTTGTCGGCAGGGCCAAGGCCAAAGAACTTATATTCACCGGTGAGATGATAGATGCCGCGGAGGCCCACCGCATCGGGCTCGTGAACGCGGTGTACCCACCCGAGGCCCTGATGGAGGAGACCAAGAAGCTGGCCAACCTTATCGCGGCGAACGGCGAGATCGCCGTTTCACTTTCAAAGAGGGCCATAAACAAGGGCATCGAGGTGGACCTGAAGAGCGGGTGCGCGATAGAGGCCGAGATTTTCGGGCTCTGCTTCAGCACCGAGGACCAGAAGGAAGGAATGAAGGCCTTCACGGAAAAGAGGCCGCCGGAATTCAAGGGGCGATGATATGAAAGTCGAGGTAACGCACGACGAGGTGAACGCTGTACTGAACCTGTACAAGATGAACACGAAGATCGACGAGAAGTCCGGCGCACTGCAGTTCGGCAACCTGCCCGTGATATGGGCACGGGCCGAGATAATGGCCGACCTGTACAAGGAGCTGGAGAGCCTTGTGGGTGCATCGGCCGCCGCGGTGATGAAGCGGATAGGGAAGGCCTACGGCGAGAAGTTCTACGAAATGCTGGCCACGGGCAACACCTCGCTGTTCATAGACGACAAGGAGAAACTCTACAAGTACATCTGCTCGGAGACCCAGGCCATCGGCTGGGGCAAGATCGTCATCGACGACGACGACGATGAGATCACCCTCACCAGCCCGGGTTTCGCCGCGGGCAGGTGCCAGCAGTTGACCGGCGAGGTCCGCGACACAGCCATCGATTCATATTTCTTCGGTTATTTCGAGGGCTTCTTCAGCAAGGTGAGGGGAGAGAAGTTAGTGGGCGAAGAGATGGAGTGCGTCTCCAAGGGTGACGACCAGTGCAAGCTGGTGTTCAGGAAACCCTAGGTTGAAGAGTTTATGTCGGAGAAAAGGGTGAACGGTGGCCTGTTCAACAATGTACTGGCCATGGTTTCCAAGAAATGGGGAAGGGAAAGCCTGGAGAAGATCGGCAGGCAGCCTGAGCACTACAAAGGGGACCAATGGTACCCGCTGTCCGATTTCGAATCTTTATTGTCAGATATAGATAATCATATGGGAAAGGGCGACAACACATCCCTCTCCGGCCTGGCCTACGAGATGGTGATGAGCAACTTCCAGTTCCGCACGATATTCACCAACCGGGACCCGGTATACGTGTTCCTGTCCACGAAGCAGCAGGACGCCAGGTATTCCGGCGGAACGTTCGACGCCATACACGTCCGCGGCAGCCAGGTAAGGATCGAGGTCAGCGATTGGGCCACCGAGCCCATCTGGTACGAGTTCTTCAAGGGGCGGCTGCAGGGCGTGTTGGAGCTCACCGGCCACCTGGGGACGGTGGAGCTGACCGTCGCCGGGGACAGGTACTTCT
>LSSH01000054.1 GCA_001595885.1 Candidatus Proteinoplasmatales archaeon SG8-5 | reverse complement strand
CACGACCAGCGACAGGAAGACGGCGTGGTAGAGGGAGATGCGCGCCGACATGAACTCGGTGAGCATGTATGCCAGGCCGAACATCGCGGCGCCGGCCGCGGCCGCCTTCCAGATGTGACCGCCCAGGCCGAACCCCTTCCTCTTGAGGGCGTGGAAGTTGAGGATGAAGAGCGCTATCTCGCCCACGACGAGCGCCATTGCCGCGCCCAGGTATCCTTCCTCGGTCACCAGCAGGTATGCCGCGATCCCCAGTATGATCGCCGACACCCAGATGTTCACGGCCATCCGCTTCTGCGCGTCAGAGCTCCACAGCGCCGTCTTCATCAGCATGTTGAGCACGAAGAAGGGCAGGGCGAAGGCGATTATCGAGAGACTCTCCTCCGTGTTAAGGAAGTCGGAGCCGAAGAGCCCGGCAAAGGTCCCGGAGAGCATCCAGAGGACCAGGGCCACCGGGATGGCCACGACGAGCGTGTACTTCATTGACCTGCCGTATGCGAAGCGCATCTCCTGCGGGGAGGCGTCGTACAGCCTGGAGAACAGCGGGTATATGGCCGTCTCGAACGCCGCCGGTATAAGGATGAGGAACATGAAGACTCGGAACGCGGCGGTGTACCAGCCGGTCTCCTCGGCCGTCGTCATGAGGAACAAGACGATGATGATGAGGTTGAAGTAGACGGCGTTGCCGATCTCGTAGGCAGCGAAGGGCGCCGATTCCCTGGCTATCTGCTTCGGCTTCACGGTCTTCCTACTCGGCCTGACGCCCAGGGACATGAGGGTCGTGAACCCGATGATGCAGCGTATCACCGAGACCACCAGGAGCAGCAGCACGATCTCCAGCAGGCTGAAGCCCATGTATATGGCCCCCAGCCCTACGCTGACCTGGATGAGCTTCCACACTACCTGGATGGCCGCCTCCAGCTCCATCCTCTCGTAGGCGCGGAACAGGGCGTAGAACAGCCCTGACATCTTGTCGAATAGATAACTCGCCCCGGCGACCACTATGATCAACAGCAGGTGCTCGTCCAGGCCGATGAGCCAGCCCGCGACGATGGACACCGCCACCATGAGCAGCGAAAGCCCCAGTCTGAGTATCCCAACCAATTCCAGGAAATCACCAGCGAGCTCGCGGTTCCTGGCAACCGCCTTGATGGTCAGCGCGTCGAGACCGAAATCCGATATTATCACGAACACGGCTGCAAACGAAAAAGCAAAGCTGTACTGCCCGAAACCGAAGTCCTCCAGGTAGCGGGCCAGCACGATGATGAAGGCCGCTCCCAGCAACTTAGTGGTCAGATTGCTGGCTACCAGGAACAGCGTGTTCTTCAGAACCCTCGACGCGGACCCCATGGATTCGGATAATCCTATGATGATATTAATCTGTTGGGTAGCTGTTTCAAGCTTGGTTATCGTTATCCTATTATAATGAATCCCCTGGCAAATGCACCATTCATGCAACAAATTTATTAACGGAATGCCTCATTCCCCCAATCCGGTAGCATGCTGTTCTGGTACGCACTCGCGCTGCTCATAATATTCGCGTGGACCGCGGTGATGTTAGCCCTGGGCATGACGAAGCTCAAGGACAGGCTGGAGGCCAGGGGCGTCAGCCTTGCCGGTCCGTTCATCCTCTGGAAGACCAACAAGGGGAAGAAGCTCATCGAGGGCGTGGCCGAGAAGAGGTCAAGGCTCGTTGAGTGGTACGGCAGGTCCACGGTGGTCATCACCGGTGTTGCGATGGTCACGATGTTCACATTTCTTGTTTGGGCGGCCATACTGGCCATCGAGCGTTTGAAGCAGTTCAACCTGGAGCCGCACATGCTGCTGGGCTTGCCGGGCCTGAATCCCCTCATCCCGCTGTGGTACGGCATATTCGCCCTCGCCGTGGCGATGGTGGTGCACGAGTTCTCCCACGGCATCCTTTCTGCCCTGGCCAAGGTGAAGATCAAGAGCCTCGGGCTGCTGTTCTTCATATTGCCGATGGGCGCCTTCGTCGAGCCGGACGAGGAGGAGCTGAAGAAGATTGACAAGAAAAAACGGGTGCGCATGTACTCTGCCGGACCGGCCTCCAACATCATAGTGGCCGGCATATGCTCGGTGATATTCTCCGTGATACTCATGGGCAGCGTGAACCCTGTCGCACCGGGCGCCGGCATCACGAACGTGGAGGACGGAAGCGCGGCGGACATCGCCGGCCTGGAGGCGGGCATGGTCATGGTCAGCTTCAACGGCGTTCCCGTGGAGGAGTACCAGGACTTCAGCCGCGCCGTGAGCAGCACCAGGGCAAATCAGACGGTGGCGGTTGGAATTCATGATTCGGCGGCAATTGGCCAAGTCCGATATTATAATGCCACCCTAACAGACAAATCCCTTGCAACCGAGAGCGACTCCGACGCCGGAAAGGGCTTTCTGGGCGTGAACACGATGACCGTCTCGACCGCTCACTTCCATCCCATCGGCGGCGCCGACGAGCTGGGGGGCGTCGTCAAGTCAATATCGATGTACGTTGTCCTTCCGCTGCAGCGGCTGAGCCCCGTCTCCGGTCCCACACAGGACTTCTACGAGATATCCGGCTTCTGGTCCTTCATGCCCGATGGTGTGTTCTGGATCATCGCGAATGCATTCTACTGGTTGTTCTGGCTCAACCTGATGGTCGGCCTGACGAACGCTCTGCCGGCCGTGCCCCTCGACGGCGGCTACATCTTCAGGGATTGGCTGGACAGTTACTTCAAGCGCAAGCGCCTGAAGAGGAACAAGGCCTCGGTTAGAAAGCTCAAGGAGAAGGTCTCCAGGGACGTCGACGCCGGCATAATCCCGCGCCAGGAAGAAGATGTCATGTTCAGGAAGGGACTCCGCAACTACATCAGGCAGGAGGAGAAGGCACGGGCGAAGGTCGTCGACCGCATCACAATATCCCTGGCGCTCCTCATCCTGTTCCTGATACTGTGGCAGGTCATCGGCCCGCGGGTGCTGTAATATCTCGTTTGCAGCTTGTTAAGTCCAATTACCAGGGTATAATCATTGAAACGAGTTCCCTTCATTGTTCAATCGTCTATCAATTGGTTAATCAACAATTCCGAGAGGTCGCCCGCGTACTCGCCCGTCCTCCTCAGGCTCTCGCTCACGTAGCTCAGGGCAATGGCAGCCTCGCCGCGGATGTTCATGGCCGCGTCGTTGATCCTCTCGCAGTAGCTCGTCAACGCCTTCACGCTCTCGATGTTTTGATTGGCCGACTTGATGTCCCTCTTGTTCCAGGCCTCAATGCTGTTCGCCAGGTTGGTGAGGGCGAGCTCGCTGGCCGAGACGATGTTCTTCACCACCTTCTCGTCCAGGCGCTTGTCTATGAGGATCGGCACCTTGCTGGCGATTATGACCGCGTGGTCGCCTATCCTCTCGAGGATACGGCTCGTCGAGAAGTAATACGTGGCCGAGTTCTGCATCACGCCCATCTTCTTAGCCAGCGTGATGTCCTCCAGGACCATGTTCGACTGCCTTGCGATGAGCCATTGCAGCCTGTCCACGTCCCTGTCCCGTTTCACGACGTCGTCGGCGAGCTCCTTGTTGTTCTCGGTCAGGGCGAGGATGGCGCTCTCGTGCATGTTCTTGACGAGCAGGTACATCCTCTTGATGGTCTTGTTGAAGGGCATCTCGGTCGGGCTCAGCAAATCCTTGATGATAATGGACCTCGAATCCTCCTCGACGACCTCCGGCCCTATCAGCGTCTGGGTGAACTTCATCACCGAGTTGCGCATCTGCGGGTCAATTTCATTTTTCGATAATATATTAATATTTTTATATCCTCGTATATATGTTCCTATCAACTGCCTGAAGAGGTACTTCGGGTCGTCCACGGCTTCGATGTGAATCTCCTTGGTGCTCTGGACGTCCTCTGCGCTGGTCTTCGGAGTGATGACGAGCGTGCCGTCGGGCTGTACCTCCACGCCCAGCGGGTCGTTCTTCTTTATCTTCAATCCCGTGACCCACTCCTTCGGAAGCGTGATGACGTAAGAGGAACCGCCTGTCATCTGGACCTTTCTCGTTTCCATTTCGACCCCCCGATATATAACACTATTGAGAAATGAATTGTCCTATATAGATTTAACGGCGTTACTGTAAGATTCGCAATAGCCAGCATCGTGTATTGTGTAACATGCAATTTGTGGCGATCAAAGCATAACCTCATCCGAAAGGACCGGTTCCTACGATATGATGGAGGTTGTCATTATTTATTGGCGGTCAGTATTATGTGCATCAGGTCGGCCGCGGCCTTGCAGTTGTCGGTGGCGTTCTCGATGGCGTGTATGATGTCCCTCATGATGAACATGACCCTAGGGGACAGTGTGAGCGAAGTCACCAGTTCCTTTTTAATCTTGAAGTAGAGGTCGTCGTTCTCGTGCTCGATGTTGTGGACGTTCTTGTGATGGATGAAGAATTGCTCGTCGTCGTCCCCGAGGAAATCGAGGCAGAGCTTCACTTCCTTCGCGCCCCGGAGACCGTTGTTCGCCAGCACGCTGAAGTACTTCCAGACCTTGTCCGGGACCTCGATGCCGGCCTCCAGGACCACCTGTAGGTTCCTGGACGCGTCCTTGGTGAAGTCCGCTATCTGGTCCATTCTCTTGACCAGGTGCATCAGGTCCTCCCTGTCCTTCGAGGGAAGCTGGCCTATTGCCAGGTCCTCGTTCAGGGAGACCTCGATGCTATCGGCTGCCTTCTCGTTCTTGTCAAGCCTGGCGATCGCCTGGAACGCCTTCTCGTTGTCCTTCTCGATAATGGCCAGGATGCACTTCTCGAGCTCCTCGCAGGTGTCCACGACCTTCAGGATATGGGCCCTCGTGCCGTCCATGACATTGGATTCCCTTCTCCTCGTAAACCACATAGTATACTTCTCTTCACTCAAGGCTCAACACCTCCTGCAGTCCCTCCTCGGGTCTCGGGTAGACGAGCAGCTTCCTCGGCAGGAATATCACGTTAACCTGCTCGCCCATATTAAAGCTTTTATCGATGGCCTCAGGCAGCTCGACCAGCACGAGGTCATCGGTCGACAGCATGATCCTGTATCTGACGAAGGAGCCCATGAATATCTTGTCCTCGATGCACCCCTCCAACGAATTGTCCTTCTTCTCCTTTGACAGGTACAGGTTCTCCGGCCTCGCCGCTATCACCACGCCGTCCCCCACCTTGAAGCACCCGTCCGGGTTCTCTATCCTGATGTGCTTCTTGTGCCTGGCTTCGACCACACAGTGCTCCCCATCCCTTATGACGGCCCCCTCGATGAAGCTGGCCTCGCCGATGAAGTTGGCGGTGAAGAGGTTCTTCGGCCGGTTGTAGAGGTTCTCCGGAGTGTCGACCTCCACCAACCGCCCCGCCCTCATCAGCACTATCCTGTCGGAGATGGACATGGCCTCCTCCTGGTCGTGGGTGACGTGGATCGCGGTCAGCCCCTTCCTCTTTACCAGTCGTTTTATCTCGTATCTCAGGTCTAGCCTGACACGCGCGTCCAGTGCTGACAGCGGCTCATCGAGTATCAGGAGCTTCGAGCCGGAGCAAAGCGCCCTGGCGATGCCCACTTTCTGCTGCTCGCCGCCGCTGAGCTC
>LSSH01000053.1 GCA_001595885.1 Candidatus Proteinoplasmatales archaeon SG8-5 | reverse complement strand
AGCGTCGGGGTGGTGGACCAGATCTTCACGAGGGTTGGCGCGTTCGACGACCTGACAAGGGGCCAGAGCACCTTCATGGTCGAGATGACGCAGGTCGCTAACATACTTACCAATGCAACAAAGAGAAGCCTGATACTCCTCGACGAGATAGGCAGGGGAACGAGCACCTTCGACGGGCTCAGCATTGCCTGGGCCGTGACCGAGTTCGTGCATTCGAAGAAAGTGGGCTCGAAGACCATCTTTGCCACACATTATCATCAGTTGACCGAGCTGGAGGAATTGCTTGACGGCGTCGTAAACTATAACATCGCGGTAAAGGAGCAGAGGGACGACATCGTGTTCCTGAGGAAGGTGATACCGGGAAGCACCAATCGCAGCTATGGAGTTCAGGTGGCCAAGCTGGCAGGAATGCCATTGGACGTTGTCGAGCGGGCCAAGGTCTTACTTAAACAAATAGAGGACCAGGCCCTGGTTGACATGGAATCCCCGACCAAGAAGAGACGAAAGAAGACATACACCCAGTTGGTCATGTTCGACGAGATCAAAGCGAAGGACCGGATACGCGAGGAACTGAAGGAACTGGACACACATCATATCACCCCTATGCAGGCCCTCCACAAGCTGGACGAGCTGAAGAAGAAGGCGGAGGAAGATGATGGGTAGGATACGCCTTCTGGACGATAACACCATCAACAAGATAGCCGCGGGCGAGGTCATCGAGCGCCCGGCTTCTGTGGTCAAGGAGTTGTTGGAGAACTCGCTGGATGCGGGGGCCACCGACGTCAGGGTCCGTGTCGGCGGGGCCGGGAAGGAGCGCATCGAGGTCAGCGATGACGGCCACGGCATGGACGTTGAGGACATTGAACTGGCGTTCAAACAGCACGCGACCAGCAAGCTATCGAAGATAGAGGACCTGGATGTCCTAGGTACGCTCGGCTTCAGGGGAGAGGCGCTCTCTAGCATCGCCTCGGTCGCCGAGGTGGAGGTATCGACGAAAGATAAGAAGGCCGGTATCGGGATTTCGCTGAAGATCAAGGGCGGCAACATCCTGCAAAAAAAGGAGGTCGGCAGGGAGACCGGCACTACAATTGTCGTTAACGGATTGTTCGCGGACATCCCAGCGCGGCTGAAGTACCTGAAAAGCGACAGGGTGGAGATGAGCCACATCATTCAGGTCGTGACCGAGAGGGCGCTGGCCTATCCCAAAGTCGCGTTCCAGCTGCACAATGAGGACGTTGAAGTTTTGAAATATGCCAGGGCGCCGAACCTCATTGACCGCATGACAGATGTATTCGGACGCCGTGTCACGAAAGAGATGGTCTTGTTCTATGAAACAGACAAGGGTGTTAAGGTCGAGGGATGTCTAGCAAAGCCTGCGTTAACAAAATCAACAACCCAGGACTTGCACATTTTTGTAAACAACAGGCCAGTGGCCAGCAAGGAGATTACGGCGGCAATCGAAGAGGGATACGCGGGTTTGTTAATGAGGAACCGGCATCCGGTGGGTGCGATTTTCATTGACATCGTTCGAAAGTGGATCGATGTCAACGTTCACCCGACAAAACGCGAAATAAAATTCGCGGAAATCAAGCCTCTGGCCAAGCTTGTTAGAAAGGCCGTTGCCGAAGCCCTCGGCAACGTTGACATCATACCCGAGAGCCGACCCGTACATGATGATGCCGTGCCGGTGACCGCTGCACATGTTGGAGCCAAGAAGAAGCCGAAGAAGGCAGCGGCCTCTTCCGCTGCCCAGACGCAGATCATTGAAGATGAACCACCCGTGGACATCACAGAGGAGGGCATGCTCCCGAGGATGAAGGTCATCGGCCAGATATTGGATACCTATATTCTTGCGCAGAGTGGTTCAGACCTAGTCATCATTGACCAGCACGCGGCCCACGAGCGGGTGATGCTGGAGAAGCTGAAGAGGTCCGAGGACAAGGGTGCCAAGGCCGCTCAGAACCTGATAACACCCGTTCCGTTAGCCGTTAACAAGAGGGAGGGGCAGCTCATCGAACATTACCGCCATATCATCGAGGACATGGGATTCAAGATCGAGCCCTTCGGCAAGGATACCTTCCTGGTAAGGGCTGTACCGGTTACCGCCGGTCACCTGGAGAGCGAATCCGGCCTGATGGACCTGATCAATGAGCTCGCTGAGTTGGGGAAGGCGAGGTCCATCGAGGAAAAGCGGGATGACATTAGGCATCTGATAGCCTGCCACTCGGCCGTACGCGCTGGCGAAAGACTGAGCATGAACCAGATGAGGCGCCTTATCGAGGAGATGCACGGAATCGACTCTCCTTACACATGCGCGCACGGCCGGCCTACGATCATCCGCATCACCGAGAAAGAACTAGAGAAGTTGTTCAAACGTGTTGTTTGATCACCAATCTACAATCCATACCGTGTCGGAGGGGACATGGATCCAGTATGCTTCACCGGGTTTCATGACGTATGAGTTTGGCAGTTGGGTTATCCAGTATGGGGAGCCGCCGTCGTAACCCTCAACGGGAAGGTCAACGCCCGTGCCGACCAGTGCGTCCGCAATCGTTCTCTCGTTGAAGGATGGGTAACCCACGAGGTTCCATCCGGCCTTCAACGGTATCGCGCTGATTCCGGGAGCATATCCTTGAACGGCTAGAACAGTCTGGACGACCGTGCAGTCTATCCAAAAACCCACGGTGTTGTTCAAGACAGCCACATCGTTCAGCGCACTCGGTCTGGACGTGATCGTTGAATGCCAACCCGCCGCATCATAGGTCTGGACATTGTCCCATTGACCGGTTATCGGGTCGAGAACATACGCCAGGGTTTCATCCTCGACCTCGACCGGGAACGAAACGAGGTTCCATCCTTGTGTTAGTGCGATGTCGTAGCTGATCAGGTCCTCTATCCAGATGAGGGCGACGTCCACGTCCTCGTAACCTCCGACTGGGCCGCTGCTCTCGTACCCCCAGGCAAGCAGGGTCGTTTGATTCGATGACTGTTGGAATGCGTGGGGCTCTGTGTCGAACCTGAAGTTGCCAACGTCTATCAGCTCATCGGTCGACCACGCGGACATGTCCGGTGACCACTTGCGGTATAGCTCGTATCCACCGCCGCCGAGAGAGGTGCAGAAATAGACCATGAAAGTGCCATTCTTCAACTCGAAGGGGAAGGAATCGTGGCTGTTGCCTGTGTTTGTGAGGGTCTGCTCCGAGCTCCATCCCAGACCATCTTCCGATGTCTTGTATCTGATCTCGAAATCTCCGCTGGACCCGCCCTGGAAGGTCATGAGGTAAGCTCCGCCCCCGCTGGCACGCATCAATCTCGGCAGAGAGCGGGTACTCACCCTGGACCCTGCGGTCGTCCAGCTTATCCCATCCGTTGAGGTCGCAAAGTATGAGCCGTCGAAGGCGGAGCCGTACCGCTGGTAGGACATCGCAAAATCACCGTTTTCTTCCTGGATGATGAAGGGATTGATCGCAGGTCCTGATACGCCAAGCGGGCCGTACTCGGTCCAGCTTGTTCCGTCGGTGGATATCGAGGTGTAAAGCTGGAACGTTCCCGCCCGGTCTGTGAGATATGCGAGCTGCAGGTCACCGTCCTGTCTTTGTATGAGGGAGGGGTGTCGGTTCCCATAGCTGCCGCCTGTGCCCACGATGGCCCCGACGTCAAACCACGTTGCTCCGTCCGGGGACCATGTCAGGTTGATGGTGAAATGCCAGCTGGGGTTGCCGGATTCATACGCCAGGAAGTATGTTCCGTTAGTCGCCTGGATGATGGAAGGCGTATGCTCGACAAAGGTCCCGTCACGGACGAATAAAACATCTGATTGCTTTTCAGGAGACGGGACAGTCGGTTTATCATTGGGAACATGAGATTCTTGAGTCGATAACCCAATGCTTGAAGTTGATAATATCATAATAATCAACACGACAAATATTGCCATTCCAGTCCTTTTCAACGGCATCACTTCTGCATCAAATTGAGCATATTTAAAACATACTGAAATCGGACCATCAATATTTGAATATACCAAGAGAATATTCTCCCGTGGTTGCATGATAGAGAGGAAGGACATCCAGGATATCGCCAGGGCTTACGAACCCGCTGATATCAAGATAGGAATGATCGCCTCGCACTCGGCTCTGGACGTGTGCGACGGGGCGGTGGAGGAAGGCTTTCCCACGGTTGCCATTTGTCAAAAAGGAAGGGAAAGGACGTACACCGAGTTTTTCAGAGGGCAGCGGGACGCGAGCGGGAAGGTCATCCGGGGTATGGTGGATGAGGCCGTGATACTAGATAAATTCAATGAGATTCTCCTGCCCGAGAGACAAGAATGGCTGAAGGCCAACAACATCCTTTTCGTGCCCAACAGGTCCTTCACATCATACGCCAGCATCGATGCTATAGAGAACGATTTCAACGTCCCCCTCGTCGGAAGCCGCAACCTCCTGAGGAGCGAGGAAAGGGGCGAGGAGAGGGACTATTACTGGATGCTGGAGAAGGCGGGACTGCCATTCCCGGAGAGGATCGGGAACCCGGAAGATATCGACTGTCTGGTCATGGTCAAATTACCTCACAAGGTCAAGAAGCTGGAGCGGGGATTCTTCTCGGCTGCCAGCTATCAGGAGTACCAGGAGAAGTCACAGGAGCTGTTGAAGCACGATGTCATAACAGAGGAGGCACTGGCCATGGCCCGGATCGAGCGATACATCGTCGGTCCGGTCTTCAACCTCGATTTCTTCTACTCGCCAATCGAGCCAAATTTGAGCAAGCTCGAGCTCATCGGCATAGACTGGAGGTTCGAGACGTCATTGGACGGTCACGTCAGATTACCAGCTCCCCAGCAGATGACCCTCATCGGCGAGCAGCAGACGCCTGAGTTCACAGTGTGCGGTCACAACTCCGCCACCCTGAGAGAATCCCTGCTCGAGAAGGCCTTCGAGCTCGGGCAGAAATACGTGGATTCGACCCAGGAACATTACGACCCGGGCATCATCGGACCTTTCTGCCTGCAAACGTGCGTGGACAAGGACCTGAACTTCTACATCTACGACGTGGCTCCCCGCGTCGGCGGCGGGACCAACGTACACATGGCCGTGGGGCACGCATACGGCAATGCTCTTTGGCGCACGAACATGAGCACCGGACGAAGGCTCGCGCTGGAAGTTAGAAGGGCAGTTCAGATGGACAAACTCGGTGAGATAGTCACCTAATCTTTCCGACTGAACAACAAAGCAGAGATTATTATCAACGATACGACTGCAATGGCGACTGGTGCAAGGACCCAGACCACGTTCTTTTGTGATTCCGAGCCTTCTTCGACAGGAGTGGTGAATGAAGTTACACCATAGGCATCGGAATCCTCAATGGACTGAGCGGACGAACCCTCGGCCTCCTCCTCGTGCCTGGTCACATTGGCATCACCGACGTCCGAGTCCGTGATCGTCACATCGGTTGCCACGCACTGGTATTCGGAATACGGTTTACCGTCCTCGAACGGGTCATCGTCCGCGAACGAGAAGTCGACCTCCCAGTCCACACCTCCCAGTCCACGATCAGGTTGGCCTCTGTTATGGTCAGGTCACTGTCGTCCCTCGTGTATACGATGTCGGCAGAGCCCGTGTAAACACCGGGTGGTGTTCCGACCGCAACGTCGGTCCTGTACAGCAGGTCGTCGTTGGCTCCGGCGGCGATACCGCCGGGGATCGAACAGACGTTCTGGCCGCCAGCCAATGTGACGCCGTTGCCGGGTTCGGTCAACGTGCAAGTTATGTCACCTCAACGTGCAAGTTATGTCACCGGCTTCGGCAGCCGGGTCGTAGTTGTTGAGGTTGATCGTCGTGGCCTCGAACATATCGCCGGCCTCGAAGGGGCCGTCATCGTTAGCGTCAACAGCGTTGGCCAGCTGGCCGTCCGGGTCGTTGGCCGGGTTGTCCCAGATGGAGCTGATATATATCTTCACGTTGGATAGAGTATCGCTCCTCTCCTGACCCGAGTTCTCGTCCCAGAACCAGTACCTGATCGTCAGGTCTCTCGAGCTGGGTGCTCCGAGTGTCGAGGTTGCAAGCACGTCGAACCAGAAGTCGAAATTGTTGGTGTTACCAGCTATCGGGTTCGCCGGGCCAGAACGGGCACCCTCGATTTGGTCTGTCGAGGTGTCCGGGTCCTGGAAGTCGAAGGCTGTATCCGAGTATTGCGAGATGTTGAGCATCAGGTTGTCAACATCGTCATCCAGGATATTCACACTCATCCTTACCTGACATGTTACCAAAGTCTATATGGTACAGGGCTTCGCCCATCATATAGTCCGTGTTGTAGTCCAGGTCGATCCAGTCCGCTCTCAGTGATGTGTCCGCACTGGCCATTGGGATTGTCAAGGATATGCCCAACGCCGTGAATAACATGATTACAATCGATAGGCTAAACACAAGGCTGAAGATGTTTTTACCACCCATACTAACCACCTTAACATGTAATATAGGATGTTATAATATATAAAGTTAAAGTGGTTATAACCATTTTAGCTAGTGATTAACTCCATAATCTTTATAGGCTCAATCCTTTTCAACCTCCCCGGGAGTTAAGTATGAAAGCATTCAGAGTTACTGGCACCTTTAGAATGGGCAGAATGGTCCAGAACTTCAGTAAAGAGGTCGCCTGTGAGAACAAGGAAGAAGCCATCGAGCTCATCCTTTCTGATCTGGGCAGTCGTCATAAAGTAAAGAGGTATGACATTACATTAACCAGTATAGATGAGATAAAACCCGATGAGATATCTGATTCAGTGGTTGCCTTCAAGGTTACGGGTTGAAACTATGCAGGAAGAAGAAATCAGGAAGAAAGTAATGGAGCTGGAAACCTCCAGAGCCCAGCTGGACACCCTTGTTAAACAGGATGAAATACTCAGGTTGAACATAGAGGAGTTTATGAGGGCCAGGGATACTCTGAACGGCATCAAGGGCAGTAAAAGTGGCGAAAACATGCTTGTTCCGATTGGTGCAAACTTCTTCATCCATGCAAAACTCGACGAAGTCGACAAGGTGATATCGAATCTCGGCTCGACAATCGCTGCCGAGGAGAGCATTGGCGAAGCGCTCAAGAGGCTAGACAGGCACATCGATGGGCTGAACAAGGCCGGCCAGGATATCGCGAGCAACGTTGCCGAGTTAGAGGCCAAGTGCGGCGCGCTCACCCGGCAGCTGCAGGAAGTCTATGCCCAGTCAGGCATTGAGGATGAATAGCGATGTTCAAATTCTTGAAAGAGAAGTTCAGCGGTTTCAAGACTGGTGCTGACGAAGTGCTTGCCGATGATGCCATCAGCGACGAGGGCAAAAAGATAAAGGCGTCAAAACTGGACGAGCTTCTCTGGACACTGGAGG
>LSSH01000052.1 GCA_001595885.1 Candidatus Proteinoplasmatales archaeon SG8-5 | reverse complement strand
CAGAACGCGGTTGCACTCCGGGCACCTGAACACCAGCCCGCTGCCCTGCCTGACGTCCAGGATGATGCCGGAGACGGATGCGTCCACCATGCCGCCTATGGATTCGAGGTCGCCTATCGAAACGTCGACCGGCTTGACAAGGTCCTCTTCCTTGGGCAGCTCTTCCTTGGACTTCTCCACGGCGGTGCAGTCGAAGTTCAGCTGCGGCATGCCCCTCCACTTCCTGAGGTAGCCGCTGCCCACCTTCACCACGTCGCCACGCTTGATCTTGGCCTTGCCCCAGCAGGTGTACGATATCTTGCCGGTCCCGTCCGCCATGATGCCTGACATCACATCCTTCGTCTCGCCGCTGACGTTGACCTCCCGCTGTTCAAGTGTCATTATGCGACCGACAACGGAAACGTTGCTGGTGCTCTCGCCGATGGCCGATATCTTCATCTCCCTGACCGCGGGTCTCGGGCCGTTGCCGTTGAAAGGCGGCAGCGCTGAATCGTCGGTTTTGACAATGGTCCCGCGGTCGCCGATGTTGATCTGCGGCTCGTTCTTCCACTCTGTCACGTAGGCGCTCTGGACCTTTACCACGTCGCCCTTCTCCAGGGAAACGTCGCCCTTCTGCCACAGCGTGAACGGCGCCGTGCCGGTGTCGTCGCCGAGGATGCCGGACAGGATGTCCTTCTCCTCCCCGTCCGAGGTTATGGTTCGCTCGGCCACAAAGACCACGCGGCAGAGCAGGTCCACGTTGCGGTCCGCCGGTGTCAGCTCGGATATGGTCTTCTTAGCCGGCTCGTAACCGAAACTGATGGACGCCCCGTGCTTCCTTGCTATCAGCTTCTTTGCCTCGGCGGGCGAGAGCCTGAACTCCTCGACGTAGTTCTTGAACTCTTTCTCAATCTCCTTCCCGTCGGCGTCCTTGCCGACGGCCTCCAAAATCTCCTTAATATGCGATTCGTACTTCTTTTCCATGGGATCACGTCCTTTTCCAAAGTGATCTGCTGTGATCCCGATTGGCGGTGGGGTATAAAAGGGTTGATGAGGGGTAAGCGAAAGTACTTGGAAGGTCCCCGAAGACAACCGTTTGGCGAAAGTATAAGATAGAGGTATCATCTATCTCTTATCCTAATAATAAAACAGGTGGTCTCCTGGAAAAAGGCACCATTTTCGACATCAAACGATACGCCATTCATGATGGACCCGGCATCAGGGTGACCGTGTTCCTCAAGGGTTGTCCCCTGGGATGCCTGTGGTGCCATAATCCCGAAGGCATCGCTCCCGGCCTTGACGAGTTTGGCAGGATAATCTCCGTTCAAGAACTGATGACCGAGATAGAGAAGGACAGGCCCTTCATGGACGAGTCGGCCGGCGGCGTCACCCTCTCCGGAGGGGAGCCGTTGTCCCAGCCGGAGTTCCTTGTTTCGATGATGAGGCAATGCAGGGATTCGGGCATACACATATCCCTGGACACCTGCGGTCATGCGCCCGCGGACGCCTTTGATGCGACCCTCGACCTCGTAGACCTGTATCTGTACGACCTCAAGTTCATGGACGATGAGTTGCACAGAAGGTACACTGGCGTCTCCAATGGGCTAGTGATAAGAAACTGTAAAAAACTGGATGAACTGGATAGGAAGACCTTAATCAGATTTCCGGTCATCCCTGAGATCACAGGCACAGCAGAAAACATCAGAGATATCGGTGATTTCATATCATCATTGAACAACATCAAGACGGTGGACCTCCTGCCCTTCCACAGGACCGCGGAGGGGAAGTATGAAAGAATGGGCATTGAGAATCAACTAAAGGGTGTGGACCCGCCGTCCGAGGATGATGTTGCCATTGCCAAACGGATACTCGGCGGATACGGTCTTGAGGTCCTCGTGGGAGGCTCGGCATGAACGAGAGGATAAAGAGGCTCAGAGAGCTGAGCGTGGACACGGCCCCGTCTGTATCACCGGAGAGAGCCAGGTTGGTGACGGAATATTACCGGAGCACGGAAGGAGAGGGCCTTTCAGAGCCGGTCCGAAGGGCACAGGTATTCAGGCACATAATGGCCAACAAGGAGCTGTACATGGACCCGGACGAGATGATAGTGGGGGAGCGCGGCCCCGCACCGAAGGCCGCGCCGACCTTTCCGGAGATATGCGTGCATTCCATGGAAGACCTGGAGATGTTGGACTCGCGGGAGAAGATCCCATATTCGGTTGACGATGACACGCGGGAGATTTTCGAGAACGAGATAATCCCGTTCTGGCGGGGGAGGTCCCAGAGGGAGCGCATCTTCGGGGTTATGGCCGACGACTGGCTCAAGGCCTACGAGGCCGGCATCTTCACAGAGTTCATGGAGCAGAGGGGGCCCGGCCACACCGTTCTCGGCGACAAGATATACCGCAAGGGATTCGTTGACATCAGAAATGACATTGCGAATAGCCTGGAAGGGCTTGACAAGGCTGACCCTAACTATTCCAAAAAAGCCGAGGAGCTCAAGGCGATGGACATAGCGACCGATGCTCTGCTCCGGTATGCAAAACGTTACGCTGATAAATTGAAGGACATGGCCATTGTCGAGAATGACCCGTCGAGGAAAGCGAACCTTCAACTCATGGCAAGCATATGTGAAAAGGTCCCGGCGAATCCTCCGGAGACCTTCAGGGAAGCCCTGCAATACTACTGGTTCGTCCATGTTGGGGTGATAACCGAGTTGAATCCCTGGGACGCCTTCAACCCGGGCCGTTTGGACCAGCATCTGTACCCGTACTACCGCAAGGAGATGGACGAGGGAAGCCTGACAGAGGAGCAGGCCAGGGAGCTGCTCCAGGCGTTGTGGATTAAGTTCAACAACCATCCGGCACCGCCGAAGGTTGGCGTGACCGCAAAGGAGAGCGCGACCTACACCGACTTCGCCCTCATCAATCTAGGTGGCCTGAAACCAGATGGAACGGACGGTGTCAATGAGTTGACCTACCTCATCCTCGACGTCATCGAGGAGATGAGGCTCATCCAGCCCAGTACGATGGTCCAGGTGAGTAGCGAGAACCCGGACGGGTTCCTCAAACGGGCCATCGACATCATCAAGACCGGGTTCGGGCAGCCGTCGGTGTTCAACACCGACGCGATAATCCAGGAATTGCGGCTTCAGGGCAAGGGCCTGGAGGACGCCAGGGCTGGGGGTGCCAGCGGCTGCGTGGAGGCAGGCGCCTTCGGCAAGGAGGCGTACATCCTCACCGGTTATTTCAACCTGCCAAAGGTCGCCGAGATAACGTTGAACAACGGTCTTGACCCGCAGACCGGCATAATGGTGGGCATTGATACGGGGGACCCGGCCTCATTCGACTCGTTTGATGAGTTCTTCGAAGCGTTCGGGAAACAGCTCAATCACTTCATCGACGTCAAGATAGAGGGAAACCTGGCCATCGAGAGGATGTATGCCCAGCACCTGCCGGTACCTTTCCTGTCGCTGCTCATCGACGACTGCGTCGAGAAGGGTATGGACTACCACGAGGGCGGCGCGAGGTACAACACCAGCTACATCCAGGGAGTTGGCCTGGGAACGGTCACCGACACGCTGACCTCGGTCAAGGTCAACGTGTTCGAAGAGAAGAAGGTCGGGATGCATGGATTGCTGGAAGCCCTGAAGAACGACTTCCGGGACAATGAGGGCCTTCGGGATACATTCGTTAACCAGACTCCGAAATACGGCAACGACGACGACGTAGCGGACGACGTCATGAAACTCATATTCGAGGCATTTTTCACGGCTGTGGATGGCAGACCCAACACGAGGGGCGGGGAGCACAGGATCAACCTTCTGCCGACCACGGTGCACGTGTATTTCGGAAGCGTCACTGGCGCGCTGCCGGACGGGAGGAGGGCGGGCGAACCTCTCTCCGAGGGGATATCGCCTGCGCAGGGCCGGGACAGGAACGGTCCGACATCGGTGCTGAAATCGGCGGGAAAGATCGACCACATCAGGACGGGCGGCACCCTGCTCAACCAGAAGTTCACACCTCAGCTTCTCGCCGACCGCAAGGGCATCGATTCGTTGGCCTGGCTCATCAGAGCGTACTTCAGGATGAACGGCCACCATATCCAACTCAATGTCGTGACCGCAGATACCTTACGCGAGGCCCAGCTACACCCGGAGAAGCACCGCGGCCTCATAGTGAGGGTGGCGGGTTACAGCGATTACTTCGTAGACTTGACAAAGGGCCTGCAGGACGAGATAATCGAGAGGACGGAGCACTCGGAGACGTGAAAAGGTTTTTAGAGAGGCCGGACATCTCAAAACGAGGGAAGATGGAAGGAAAACCTAAAATTTCCAGAAGGTCCCAGATGATGTGGAGGGACTTCATCACCGCGGCGATATACAGTCCGCTGATAGTAATCCAATTCATTTTGACCTTTTTCTATTACCAGAACCACTACGAATTGGATATCCTCATGTACGCGGGAATTATCGTTTGGATACTAAGTGCGATATTGGGGATCGCGCCGATCATCATCTTCAAGAGACGCGGCGGGGTTCCTAAAGGAAAGGGCTATGTCCACACCACCAAACTGGTGACGGATGGTCTATATGGGGTTTTGAGGCACCCGCAGTACACTGCCGGCCTCCTGCTGATACTCGCAATGATGATGATATCGCAGCACTGGCTCGTACTTCTCACCGGGGTCGTAGCCTTCGCTGTTTTCTATTACGACATCGTCAGGGAGGACAGGCACCTGGTCAGGATATTCGGCAAGCCCTACAGGAAGTACATGAGAAGAGTTCCGCGGACCAATTTCATTTGGGGTCTGGTCAAGGCTGCAATAAGGAGGAGAAGGCGCAGGCGCGCGACTGCAAAGCGTACCAAAAAGGCTTCCTCCTGAAGTCCGTGACTTCAATCTCGTATTAAGTCCTCAGGCGCTCCTGCCAGCTTCACGAGCGCCTGGGCTTCCAGAAAATGCAGCTTTCCCGGTATCACTATCGAATGTAATTGTGGACCGAAATCCTGCCCCGACATATCCCTGAAATGACCCGCCTTGGCGAGGGCGTCGTCCGCCCCCGCCCTCGCAACCACGCAAACGATACGGTCTTCGGTTATGAGACCCTTTCTCATCTCGTTTTCAACGGAGGCCAGTTCCCCGAGGCCTTCGCTGGCCGTCATGTATCTGTTCTCGTCGCCCTTGATGTCGAGGAGGCAGAGGGTGTGCAGCCCGGCTTCGAAGTTCTCCAGCGCTTTCTCGTAAAAGCTGGTGGGCCTGAAGTTGGGCTCCGGTATCGGGATGGTCACGGTCTGGCCGAACTTGTAGATTTGGAGACCAAGAAGGGCCGGGACGGCCGTCAGGGATGAAACACCCGGTATGACCTCCGTGTCAACGCCCAGCTCATGCGCCCGAAGCCTCAGGTCCACATGGGTCGTCGCGCTCATCGGGTCGCCGGGGACGAGCAGGACCACGGTGCTGGTTTTTGATTTGTCAAGAATGTCAACTCCACCCTCGACCTTCTCCCGGTCCGCCAAGGCGATGTCCTTACCTATCATTCTTTCAAGCCTCTCCAAGCTTCCGGCGGATAGCGTGGAGGTATACGTTTCCATGAACAATGCGTCACAGTCCTTGGCCGCATCCAATCCCCTTACGGTTATGCCTTTCTCGTCGGCCAATCCCAAACCTATGAATATGAGCTTTCCCATGTCAGCACCATGCGCTCGAGATGCGTTGTCGCTCCCAAGGCACAAGGGGAGACCATACGTAAAAAGCTTTCAGATGACGGGGTGCTGAGGAACGACTTAAAGGTCACCCATGACGAAGAGTTCGTTTACATCCCAGTTGGGGGCGGGGGGGATACCGACGCCTTTGACAATCTCGAAACGACCGAAAGGGACTTCGAGGAGATCGATAGGATTGGCGATTACAAGGAATTCCTCGACTTGCCTAACGATTTATCACCATTGTTACCAACCTCCTTTGATGTGGTCGGCGACGTCTACATCATCAAGCTCGAGGATGGATTGATGCCGCATTCCAGGGACATCGCCGGTGCCATATTAAAGGCTCATTCCAACGCGAAGGTCGTCGCGCTGGACACGGGGGTTGAGGGCGAGTTCCGCACCAGGAAGCTCGACATCATCGGCGGCGAGGAGAGGACGCGAACGACGCATAAGGAATACGGCCTGAGCTTCGACCTAGACATCGCCAAGGTCTATTTCTCGCCGAGGCTGGCCACCGAGAGGAAGCGCATCGCTGAAATGGTCAGGAAGGGGGAGAGGATAATCGACATGTTCGCGGGCGTCGGGCCCTTCTCGCTGCTCATTGCCAAGACTGCGGAGCCGGAGATCGTCTATGCCATCGACAAGAATCCCGAGGCGATTACATATCTTATTGAAAATATAAAAATAAACAAGATAAAAAACGTCGCGCCAATGCTCGGAGACGCCGGGGAGCTCGCCCCGAGCCTGAAGAAGGCCGACCGCATCATCATGAACCTGCCGCATTCGTCTCTTGATTTTCTGGATGTCGGATTGGGTTCGGTGAAACCCGGAGGAATTTTGCACTTATATTTGATATCGGAGTATGATGAGGTTGACGGTCTCAAGGACAGGTTAGATCAACATGCAACCGTTAATAACGTGCAGGAAGTCCACACCTATTCACCGAGCCAGTGCCTCTATTGTTTAGACCTGCTCACCGGATGAAATTGACGACCTCGTCAAGCGTTTGCGCTGTGTTTAGATCCTCCGGAGCTTCGGGTGGGAGTTCCTTACCTCTCAACAATAGGACCGCACTCATCCCGGTCCCGACCGCACCCTCGTAATCCTTGATGAAATCGTCCCCGACGAAGAGGCACTCGTCCGGACGCAGGCCCATCGTGCCGGCGGCGTGGATGAAGGGCTGGGGGTCGGGCTTCAGCGCCATGGTCGTGTCCCGGCCGACGACTACCGCGAACAGGGATTCCGAGATGCCCGTCTCGGACAGGACATACCTCGCCTCCTCAAAGTATCCGTTTGTCACGACTCCCAATCGAAGTCCCATAGCCGACAACCTGTTGAGAACGGGTAACGCGTCATCGTATGCCTTCAATTCCGCAACCTCGAACCACCGCTCGTGCGCGTACTTGCCCAGCTTCTTGGCGTCCTTGAGGCCGAGTTGCTTATAGACCTCCGCGTCCCACTCGATATAGAAATTATTCAGCTCCATGGCGAGGAGCCTCTTCCCGGCGTGCCTTTTAATGAACTCCTTCTCTGCTTTTTCAGTTGCTGTCCTGATCTGTTTCGGGGTCTTATTGATGTCCTTCTCCTTGAGTATTATCTGGTTTATCTTATCGGGTTCTAGACTGGTCAGAAGCGTCTCCCCGATGTCGAACAGGACGCCCTTGATCATTCCAGCCTCACCCCGCGCTGGCCCTGGTAATGGCCCGAGCGCTCCGCGTATTCCTTTTCGGAATGGGTGTCAAGGACCTGGAACACTATCTGTGCGAACCTGTCCCCTATCGGGACCCCCACCTCGCCCGACGACGAATTGTACGCGGAAAGGGTCAGGGTGCCTTCGAATCCAGCGTCCACCATCCCGAAGGACGAGATGATGCCCTTCCTGGCCCAGGAGGTGCGTATCCAGAGCTGGGAGGCAATGCCCGGGCCCTGTTTCACGTATTCTAGGGTGCTGACCGCGAACCACGTCTTCGGAGGTATCACAACCTCACCGGAATCCTGCTTCTCCCTGCCCTCGACCAATATCTCCGCGATGGTCAGGTCATAGCCGTTGGGCGTCAGGTTTGAAACGTTGAAATTCTCGATGGCGATGTCGCTGTTCTCCATGGCTTTGAGAATGCCCGCGTCGGAAAGCACGACCATGAGGGCGAGAATGAGAAGGCGCTACAAAACCCTTGCTGCCTACCGGAGCTCACGGCCTCATCAGCCTGGCCAGGTCGCCGCTCGTCCCGGCGAGCGGCTCCAGTTCGAGGGTGTCGAGCCATTCGTCCCTGCAGTCGCAGTTGATGTCATCGAAGACTGCCCCGTCTGCGTTCAGGTTGAAGTCCCTCAGCGCGTTTAGGATGGACCTGTCGCACTTGCGGCAGTTGTGCGCCCCCCTCCGGGTTCCCCCGCCTGAGGGGGCGGATACCAATCTTGCCTCGGTTGTCTTTTTCAAAACCTCGACGAGGCTCCACAGCCAGGGCGGGCGGTATAGGCCCCTTTTCCACAATCCCTCGACCGCCGTTCCCCGCTGCACGTTGACGGGATTGACGGAGATGGTCTGGGTCATCTCACTGACCTTCTCGATGGACTCTTGAACGTCTGCAATCGCCTTTCTTTCAGTCAGAAACGGAGGTTTCAGGAGCAGGTATGTCCTGACCATTATACCATTGTCATTCAACACCTTGACCGCGCCCGCGTAACCGGCGAAGGAAAAACCCTTGTTGATGCACTTCCCCCTGACCGCGTCATCGGCCGTCTCCAGGCCGATGGCAACCTCCAGCGATTTGACACTATTGAGTGCGGCGTCCAGGGTTTCTTTGGATACGAATTCCGGGCGTGATTCGACCAAGATATGCTCCACCTTGCCGCCGGCTGATTCAAGAATGGAATCCCGGGACTCAAAATCGACTTCCTCAGGGTCGAAAAAGCTCCCCGATGTGTATATCTTCAGATACGGTTGGCCTTCATGTTTGTCCATCGCATGCTCGAATTGACGGGCAAGGTCCTCCGGTGTAACCGAGGGATCGCAATCGTTATTGTACCCGCACATCAGGCAGCCGCTCCGGTTCGACCAGGAGCAGCCCTTGCTTCTGAGTATGACCACGAGGGCGTCTACCTTCTCACCGTTGAGGAGCTCCCGCTCGGTCCAGACCGCAACGGGTGTTGACCTGGATGGCTGTGCTCGCGGCATCTTGACCTCATTATCAATCGACATATATAAACCTGGCTAGGCTTACATTACTTCAACCGGACGGGCGGCCATCGACCTTGCCGTCCCTTAAGGCGATGCTCTTGTCTGCAAACCTGGCAATGTCCCGCTCGTGGGTCACCAGGATCACTGTCCTGCCGCCCTCGTTGAGCTTCTTGAACAACGATATGATGTCGAGGCTCGTTTCAGAATCGAGGTTCCCGGTGGGCTCGTCCGCGAGGATTATGGGCGGGTTGTTTATAAGCGCCCTGGCGATCGCCACCCTCTGCCTCTCTCCGCCGCTGAGCTCGTTCGGTCTGTGGTCAGCCCTGTGCTCCATACCCACGATCCTGAGAAGCCTGTCAGCCCTCTCCCCGTCCTTGTCCCTGTCGAACATCTTCGGCAGGAGCACGTTCTCCTTTGCCGTCAGAGTCGGGACCAGGTTGAAGAACTGGAATACAAAGCCGATGCTCCGCTTCCTGAACCGTGTTAGCTCAGTGTCCTTCATCGCGCCCATGTCCTTGCCGTTGATGCGGACGCGGCCAGCCGTGGGCGCGTCCAGGCATCCGATGATGTGGAGAAGTGTGGATTTCCCGGCACCGCTTGGCCCCGATATCGAGGTGAAGCTGCCCTTCGCGATATCCAAGGAGACGCCGTCCAAGGCCTTGATGTGGACCTTGCCCATCGTGTAGTACTTCTGAACACCGTCGAGCTTCACGATGCCGTCACTCATATCTCAGCGCCTCCGTGGGATTAAGGTTGGCCGCCCTCCAGGCAGGATACAGGGCTGCCAGCAGCCCGACAACCAGGCTTATGGCTACGACGTAGCTGACAACGAAGGGTGACAGCGACGTTGGGGCGAAGAACAGGCCGCCCGCGCCGGCCTCGTACTGCATGCCGAAATAGATCGATATCAGACCGCCGCTGAGCCCTCCGATGACGAGGGCTATGAGCACCAGCAACAGGGCCTCGCTCAGGATGATCTGGTAGACCCTGGACCTGGCGATGCCCACGGCCTTCAATGTGCCTATCTCCCGCCTTCTCTCGGTGACGCTCATGAGCATCGTGTTGCTGATGCCCACTATCGTGATTATCGAGAGCAGCAGTATGACAGCCAGTAACCAGCCGTTCACCGTCCTCTCCATCTCCTCCTGCCTTGCGATCTCGGCCTCGTGCTCCAGGATGATGCGGTTGATGTAGTTCTCGTTGTCGTCGATGCCCCTGTCGCTGATCCCGGTGATGTCCTTGATGCCGGCCTCCAGCTCGTCGAAGTCGATCTTGGATGCGTCGTCGATGTATATCGATGCCAGGAAGTACTGGTACTCGCCTGTCACCGGGTCGTACAGGCCGACCTCCTCCAGCAGGAACTCTATGGGCACCGCGGCGAACTGGTCGTACAATGGGTTCGAATCCATAATGCCTGAGATGGTCACATTCTCGATGGCGATGGACTCGCCGGTCACGAAGCTGAGCGTTTGAAGGTCAATAGCGTCCCCCAATCCGCTCGCCGGGTAGTTCTTCTCCCACAGTCCATTTCCAAGGATGACCTGCCTTTCCGAGTCCGTGCTAAGGAAGGTGCCGTTCAGGCTGACCGATTCGGCATCGAAGTCGATGAAGTCGTACTTGATGCCCTTCTCCGGGTCCACGCCGAAGAGGATGTAGATGGCGTCGGAGTTTGGGTCTGTGGGCTCGAGGAAGTTCAGGGCCAGCGGGAAGACCTCGCCTGAAGTGTTTTGCGCGATGCAATAGTCCTCCACAAGGTCCTCGACCTGTTCGAGCTCAGTGCTGTTGAAGAAGTCCATGTTGAAGGGGTCGATGTTCATGATGGTGATGTACCCGGCCCTCTGGCGGGCGATCTCGGCGCGCCTTTCCTCAATCTCTTCGAGGATGTCGTCTTTCAGTCCCTGGCTTATGGATGCGAACAGTATGAAGAAGGCTATGCAGATGGAGATGCCAACAATTGTGATCCCCGACCGCAGGCTCCGCCTCCTGATGTTACGGGAGATGTAATTGCGGACGCCGAACCTCTTGACCATCGCTCTCCTTTATCGGGCATGAGTATAAGGCCATTTTGATGTTACACGGGTTAGGTTTATATCTCGCTATTGCGTGTGGGTTGCGAAGCTATGCTTCAGGGAGGAATCCATATGAGCCAATGTCCATTATGCGGAAACGGTATGAGCTTTATTGACCAGTACAACCAGTGGTACTGTTACCAGTGCCAGCAGTATAACCATCCTGTGCAGCACCAGCAACAGGTCGAGCAGCAACAACAACACCAACCTCCTGCCCACCAGCATCAGCAAGAGCAGGCCCCTGCACAGCCGCAACAACCTGCGGAACAGCAGGCTCAACCAACCCAACAACAGGCCGTCCAGCCCCAACCCAGTTATCACGGCACCCATCAGGGAGAACTGGAGACGGAGACACAATTCTCACCGTCCTTCAGCATGCTGAAGTTCAAGCTCAAGCAGGGTCAACAGGTCCAGGCCGAGAAGGGCGCGATGATGTACAAGCACAAGAACATCGACATCCAGACCCACGGCAGGAAGGGCGGCATACTGAAAGGCGTGGTGACCTCCGCCCTCGGAGGCGAGTCCTTCTTCGTGAACACGTTCACCGCGGCCCACGGGCCCGGCGAGCTTGCCCTTGTCGGACCCACGATGGGCGACATCAAGGTCATCGACGTCACCATGCAGGGCATGATACTGCAGAGCGGCGCGTTCCTCGCATCCGACCCGAACGTCCAGCTCGACACGAAGTGGCAGGGCCTCAAGGGTTTCTTGTCGGAGCGCGATTTCGTAATGCTGCGCGCCGGCGGCCCCGGCAAGATATGGGTGTCCAGCTTCGGCGGGATAATCGAGAGGGAGCTGCAGGTCGGCGAGATCCTGTCTGTCGACACCGGCCACCTGGTGGCGTTCCCGGACACGATGCAGTTCTCGGTCCACAGGGTAGGCGGATGGAAGTCGACCATCCTCAGCGGCGAGGGCTTGGTCACAGACCTGGTCGGCCCGGGAAAGATACTGATGCAAACGAGGCATCTGCCTGCGTTCGTCGCGGCGATGGCGCCGTACCTGCCGGATTCCCGATAGGAAAATGCTAATAATGGTGAATAATGCTGGGTGTTAGGCTGCCACTGTAGCTTAGCCCGGTTGAGCGGCTGACTTGTAATCAGCAGGTCGGGAGTTCAAATCTCTCCAGTGGCTCTACATTTTTCTCAAAAGGGCCCTGTGATATCGGTTAGGCCCAATACCCTGCCCTCACAGGCAGGGCTTGGATTGATTCATGCAATTGGTGTTTGTCACCCGAAGCATCATCGGAGGGGCGACCCCGCCCTCTCGTACGTAGATTGTTTGTAATCAGACGGGGCATGCTGCAGGGTTCTGGGTCATTCTAGTGGTCGTCTCCAAAATCATTTTAAAGAGTACGCGAATCACAGCCTATGCTCGATTGGTCCACGGCAGCCTTCATAGGAATGCTTCAGGGCATCCTTGAGTGGTTCCCCGTATCAAGCTCCGGGCAGACGACCATCGTTATGGTCGACTTCCTGGCGATCGACGTCGGGCTGGCCATTACCCTGGGCCTGGCCGTGCACATCGGCACGGGGCTTGCCGTCATTGCGCGTTATCCTAGGCAGCTCCTTGAGATGCGGAAGAACAAGACCTCGTCCAGGTTCTATTGGACCACCACCGCGACCTCACTGGCGGTCGCGCTTCCCTTGGTCTTTATACTGGAGGAGACATTCGAGAACGAGGTTTGGACGGGATTGAGCATCACCCTGTTCATCGGTATCGTTTTGGTGATCACCGGTTTGATTTTGCGGGGTGCAAGGACGAAGGCCTTCAGGCCCATCTCCGGCGGGGCATTGCCCGACCACGTTCTTTTGGGCGTTGTACAAGCATTTGCCGTCCTGCCTGGCGTTTCCCGGTCCGGCATGACAGTCGGAACACTTCTCATCCGCGGCTTCGAGAAGAGGCAGGCGCTTGTGTTCTCTTTCTTACTCGCGGTGCCGGTGTCCATCGCGGCCTCGGCATACTTCCTCGTGTTCGGTGAGGTTGCATCGATTGGGCTCGGACTGTTCTTCATCGCGGCGTTCTTCGCATTCGTGTTCGGTTATCTCACCATGGGCGGCCTGGTCAGGCTTGCCCGTGATATCGATTTCTCTAAGTTCTGCATATTCTTCGGGGGATTGGCAGTAATAATACCGATACTTCTTTGGATATAATTGGATGGAATCTTAAGTCATTTCCTGAATGGCAATTCATTATCCAAACAGAATCAAACTATCAGGATTCGGGCTTGGCCCTGCCGAACTTCTTCCTGAACAGGAACATCAGGTTGCCGAAGCCGTCCTGCCAGGTGTTGAGCTTGACCTCTCCGACCCGGGGGCTGTACTTGATGGGCATCTCCCTGAACCGGCAGTGCTTGTGCGCCTCGATCTTTATCTCCTCGGATAGTGCCATCCTGTCGCTGGTCAGCTCGAACTTCGGGAGGACCGACCTGCGGAACACCCACATGCCGGTCTGCGAGTCCGCAATCTTCATCGAGAACAGGATGTTGGTCGTCGTCTTGAGCATCCAGTTGCCGAAGCGGTGCTTCGAGTTCATCACGCCCTTATCCAGGGTCGTCAGGCGGTCGCAGGAGATGAAATCCACGTCTTGGGTCTCAAGGACCTTGATGAACTTGGGGATGTCCGCTGCCGGGTACGTGCAATCCGCGTCGAGCGTGGCCAGGTATTCTCCCTTCGCCTCCGCGAAGCCGGTCTTGTAGGCGCGGCCGTAACCGCGCCTGGGCTCGTCGATGATTCGCGCTCCCTTGCTCTTGGCTATCTCCCTCGTCCTGTCCTTGGAGCTGGTGTCCACGACCAAAACCTCGTACGCGCCGACGGGTTCCAGCGCGGCGTTGATCTCGTCCATGACCTTGCCGATGCTCTCCTCCTCGTTCATGGTGGGGACGATGACTGAGACCTTCAATGCCTCGGGCATGCTTGCTGGATTGAAGGCAGTATTAAAAATCTTTGGTCTCAATCCAGCTCCAATACGTATCCGATGCTCTCCGAATGGACCTTGAACCCCAGGTTTGTGTAGAGGTCCAATGCACCGCGGTTCTCCGCGTCCAGACGTAGATAGATGGTGTCCATCCCGCGATCCGACAGCCACTTCATTCCTTCGGAGAGCAGCGCGCGGCCGATGCCCCTTTTCCTGTGGGATTCCACCACGCCCAGTACGTTCGCCCAACCAACCTTGGTGTCGTTTTCCTTGTTGTAAGGTACGCTCTCCGCGCACATGCACACCCCCACGACCCTGTCCCCGTCGCTGACCCAGCTCAATCTGGATATGTTCTCGTCCGTCTCCCGCCACTTGAGGAACGACTCGGGCGGGCGAGGCGCGAAGTTGTAGTGGTCGGCAAATGCCTGGTTCATCGCAGTGGCAAACGCGATGACCTCCTCATCACTGGCTTCCCTGAAAATGGCCTCCGCGAACCCGAAGCCGGCCGGCAGCGCCAATAGGGCCGGCCCTTCATCGCCCGTCCATACCAACGTGAAGAAATGCCGGTTGTCGTGAAAACCGAAGTCCTTTGAAAGCTCATGACGCCAGCCTTCCGTGCCCACGCACCACCGATGGGCGGTGGCGACTTTGCGTGACCTCAGATATTCCAGGCCGAAGCCCATTAGATGCCGCTCGATGTCCTTGCCCCTGTGCTCCGGCGCTACCTCGACGGTGATCCAGGCATCGTTCTTGCCAGCTTTGATCCTGTGGTCGTTCACGTGAGAGCCGCCGTAGCCGACCACCTCGTCCCCCACCACGGCCAGAAGGAAACCCTTCGGGTCATAATCATCCTCCTCAAAGGTGTATTGGCTCGTTTCAGATACGGTTTCGTCCCTGTGAAGAGGGATTTCCCTCTCCGACCTGTTCAGTACGTCGTTGACCGCCTCGATGTCCGCTTCTGACGGGTGGCGGTATTCGGTCTGGGGCATGCTGCGACCAACAACGTGTCGATAATAAGGATTTCTCAATATCTTTAAATATCCTAAAGCGATATGTTAAATGTTACCCAGGGAAGGTAATCACAAGATGTCCGGGCAGGAAACTGATAATTCAAAGGAAAAGCGCAACGGAGAGAAGGGGGAGGTCATCGAGCCTTTGTCTCTTTTGGACGGCGCCAGCCCGTACCATCCCATTATCCAGTCCGACCTCGAGGACCAGAGGAAGATAGCCGCGGACCCATCTATCCACCTTGACGAGAGGCTGGAGGCATTCGAGGACATCACTGACTCGGAGATCGGCGACACGAACATGGCCAGGGCCAGGAACATCGAGCACGAGGTCGGCTTCAGGCAGATATATCTGAAGTTCGACGGGGGGAACCCCACCGGCACCCAGAAGGACCGGATTGCCTTCGCACAGGCTCTGGACGCACTCCGCCGCGGCTATGACACCATCACCGTGGCGACCTGCGGGAACTACGGGGCCGCCGTGGCCTTGGCGGCATCCATCGCCGGATTGAAGTGTATAATCATCATCCCGGAGAACTATCACACCAAGAGGGTGAGGGAGATCGAGGAACTGGGGGCCGTGATTAAACGCGTGCCCGGTGATTACGAGGAGGCCGTGTCGCACTCAGTAAGGACGGCTGAGAAGGAAGAGCTGTATGACGCCAATCCGGGAGGCGCCAACACGAATATCCAACTGAGAGCCTACGGCCAGATAGCATTCGAGATATATGACGAGCTGAGGGACGCCCCCGCCGTCGTGGCCGCTCCCGTATCCAACGGCACCACCCTCGCGGGCATATACAAGGGGTTCGTGAGGCTCTACAGACGCGGCAAGACATCCAAGATCCCAAAGATAGTGGCGGGTTCCTCCTTCGGTAAAAATCCAATCGTACAGGCGTACATAAAGAACAAGGATACCTGCGAGGACCTCAAACCGGAGGTCATCAGGGAGACCACGGTCAACGAGCCGCTCATCAACTGGCATTCGATAGACGGTGACATGGCCCTTGACGCGATCCGGGGCTCGGGGGGCTGGGCAGCCAACGCCAGCGACAAGTCCATGCTGAAGTACGCCAAGCTGATACGGGAGAAGGAGGGCATGAACGTCCTACCCGCCTCGACCGCGGGGCTCATCGCACTGCTGGACGGACATGCGAAGCATCAACTGCCCGGTGACAGGTATGTCGTCATACTGACCGGGAGGAAGAGCTGATGCCAGACCCCATCGATGGCAATGCCATAGTCTACTGCGAGGGCTTCTTCAACACCACCAACGGGAAGACCGCCCACGGCCTCGTTAGGCGCACGCGCCGTTATCGCGTTCTCGCGGTCGTGGATTCCAGACTCGCCGGAAGGGACGCCGGCGGGGTCCTGGACGGGAAGGACTGCGGAATACCGATATTCCAGGATCTCGACGGGGCCATAGAGGTGTTGTCCAGAAAAGGTGACAAGGTCACCCACTTCGTCAACGGCATAACCCCCGACGGCGGTCGTATTAGCGATGCCACCCGCAAGGCCGCGCGCAGGGCCCTCGAGCTCGGGCTGAACGTGGATTCGGGAGCCCACGACTTCCTCTCTGAGGACCCGGAATTGGCCGCCCTGGCAAAGAGCAAGGAATTGTTGATACGGGATGTGCGAAAGCCCCCGCCGAGGAGCGAGCTCCATTTTTTCTCAGGCAAGATCGAGGAGGTCGGAGCGCTGAAGGTCCCCCTCCTCGGCACGGATTCGGCCCTTGGCAAGCGGACCACGGCGTGGGTGCTCTGCGACGCACTGAACGACGCGGGGACAAGGGCCGAGGTGGTCGGCACGGGCCAGACATCCTGGATGCAGGGGGCGGAATACTGCGTCATCATGGACTCGCTGGTGAACGATTTCGTGGCGGGCGAGATAGAACATGCTGTGTGGTCAGCATGGTCCGGGAAAAGGCCGGACGTGATCATAATCGAGGGGCAGGGCAGCCTGATGAACCCGGCCTACCCGGGAGGCTTCGAGATACTGGCCGCCGGTCGCCCGGACGTCGTGATAATGCAGCACCCGCCCGCGAGGAAGGAGTACGACGGCTTCCCTGGATACCCACTTCACCCGCTCGACGTGCAGATAAGGGCTGTCGAGTTCATTGGCGGGAAACCCGTCATAGCCGTCGCGATAAACCATGAGGGCATACCGGTCTCTGAAATCCCGGCCGTCGCAGCGGAGCTGGAAAGGGAGACCGGCCTTCCGGCCACGGATGTATTGCTTCAGGGCGCTGGCAAACTTGTGGAGGCGCTGGCCCCTCATCTCAAGAGGGGTTGAGTTGGACCTCCGCTGCCTCGGATCCATCATTCTCGGCGAACCGTGTATCGACGGCAAACGCGTCACGTCCAAGGTGACGCTCACGCACCTGGACGGTACCGAATCCGGCTTCGAGCTCCAGATAAGTTATGAAGGCCAGGCTCTTGAAAAATATCTCCCCCTCTACAGGCTGGCCACGACCATGCCCTTGCTCAATTACGGCCTGTTCGCCGACGAGATAAGGCTTGATTTCGAGATTTCAGAATCCGACCTGGACCTCCTTAATGACTTACTGGACGTGTTCTCGAAAGACATTTTCGTCAACAAGTTGGTGAGGCGGAGAACCCGGCATCTGGACGAAAAATCCCTCCCCAAGGATGATGAGGTGACCGAGGAGAATGCGCGGCCCTTGGCGAAGATGCGGGTTAAAAATGTCAGCAAAGACAACCTGCTGGTCGATGCGTTCGACAAAAATAAATGCGGCATACTTTCCAGCGGCGGCAAGGAGGCCCTGCTCACGTATTCGATGCTGAAGGAGGCCGGGGCGGAGGCCCACCCACTTTACGTGAACGAGAGCGGCGGGCACTGGAGGACCGCGCTGACCGCATATCGCTGGCACTCGCGAACAGAACCTAATACCGGCCGCGTGTGGACCAACGTCGACCGCTTTTACACCTTCATGCTGGACAATCTGCGAATCGTGAACTACGCGCACAGGCGTATACCGGGGGACACATACCCGATCAGGCTGTGCATATTCCCGGTCTACGTCTTCATGCTCCTGCCGGTCTTCGCTGAGCGGCGAATAGGCAACCTCCTCATCGGCAGCGAGTTCGACGACCCTCGCGGCGAGTGGACGTTAAGGGGTATCAGGCATTATTTCGGCATCTACGACCAGCACCAGGACTTCGACGCCAGAATGGCGGATTGGTACGCGGGCAGGATGCCGGGCATGCGCCAGTGGAGCGCGGTGCGGTCGATTTCGGGTCTTGTGGTTGAGAGGATATTGACGTCCAAATACCCAGAGGTGGCCGAGAGCCAGCGCTCGTGCCATTCGTGCCACTTCGAAGGTGACGATATAATCCCGTGCGGCAGATGCACCAAATGCCTTGGCGTCCTCCTCTTTCTCCTGGCCAATGGGGCAGACCCGGGGAGGATGGGTTACCCGAAGGCGGATATTGACGCCTTCGCAACGCGGTTGAAGGACACGGCCATCCGGTTGGACCCTGATGAATACGAACACTCAAGATATCTGGCAAAGGCC
>LSSH01000051.1 GCA_001595885.1 Candidatus Proteinoplasmatales archaeon SG8-5 | reverse complement strand
GGCCAGGGAAGGGGGCTGGGCCCCGAGGACGGCCGGCGCCTTCATGGACGGCGACGCGCACGACCGTCAGTATACTATTTACGACGAAGAGCGGCGGTTGTACCATCAAGTCGTGTGCGCTCCCCTCGGCTATCTGGACGGCGTCGGAGCCGAGGTCAGGTTCAAGAGCCCGAAGACCATTCCGGCACACTTCTCCAAGGTCAGGCACGCGAACGAGGACGACTACAGGTTCCTCAAGCAATACCTCGGCGACGTCACTGTCGGCTCGCTGCGGAGCGGCGACAGGGTCATAACAAGCGTCCCCATCGGCATCGATTCGGATTACGTGTGCCAGCACATGGGCGTGTTCGCGACGACCGGCATGGGGAAGAGCAATCTCATGAAGAGGCTGGCCGGCTCGGTGCTCGAGACGGGTAAGATGGGCCTTCTGGTCCTGGACCCGCACGGCGAGTACGCGGACGGCGGCAAGGCGGAGTTGAAAGGGCTTGTTCACCACCCGAAGGCCGAGAACCTCAGGGTCTACGCGACCCGCGATGTGGAATGCAACGCCTCAAATGTTCGAATCTCAACCGCAGAGATCACGGTGGGGGACATGCAGAACCTCTGGCCCTTCACCGAGCCGCAGAAGGAGTTCCTCAGCGCGGTGAACGCCCGGAGGCGCAGCGAATGGCTGGACTACCTGGTGGACAACGACGGACAGGAGATGTTCGAGGCGTTCCAGAGACAGTTCCACGAAGGCACGATCGGCGTGGTCAAACGGAGGGCGGCCGTCCTAGACAGGTCGGAATTCGTGGTGAGGGACCCCCGCGTGTCAATGACGGAGACCGTCATCAGCCAGCTGCACGAGGGGGAGGTCGTCCTCGTGGACCTATCGGGCGCCTCGGAGAAGGAGGAGCTGCTCATCAGCAGCGTGCTGGCCCGTGCGGTGTTCGACCGCAATTCCGACCTCTTCAGGGACAAGGCCGAGTTCGCTCGGATACCGCCGTGCGTCATAGCCCTGGAGGAGGCGCAGAGGGTGTTCAGCCGCGCCTGGGGGGGCATATTCCCGCAGATAGCGCGGGAGGGAAGGAAGTTCAAGACCGGGCTGTGCGCCATCAGCCAGCAGCCGAAATTGATAGACACCGAGGTCATCTCGCAGTTCAACACCCTTATCATACTCGGGCTCGCGGACAGGCTTGACCGCGACCGCCTGACCTCCTCCGCGCGCCAGGATATTTCCAAACTGGATTATGAGATTCAGACGCTTATGATAGGCGAGGGCCTTGTTTCCGGGCCCAACACGCCGTTCGCTCTGCCGCTGAAGGTGGACCTCTACGAGGATTACCTGGCCGGCATCGGAAACCATAAGAAGAAAGTGAAGAATGTGGACGACTCGTTCTTCTGATGGAGGGTAGATGAAGGTCCTGCATCTCGCGGACACCCATATCGGGTACTCGGCCTACAACAGGCTGGATGAGAACGGTTACAACCAGCGCGAGATGGACGTCTACGACTCGTTCAGGCAGGTCATCGACCATGCGGTGAAGGACAGACCCGACCTGGTCGTTCACGCCGGGGACCTCTTCGATTCCGTGCGGCCTTCCAACCGTGCTTTATCCTTCGTCATCGAGCAGCTTCTGAGGTTGTCGGATGCAGGCATCCAGACCGTCATGGTTTCGGGCAACCACTCCACCCCGAGGCTGAGGGAGACGGGCAGCGCCTTCAAGCTCTTCGAGCACATCGACAACGTGCATCTGGCATACACCGGTAAATACCAGACGTTCGACATCGGGGACCTGGAGGTCCATGCGCTGCCCCACTGCGTGGACAAGGAGGTCTTCGACACCGAGATCGCCAAGATGAGGCCGGTAAAGAAATCAAGGTTCAACATCGCGGTCCTCCACGCCGGAGTGGTCGGGCTCAGCGTGTTCAAGATGAACGAGTTCAACGAGCAGCTGGCGAGCTCCAAGGCCCTGGAGAGGGGCTTTGATTACGTGGCCCTGGGGCATTACCACGAGCACGTGGAGGCGAGTGATTCCGCGGTCTACGCCGGTTCGACCGAGCGCTTCGGCTTCGGGGAGGCGGGGCAGCCCAAGGGTTTTGTCCGGATAGACCTGGAGAAGGGCGACTGGAAGTTCCACAAGCTGAATGTCAGGAAGATGCTCGACCTTAAGGCGATAGATTGCGGGAGGAAGGGCACGGATGATATCTCCAAAGCCATCCGGGACAACCTCGACACCGCCAACCTGAAGAGGGCCATCGTCAGGCAGAGGCTCGTTAACGTGGGAAGACAGGATTACAACCTCCTGGACCTTGCCAGGGTGCGGAGGTGGGCCTCCGAGGCCCTGCACTTCGAGCTCAGGGCGGAGATGAAGGATTCGGAGCACAAGATCGCGACCTCGGCCGCCACCTTCGACACGCTGGAAAAGGAATTCGTGGGTTACCTGGCCAAGGTCCCGCTGGAAGGCCTGGACCGCAAGACCATCCGGGCCAGGGGGCTGGAGTACCTGAAGGCCAGGGGGGGTGAGGAATGAGGCTGAACTATCTCGAACTCCAGAACTACCGCAGGTTCAGGTCGGCGGAGCTGGAATTGCCCGAGGGCATGGTGTCTATAATGGGGCCCAACGGCGTTGGCAAGTCCTCGCTGATGGAGGCCGTGGCCTGGTGCCTCTACGGCAATGAGGCGGAGATCGTTCGCACGGGCAAGGAGAGCATCAAGCGGGAGGGGAGCGCGCACACCGACCCCTGCCTTGTCAAGGTGGAGTTTGATTTCGAGGGCACCCAATACGCGGTCGAGCGAAGTATGAAGGGGAAGAGCCTGAGCATGAACGCGAGCATGCACGCGGCCGGGAAGCTAATGGCCAGGGGCTCCGACGACGTGACGGATGCCGTGAAGAAGCTCTTCGGTATGGACCACAAATCCTTCTTCATATCCGTGTTCGCAAGACAGAAGGAACTAAACGCCCTGACCTCATACCCGAAACATCAGAGGAAGAAGCTGGTCCTCAGGATGCTGGAGATCGAGAACATAGAGGAGGCCATAAAGAGGGTGAGGGAGGACCTCAGGCTCCTGAGCGAGGCCATCCACAATCGGGAAGAGGAGCTGGAAGACGATGAGGGAAATCCCGTCATCAAGGTCATTAAGGATGATATCAAAGCACTGGAAAAGGAAGAGAAGGAGCTGGCCAAGTCGGAGACCAGGGCCATGAAGGAGCTGGTGAATATCGAGGGCCTCAGGAAGAAGCTGAAGGACGAGATGAACAAACTGGAGAAGGCCCGTGAGAAATGGCAAAGATGCCTGAGGGAAAAGGAATCGATGAAGGCCACTTTGAGAGCGCAAAAGGAACGCGTAACCGAGCTTAAGCGGGACCTTGCAAAGCTGGAGAAGCTGGAGGATAAGGTCAGGTCAGTGGCGGCGAAGATGAAGGATTACCGAAATGAGCTGGATTCGGTCCTGGACAAGAGGAAGGCCGCGTTGAAGGAGCGAGATTCCCTCAACTCGGACATCGGGACCCTGAAAGCGGCCGAGAGTCAGATCAGGGCCGATGTGACCGAGATCGAAGGCAACATCAAGCAGATCAAAGGCCTTGGCCCGGAGAGCGAGTGCCCCACCTGCTTCAGGGAGCTGGGCGATACCTTCGAGAAGCTTCTGGAAAGCTTTGAGAAACAGCTCAAGGGAAAGGATAGGAAGCTGGCAGAGAACGGGAAGGATGAGGAGAAGGCGAAGGCCAAGCTCGATGACCTCAGGGCGCGGCTTAAGGCGCTTGATAAGAGGGAGTCGATCCTCCGGGAGAAGCTCAGGGACTGGGAGCTGGATGCCACCAAGGTCGAGCGTGTTGCCGAGGTCCGCAAGACATTGAAGGAGACCGAGGCGAAGCTCAAGAGAACGGTCGCGGACTCGGAAGAAGTGGATAAGACGCTGGCCTCCACGGATTTCGATGAGAAGGCCTTCAACAAGGCGAAGAAAGGTCATGACGTGGTTTCCGAGGAACTGAGGACCGCCGAGAACACATTACAGTCGATAAGATCCGATGGGCGGGTGCTGGAGCAGCGTCTCAAGACCGGCAGGGTTGAATTGGAAAGGCTTGAGAAGTTAGAGACCCAGATTGCGGATAAGAAAAGGGAGGTCCGGCTTCTAATACACCTGGAGAAGGTGATGGACGATTTCAAGAAACACCTCATATCGCGCATTCGGCCGGCTCTTGCGGGAATCTCCTCCGAACTCCTGGCCTCGTTGACCAACCGCAAGTACGACGAGATAGAGCTGAGCGAGGATTATGACATCTCCATCAGGGACGGCGGTTCGTTCTACAGGATAGACAGGTTCTCGGGCGGCGAGAGCGACCTGGCCAACCTCTGCCTGAGGCTGGCCATATCCGAGGTCATCGCCGAGAAGCACGGCTCGGCCGGATTCGGCTTCATCGTCCTAGACGAGGTGTTCGGCAGCCAGGATGACAACAGAAAACGGCTCCTGCTCTCCACGTTAAACGGCCTGAGCAACAGGTTTAAGCAGATATTCCTCATCACGCACGTTGAGGACGTGAAGGAATTGATGGGCAACGTGATGCGCGTTTCGGAAAAGGCCGATGGGACCAGTACTGTGGAGGTGCTTTGACGGAGGTAAACGCTAGGACCAAGGCGGAGGTTCTCTGATGGCAGTCCAATCGCCCACGGGCAGGCCCGAACCCAGCAAGCCCACCGAGCTGATAACCTCGGCGGGAGGCGTGGTCATGGACCCCCAGGATAGGGTGCTGCTGCTGAAGAGGCGGGTGGAGGGCACCTGGGTCCTGCCGAAGGGCCGCGTGGAACCCGATGAGACCCTCACGCAGACCGCGCTGAGGGAGGTGAAGGAGGAGAGCGGCCTGGCAAACCTCAGCATTGACAGGAAGATAGGCCTTGTCCGTTACACCTTCTTCTGGCGCCCGGAGGAGGTGAACTATGAGAAAACAGTCCACTACTTCCTCATGAGGCTGAACGGTGACCCTGCCAGCATCGACCTCGAGCCCGACTTCGTGGAATCCACCTGGGCGAGCGTCGAGGACGCCATGAAGCTCCTCACCTTCGAGAACGACCGCAGGATCGTCCGCAGTTTGTATTGAGATCGTGGAGTTTTGGAATAGATAAATGTCTAATGTAGGGGGGGTAAAGATTACGTTCGGCGGGCCGCGTCTTCAGTAATCATTACAAACGGATTTCCGAAAGTTTTTATCAAAGTTAGCGATTATGCGGTGGCTGCTATGTACGACCATCTGGCCATCGAGAAAGGCGACGGGATAGCGACCGTAACGGTCAACAAGCCCGAGGTGCTGAACATCCTTGACACGCCAACCGTCCTCGAGATAGAGCGATGCTTCAACGAGCTGGGAAAGGACGATTCGGTGGACGTCATCATCATCACCGGTGCCGGGGACAAGGCCTTCGTCGCCGGCGGCGACATCAAGGAAATGAGTGTCAAGACCACGATCGAGGGCAGGGAGTACGGGCGAAATGGTCAGAGAGCCTGTTTTACCATCGAGAACTGCCCCAAACCCGTCATCGCCGCGGTGAACGGCTTCGCCCTGGGCGGGGGTACCGAGCTGGCAATGGCATGCGACATCATTCTCGCTTCGGACCGTGCGAAGTTCGGACAGCCGGAGGTGAAATTG
>LSSH01000050.1 GCA_001595885.1 Candidatus Proteinoplasmatales archaeon SG8-5 | reverse complement strand
CATACAGCTGCCGAAGAACATCAAGGCGGATTTCATATTCATCCTTATCTGGACGGCAACCTCCATCTACATGGCCGTTACGGCGGCCCGTTTCATGTTCAATGCCGCGCCGGCCTTCGCGATCACCGCCGGCTGGGTCGTGGCACTGCTGATAGAGAAATTATCAATCCATAAATTCTCCGACCAGCTGAAGAGGTTCTCCAGACCAGCCATCTCGAGAGGGTTCAAGTTCGGCCTGATGGGCGCTCTTGTATTCCTTATCTTGGTATCGGTCGGGCTCTCGGGCTCGGCAGACCTGGCCATCGGCGTTTTGGTCATCGGGATCGCGGCCCTCACGGGCGCCCTGATGATGAACCTCATTGCCGAGACCAATCCCAAGAGGAGCTTCCACCTGGCCGCGATACTGGTGCCCTTGGGCGGTGCCCTGTTCTACCTGTACGCGGCACTGGGGACAGAGTGGACCCTGACCATGGCGACCCACGGTTTCATTCTCTTCGCGATGATATTCATCTATTTCCTGCTTTACCTGATCGTCAGAAGGACGAAGTACTCCTTCACTGCGGGCGTGATATTCCTGGCCTTCTTCATCGTCCTGCCCAACGTCTGGGCGGGGCTCGATGCCGGTATCCCGTATGAGACGAAGAGGTCCTACGACGAAGAGGTCCACGCCGTCATGCCCGTTTTCATGCAGCCCGACGATTATGCGAACCAGTCCAACTGGTACCTCGGCGGGTTCGGATTCTCGCTTCCGCTGAACACCAGGTATTGGCCGGCAGCTTACGATTGGCTCGCCACGCAGGATACCGAGGTCTATCCGCCGGAGGACAGACCCGCGTTCCTCAGCTGGTGGGACTACGGGTTCGAGGCCGTGAACGAAGGGCATCACCCTACGGTGGCTGACAATTTCCTTGGCGGGCACCAGCTTGCGGGTAACTTCATCATGTCACAGAGCGAGGAGGATGCCATAGCACTGCTCACATCGAGACTAATGGAGGGGAATTACCACGGGGTAATGAGCGAGAACCTGCCAAACCAGTTCGACGACGGCATGAAGGCCATCATCACGGCGCACGGATTGAACCTCGCCGTTGTCGAGAACATGATGAAAAACCCTTCGGATTACATTGATGAGATATTGGCCCACCCCGAGATATACGGGCCCAGGGACGATATCATCCAACCGAACAACGCCAGGTATATCGTTTTGCGCAATCTCATTACATCAACGTTAACCAAGGAGCAGGTGGTTGCTCTTTACCACGATGTCAGGGAACACACAGGGGATTCGATTAGGTACTTCGCCATCGACAGCCGTATGTTCCCGTTCTCGGCTGAGAACACGGGTATCTTCTACGCTCCGGCCAAGCTTTCGGACCACAGGATCGATGAGATCGGCAACCAGCCTTATGATTTCTGGGTTATAAAGGCGGTCAGCGAGACCGGGAGCGAGTATGATATTGACGACATACCCCCGGACGTGAAACTGGACCCCCAGACCCCATATAAGATCGTTTACCATGACATGTTCTTCAACACCATGTTATACAAGACCTTCATTGGCTTCAGCCCCATGGACATCGGTCGTGAGATGGACGCCGGTATCCCGGGACTCACGGGCGAGTTGGCCAGCGAGGCCATCATGCCTGGTTGGAACCTCACGCACTTCAAGCTCGTCCACAGGACAGGTTATTATAACCCATACCCAGCAGAGCAGATCCAGAACCATACAGACGCCTGGCAGGCCATGAACTACAAGGACGCGCAGGCGCTGCAGCAGACCGGGGAAGGGATATCGGACCTCAGTGACCGCTCGAGCCTGTACCAGGGCGTTATGATGCTGAAATATTACGACGGGGCCATCATCAGCGGGACCGTTATGCTCGAGGACGGCACGCCTGTCCACGGCGCCCGCGTAACCGTGTCGGACGACTTCGGCATACCGCATCAAATGGTCTACAGCGACGAGAACGGCATGTACTCGGTGATCGCGCCATTCGGTGCCGTGAAAGTCACGACCTCGGCTGGAGCCGAGAACCCGAGAACGCTCATCGGCGGTGAACTGAACATCACCTCGATGATGATTGAGGACTACCAGGCCATGAGGGAGCCCGACGACAGGAACAACGACGGCAGGCCGGACTATCTTATCGACCTCGACCCGGTGATACTCAGCGGCAACCTTAACGGAATCCTTTATTGGGACGAGGACGAGAACGGCGCCATCGGGGGCGCCGAGGAGAAAATTGCCAACGCCCAGCTGGTCTTGACCAATGGCCATTTGAATATGGATGCTACCGGGGAAACCAATGAGACGGGCGTCTTCAACATCACCGGCATTGCCCCGGGCGACCATTCGATCGAGGTTTATCTGGCCGGGCGACTAATCGGCTCCTTCGATGCGACCGTCACGAGCGGAGAGAACGCAACTCAGGACTTCGGGGCCATCCCCCTACCGTTGAAAGGAAAGGTCACCAGGAACACCGGAGAGGCCCCGGGTCCGACGCACGTTACCGCCTGGATACCCGGGGAGGACATCGTCGTCGAGGTCCTCTCGGACGCCACTGGCAACTATAGTTTTGACACCATGCTTCACGGTGATTATTCCATACAGGCCGTCACGGACGACGGCTGGGCGAGCGTCATCACGATGTACTCGATGAACCAGGAGGGGAACAACAGTCTCGACATCGAGATATACCCGTCCGCAAGGGTCGAAGGTCACGTCCAGTTGAGGGACGGCACACCCGTGCCCACGAATGCCATCAGGTTGCTTGGCTTCTACGAGATGCTCTTTTACACCGGTGAGGACGGCACTTACGCATTGGACATCCCGAGGGCCGCATATGACACTCTGATTTGCGAGTACGTCAAGGGATTGGACTATTACATCAACATCTCATCGGACGTAATCATCTTCGGCGACAAGCGTCTGGACATATACCTTGACGGAGGCTCAAAGGTCTACGGGCAGGGATTCCTCGCCAATGAACTCACGGCCAGGAACGTCGAGATCGAGTTGACGGATATCGAATCAGGCTCCGAGATATCGGTGCATACGAACAACCAGGGCATATTCACCACAACGGTCCCGAAGGGAACCTACCGTGTCCAGACCTCTGCCTACATAAATGAGGTCAACTGGACCTATTACGGGCTGCATAACCTCGAGTCCTCGACGGAGCTCGGGTTCACGATGTCCAAGGGAACAGTCGTGAAAGGGAACATAGTCTGGGACGTGGTCACGGAGACCGGGCAACGGATCGGGTTGGACGAGGCCAGGGTCACGTTCAAAGACACTGCCGGCCGGGAGAACGTGGTATTCACGGACAGAATGGGCACCTTCGAGGCCGTGCTGTACCCCAAGAAGAACTACCTTGTCACGATTGAGAAGCCCGGGTTTGTCACTGTCTCCCTAGGCACGAAGACTACCGAGGTTCTCGCCGCAAATCCGATATACGAGTCCTTGTCACCCATCACCGTCCCGGTCTCGGGAACTGTCCTGATGAACGGGCTTCCGCTCGAGGACACCAACCTTGTGCTGGAGTTCGAAGGTCAGTCGGCAGGTGCCACTGACCACGAGGTCCAGATCTACCAGGACGGCACGTACTCGATCAACATTCCGCCCGGAGAATACTGGGTGACCTTCTCGTACTCCCCTGATCCCGGCAATGACTCGGTCAAGATCGAGATAGCAAAACCCTTCATGCTGGAGACCGATTTCTACACGGGATCTCCCCTCAAATACGACCTGGAGGCGAGGCTGAGGGCAAAGGTCAATGTGAACGTGCTCACGGCAACACCGGTCAATTCGAACATACAGTTCTCGAACGGCCCGGAGTTAAGGAACTTCACCGTTCAGAACGGTTCTGGCGTGTTCTACGTCATGCCCGGTGAATATACTTTCACGGCCGCATATTCGACGAACGACACCTACCTCCTCGGAATGACGGCAGTTAACATATCGACCTCCAAAGACAATGTCGTAAGCGTCTCGCTGGACAACGGCATCGAGATCCACGGCATCCTGACCTACAAGGACTCGAAGATAGGTTCCAAGGACATCAGCTTCATAGACGAGGACAGCGGCGGTGTGGTCACGGTCCGGACGACCGCCGATGCCGAATATACCGTTTACGTGATACCGAACCGCAACTACACGATAGACGTGGACTTCATCGATTTTGTCACCGACCCGAGCCTTGAGTTCGAAAGCGTAGCCACGAGGACCGCATACCGCTACACGAACAGCGATTCGTTCTACACGTCTGCGGACATGACGACGGTTCGCCCGATCACCCTCATCCGAGAGGAATACTATACGAATGTAAACGGTGTCGTCAAGGCGAACGGCGCAGCCGCCCCGTTCTCCGAGATATCGTTCACGTCCTCCTCCGGCACTGAAGAGGTGACGGCTGGGGAGGACGGAACCTTCGCGCTGGACATCAAACCCGGCAATCATACTGTGTACGTTCACCACGGACAATCGCACATGGTGTACCTGGAATACCAATACTTCGGCATCGACCCGATAGAAGGCCTTGTAATTGACCTTGTTGAGGGATACAAACTGTCCGGAACCACGTATTACAATCTGAACCAGCACAAGGAGACGAGCCTCTACTTCACGTCCGGTGATAGATACATGGAGGTCCTATCCGACGATCTCGGCTTCTATGAGACCTGGCTGCCCCCGGATTCCTACGATGTGACGGGCAAGGCGGTCGCCGAGGAGAACGGTCTCGATGTCAACTACGAGCTGGACATGAGCATTACACTGGAATCAGACCTGCTCATCAACCTGCCCATGACGAGGGTAGAAAAGGTCTCTGTAACACTGGAGTACGATGAGACCAATATTATCACGGCCCGTCCGGGAGAAAAGGTCACCTATACAGTCAGGGTCGTTAACACGGGCAACGTTGCCGACACGTACGCAATGGGCGCTTCCGGAGCAAATCCCGACTGGGTCTTCGAGTTCAATCCTGTGGACGTGCAGGTGAACCCGGGTACGAAGGACAACATTGGATATACCAAGATCAGCTTCACGGTGCCAGAGGCCGCCACCACGGCCCAGAACAGGTTCAGCGTCACCGCGGTCTCCCACAGGGCCGGAATCACTGCAAGCCTGAACATGGAGGTCAACATCGTCCAGAACTATTCGGTGGGGGTCTACGAGATCCCCCAAGCTTCCCCGCTGTACAATGTGGGCTCGCTCAGATGGAGCTTCAGACTTCAGAACGACGGGAACGGGCAGGACGCCTTTGACATGACCATTGTCAACTTGGAGGAATTGCGGAGCAGAGGTTGGGCCCCTCAAATAGCCTGGGACGAGGACATCGGCGGCGAGCTTCTGGACGAGAACACCATAGTTGGCTTGCCCCTCAGTGCGGGCGCATCGATGTCCATCAACGTCGAACTGGTGCCCTACGGAAAGCACCAGTCAAGGACCGCGCGCGTCCTGGTTGCGGCCTACTCGAACGGGGACGTTTCCGAATCGACCTCCAGGTACTTCACCATCGCATACCCGGAGCTCAACCCCTATTCCTCGAACATGACCGTGTTCGGCGACGACGTCCACGACGCCCCGACCGGAAGCGAGGCGGCCAACGCCGGCGTCATGGTGGTCGCGGTCGCCGCCACTCTCATTATTTTCTATGTTGCCAGGAAGAAGAGGTGGTTGAGATGAAGGCCCTGAAGAGAACTCCCAGGCCCGTCATTCTCCTAGTTACACTGCTTATTTTAACTTCATATTTCATGATGATACAACCACCCGCAGCCGCCGAGGGCAACGTTGTCGATATCAAGGTGCACCTGTCCGGCGAACCGGTACTGGCAATCAGCGGGAGCAGCACATACCACGGGACCCTCCTTGACACCAAGAACAGGATGTGGAATTACGAGGTCTACGTGACCTCCACCGAAGGAGAGAACATCACAGGCGCCTCCCCCTCCCTGGAAAGCCCGGCAACTGGCAACCTGACAATATCCAACAAGACGTTCAGCTTCGACCTCATGGCGCCCCTGGAGCCCGGGGACATAGACATCAACATCAACATTTCGTCATTCACGGGGGACAAATGGTACAAGACCACACATACGATAGCCGTTGTCAGGCCGGTGACGATCAGCGCCACGATAGACAACCCCAGCAACACGGCCGTCACAAACGCCACGGTGAGGTTCTACGTCGACAACGACCATATCGATACGCAGATCGTGGACCAGATACCTCCCGGAGATTCGACCGACGTCAGCGCGGAATGGATATTGGCCGAGTTCCCGCCGGGATGGCATGATACCCGCCTCGAGATAGACCTCGACAACAACGGCGAGGCCGAGTGGACCGTGCATGACCGGTTCTACGTGGAAGGCGGCGGGACACTCATCCTATATCTCACAATCCTATTCGGACTCATTGCGATGCTGGGCGGTATTTATTACATCAGCAAGCGCAAGATGCGGTGAACCCATAATCTAACATCGTTTTCTTTTCGACGATTATGGAACAATAGACATTTCTCTTCGTTTGCACATCGATGAAATGTCGGTCGGATGCGGTTTCAACTGAGTTGAATTGCATCCGACGATTGTTTGCAGGTGTCTTGAGATTTGGTTTTTGGGGAATTGGACGTGCCAGCCCATCAATATCCTCAAAGGGTGGATCAGTAGTTCAGCACGGTCCATATTGTGTCGAAATTCACATATATTCCGAAGGCCTGATTGTGGAATATGTTCTCGGAACCGGTCGGCACGCCCCAATGATATGGTTGAGTGACATCCTCGATTAACATGTAGGAATATCCTGGACAGTTAGCTATAAGGTGGGTCTCTATGGCTGCCGTGCTCATGAACCTTGTTTCGAAGGGATAGGCGACCATGTTAAAACCAGCCTTGAGTGTGATGGCCTTGTCTTCCACATACCCTGCAAGTGCATATCTAGTGCCACCGTTGATGTGCATCCAAAAGGCCTCGTTCGTGTAGATGTCGGTGAGTGTGCATATCGACGGCGGCCAATAGGGTGTCCAATGCAGCCAAGTACCGTTCCTGTACAGCTCCACGTGGTCGATAGTCCCAGGCATGCCCTGGCCCTGAAGCACATGCTCCACAGAAGTGTCGCTTTGGGGTAACGAGCAGCCCAACAGGAACCAGTCAGGTTCTCTTGTGAACGGGCTTTGAGTGGAACCGTGTTTCGTGGCCTGCTGGACGGTCCTAGTCTCATGACCAACTGAGTCATAGGTCCTTACCTGGTACCAATATGAACCCGGGCTATTGATACCTATGTTTGCATGCAGAATATCCGTGTTTAAGCCAGGATATAATGCAGATGCATATGTGTTCCCAGTAGGATCAAAGGCATTCATCCTCCACCAAACCTCGTAACGGTCCACATCAGTCGATACAGATGCATCCCAGTAAATCCTCACACCCATACCTTCCAGCTCCGCATGCACGTTCGTCGCCGCATCGGGTGCCGTGGAATCTATCTCGAAGTTGGCCATGCTGATATCCTCCCACATCATCATCCCGAGGTCCGTGACGACCACCTTTATTCTGACCTGGTCAGAATCTATCATCGCCACAGGGTCCCAAGTGTAGATGCAAGGATTGCTTACTAAACCGGTCAGGCCCGTTACTATCGTCCCCGGATAGGTCATACCGCCGTCCATGGAATATGTGATATCAACAGTAAGGTCGGAGATGGGGTCGTTTATGTCCCACATGTCCCAGATTATCTGCTGGGCGCTGCCGCCCATCCACAGCTCCCCGCCGTCGGGGGAGGTGAGGTCGACCGTCGGGGGCATGGGCGGTCCCTGGATGACGTAGAAGTCAACCGACTCGAATGGGCCCCAGTTGGCATAGGCATCAAGGGCTCTGGCGTACAGGGTATGCGCGCCGAACGTCTCCAACACCATGTGGTCTATCTCGGCGGTCTCCAGGGGCGAGTCGAACGCGCCGTCGGTCGGGAACATGCTCCCCGCAAGCTCCGCCGGGGTGGTCCCATCTATATAATATTCGACCTGCGCGATGTCCGAGTTCCCCCTGTACCGGTCGTCCGCCACAGCCGTGACATGGAGGAATTCACCCCTCATGACCGGTATCGGCGAGACCTTCACCCCGCCTGCCCATATCACCGGACCGAGGTCGTCCCCGCCGCCGTTCTGGACCGTGAAGTTGGCGTCGGATACGTCAAAGCCCTTCAGAAGGCTTCCGTAGCCCTTGACCTTGACGCGGTAGTGCTCCCCGTTCGGGAAGTCCAGGCCGGGGCCGTAGACACCGGTGGTCGTCGTGTCCCAAGCCCAGTTGGTCGGTGCCGGCGGCAGGCCCGTGACAACCGTCTCATAGCTCATTCCGCCGTCTTGACTTATTTGTATGTCGAAGGTGTTGGCATTGACAGCGGTCCATGTGATCATGGCAACTCCTGATACGACCTCCCCGCCATTTGGATAAGTTATGTTGATATCAGGGTGGTCCTCGCCGAAGAGCCATATCAGCGTTCGGTCGGCCACGATCGCCCTGTCCGGGTCAACATCCGTTCCAAAGATATGCCCTGGGAGGCCATAAGTACCATCTTCCTGTATCATGCAGTGGGCAAAAGCTTCGTACACTACCTTGATATTCGAGTCTGCGAACGAGGTTGCAGCTGCATTCCCTCCTCCTGCATGTGTGCTGTAATCCCAGGGTGGCGGGACATCACCGAGGTTAGTTATATCATCGGGCCAAAACCTAGTAGCCCCATAAACGTCTTGTTCAAGGTCTAAATACGGACCCAAACCTATGCTAATTGGGTGTGTAGTGTTTATCAGTCGAAATGGAGTTCCAGGTTCGTTTCCGCCCCCACCGTCCGCATCATCTCTCCTATATTGGGCATGAAGATAATCCTCATACCACGTTACATCTCTATCAGTGCCAGTTACATCGCACATGTCCCAGCCGATGTCCTGGCCTGTAACATACCATTTCTGCTGACCGGGTTGGTTCAACCAGGTTTCAATGATAGCCCTCTCATCGGCCCCGAGTTGGGGATATCCTTCTCCCACATCCCACAGAACCGCTTTTGCCGTGTTCAGGTCGTTGACTGTCGGCAGTCCGAAATTCACAGTTTCCCATGTAGTGTATGTCCAGTTGTAGAAGTCTAGCGACAGTTTCCAATCGTTGATCTGCCTACTGCTGGATTCGAAGTCGCTGTGTTCGAGCACAATCAATACATCAGGATCGTCGAGCGTCGTGAAACCGTAATGGTATCCGCCGTTGTCGTCCAACGTGGTGGGTCCGCCGATACTGGTCGATTCAACGTCAAAGTAATAATCAGTGAAGCTCGTCAATCCGGTGAGGGTCACGGAATGTGCTAGCACCATGTCGCCGTCGAACGGCGTGGATAATCCCAAGGCCGTTGAATTCCCGTAATAGACCTGGCTGGTCGCGGGAACGTCCGTAGTCCAATGTATGATGGCCACTGAGTTGGAGATGTCTGTCACGTGAACATCATATATCATCGGATTGGTCAGCTCCGTCGACGCCCAGCATGTCGAACTGTGGAGTGGTGAGGACTCATTGTAGTAGGCCCGTATCCAGCCGTCATCTTCGATGGCCAGTACCCCATCCAACATCACCATCTCATTAAGTGCCATCGAAATCGTCGATACGAACCTTCCCGAGCTCGGGTCGACCTCCGTGCACACCAGCTGTTCGAAGTCCCCCCTCGAGGTCACCAGGTCAACGGTCAGGGTCCCGCTTTCATCTGTGTCCTTGACCTCGACCTGGACCGTGTCGGCATCGTTGTAGACGTGCCTGTCGAACTTCACCCAGCCGTAGTTATTGCCCAAATCGCCGGTCAGGACTAGAGCGTATGGCTGTGGTCCGACCGGTATGTTCGAAGCGTCGACCCGGATCGTCCACATGCCCGTTGGAGGAGAGGTCACAAGAACACATTCAACGTTGTTGATATGGTCATAACCGGCAGGATTCGAAGAATCGGATTCCCTGCTTGAACTGCCGTAGTTGTTACCGATGTATGTGGTAAAGCCATTGGGTTCTGTGACCGTGAGATCAAGGTCATTCACCAGCGAGCCGGCTGCCGGTAATGTCCCTTTGTAATCCGTCCATACAAGTGTGATCTCCAGAGGATCAGAACTGTCCTCGACGTAGAACTCGTATTCGCGGTACTGGCCGGTCATTAATCCGACCTGGTTATCGTCGACCTCCATTTCCCTGCCGCCGTTCTCATTATAGAAATAAAGAGAATCGCCTATGTCGGTCATCCCCCAGCCCTGGTCCTCGTTTGGATAATCCATCGAATGACCGTTCAATGTATAATCATGAACATTGGCCTGGCTTCCAGAAGGCGAATCTCGGGCACCATTTAACAGGCATGCCTTCACAAGAGATGCGCTCGGAATGAAACCATTCGCAGCAACTGGAGAAGCTGGAGTGACCGGGTAAAAACCATCCTTGAAGTACTGGTGGATTAGAACGGAGCCGCCCATGCAGACCGCTCCGGAGGGAGAAGTTCCAGACATGGATGCGTATCCAGTATCTGGATTCCCATCCCTGTTCCCATCTCCGAAGGCAGATGATACTGAGCCATCGGAACAGATGTCCGGCTTCAACCTGCCGTTGACAAATGAATTGTAATAATCGGTTGGGTCGGAATAATCCGGCAGATAGGATTGGGTCGGACCGAAGCTGCTGTATGATTCCAGGTTCTGCCAGCTTGCACCGGAATTATGGGCACCGACCGTCACACCGTTCTTGGCGGTTCCCGGCGGGCAAAGTGTTGAGCCATACGGATACAGGTCTGGCCTGTCATACGCCGGTTCAGTTCGGTCTCCACCAGCTCCGAAGAATGCAAGAAAATCCTTGTTATTCCACATGAACCAGTCAGAGTTTTGAGCATCGTTGTTGTATCTGCCCTCCATCAGGCTTCGGGAATCCTTGATGGTGTCTCCATCGGAATCCCTGCCAGATTGATATCCCCAGGAATTCACCGTCAATTTTGCTCCGTCGTCATATTGTAACTGGTATAATTCTTTGAAGTCATTCGGGCAGCCACTCAAAGACTGGTCGCTTGCACCCACATCATGGAACGAAACCTTTGCCTCATAAGCCATTCCGAAGCGGTTTGCATTCGCGTCACTGACATACTGACCGTTCCCAACTGCATAACCCGTGATGTGGGTGCCATGCTGGCTGGGTGCCTCATCGACATGGTTATCAGCCCATTGCTCATATCTGATGACCTTGCGATGGCTTGGTGACGCTCCGGTCCAATCAGATGCCCCTCCCCATGCCGGGTCTCTGAATTGGTTATGGTCTGTGTCCAAACCGGTCTCGGTAACTCCGACAATCACTCCTTCGCCGTGGATGCCGTGGTCCCACGGCTCAGTGCTGGAACCGTCCTTGGATTGTTCCCATGTATTAGCGGTCGCCAGGAAGGGTGTTGGATAATCATAAGGTTCAACGAACTGAACCTCATTTACGAATGACAAGACCTGAATGCCCTGCTTCGAGACCACAGCTCTGACACAATTAGCAGTCTCAGAAATATCAAGAACGTCTCCTCCGGTCTTGCCGATGAGGGCCGCAACGTTGTACGGGTTCTCCCCCTCGTGGGTGATGACGTTGACCGTTACCCTGTCTTCCCCCTCGCCAATGGCCTGGGCCTTTGACCAGAGATTTTCGTATTCCATGAAGTCAATGGCGTTTGCGACAATGAGGTCGTCCTTGAGGTCCACATCTTTGATAAGGGCGGAATAGAACTTGAAGGCAGGCTGATAAATGCCAACGTACTGCACGAAGTCGAGGCGCTCGACCTCTGCTTTGGCTTCCGCGCTCATCTTGACGATGAATGCGTTGTACGGGATGTAGCCGCCTATGGTGCCGCCCAATTGGCGCACCTTGGCCTTCCAGTATTGCTGCACAGGGCCGTTGAACTGGACTATGTAATGGCCGTCGACGCGCTGGTCGTAGGAATCTATCGATAGTTCATCTGCCAGGTCAGGGCCTTCGTTGACGTCGAAGGCGCCGGTTCCTAACCTTATCATCGGATTCTCCACGTAGAAGTCGTTGACCGGTGCGGTTGTCTTCACCGGTTCCCCGGCCTGCTCTCCAACGCCGATGACGAAGCTGACCGGTAGTATCATGGCCAGTACCAAAACGATCGCCGCTGCTCTACCCACCGTGCTTCTCATGCGCCCACCTCTTTCCATGGTCCGACCTCCCGGTTCGGATTGAAGATTATATGTTTGTGATGTCTAATATATGTTTCGATTATTTGTATCAGATTATAATCGAAGTGGGTTGGATTGTTTGATACAGGGTAATAATAATCACTTTGACATCAGCTTGATTATCGCCTCTGCCGGCTCTCCTTTCGCTTCGATGAGGGCGGCCTTGGCATCTTCGTACGAGGCATTGGCCTGGGCCATGACCAGTTCTATGTCCTCTTCCGGGATCTTGATGCTCGGTGGGGCACCGGGGGCTGCTGTGGCTGCTGCCTGGGCCTCGTCGCCCTCCAGGACCTCGGTCTCGCCGACCACCTGGTAGCTCTTCTGGCCCTGCATGGTCGTGATGGTCACGGCCGCGTCGCGGATGACTATCACCTTGCCGTCCGCCTTGATGACGACCTCCTCGACGTTCTCCATCTCCTCGGTCTCGATACCCATTCTCTTCATTGCCTGCTTCATCTGCCGCGGGTTCATGCCGCGCATTCCCGGCATCATGGCCTCACCACTGCCGAATCGGATTTCAGAGTAATATGTTTTTGCTCGGTTTTTGTTTGAGACTTGTTTGGATTTCAGAGAAAGTTGTGCTTACGTATCTATGTGAGCATCCAGAAAATCCCATCACGGTACGGGCGGCCCTCTCGGCCGCTCGGGCATGAGATACCGGGCCAATAGCAGGAGGGCCAGACCGCCGAGGAAGAACCCCCAGGAATACAGGAAGTATCCGGCGAAGTTCACGAACAGGCCGATGACCATTATCGCGGCGCCGGCGATGAAGAGGGCTATGCCGAGCCTCACTTCAAGCCTCCCTGGAGTGGTCTGACAACAACTGTCCCTTCAACGGCATTCGGCTCAGGCCTCCTTGCCGACGACGATGGCCGCGTGGTCCTTCTCGTAGGGGCCCAGAAGCGTTATCTCGATGAACCTGAGACCGGCCTTCTTCAGTTCCCAGACGCATTGCTTGTATATCTTGCTCGGAGGCGCGGACACGTCCACGCACCTGGCCTTGAGCATGAGGAATCCGTAGCCGCCCGGCTTTAGGAGCCTCGAGTTCTTGATGAATATCTCCGTTTGATTGCGCTGCGCGATGTCCTGGTACATGACGTCCACCTCCCTGACCAGCCGCTCGTACTTCTCCGGGTGGTTGGCATCCTCCAGGATGGGCACGATGTTGCCCCTGCCCTCGGCTACCGAGAGAAGGTCCTTGAAGGGGTTCTTGGCAACCTCCACCGCGAAAACCCGGCCGCCTGTGACGATGTCCGATATGTGGCTGACCGTTGTCCCCGAGGCCGCTCCCAGGTAGAGGACGGTTGTCATCGTGTCGAATGGGAACGTGTTGCCCTTGTTGTACAGGAATGCGGCGAGCTTGCTCCGCTTTGGGTCCCAGAGGCGGTACTCGATGCCCCCGAACCTCCTGAGGATCTCCCAATAAACGGCCACGCCGGGGACAAGATTCCTGGTGTAGAGCCTGGACTCGTACCACTTCAGGTTATCAGATATCTCAGCCACAGGTAAGTATAGTGAATCATGTCTGATAAACTCTCGCATGCCCCTTGTTAAATCAGGTATGAAGCCTGGTTTGAGGAACTGAGGTTTGTGAAGAAGTCCGACCAAATACTAACGGCCGGCATTCATCCGCCGCTGATGAGGTGTATGACCTCGACCTCGGAATCATCTGGGATGTAGGTATTGGGGTACTCGGATTTCGGTATCACCTCGCCGTCTATCTTGACGACGACCAGCGGGAAGGTGTAGGTCATGCGGCTGAGAAGCTGGGTTACGGTCTCGCCCTCGACCCAATCCACCGGCTTGGTGTTCACCTTAATCCCCATCCGAGCCCTCCAAAAGGATCTCGAGAACGGTGTTGGCCTGCATGTGGGCGAAGAGCCCCACCCGCGGGGCCAGCAGCACCGCGTCGTCGCTCGAAGGAGCGTCATCATCGTGAACGAGATATAGGTTTCCAGTGCGTCTCAATCTGATGCCTTCCGATTTCCCATAACCTGCTACTCCGGAGGCTGCGACGATGGGTTTCTTTGGTAACTTCAACAAGATCTCTTCGATGAATACGGCCTTGGTCTCCGCGCTGTCCAGGGCCTCTACCACCACGTCGACATCTGTGAAAGGCACCTCCATTCTCCCGCCTTCGAGCCTGAGGTCGTGCAGCTCGACCTTGATGTCGGGATCGACCGCGGCAATGTTTTCCGCCATCGCCGTGGTCTTCTTCGAGCCGACCTGTCCAAGGCCGAATGCCTGGCGGTCGAGGTTCTTCTGCTCGACAACGTCGAAGTCCACGAGGACCAGGCGCCCTATTCCTGCCCTGGCCAGGGCCATGGCTGCGTTAGAGCCCAGGCCGCCCAGGCCCGCGATGCCCACGGATGACCGTGCCAATCTTTCACGCACCATATTCTCATAACCTGCACGATTCGAAGGTATTAGACTTTTTCCCATCAAAAAGGAAATATATGGTGACGGTCTATATGATATCCGATGAGGCTAAAGTGCAGCATCTGCGGTTGGGTTTACGACGAGGAAGAGGGATTTCCCGGCGGGGGCATTGACCCGGGAACTTCGTGGCAGGACGTTCCCGATGATTTCAGGTGCCCGATGTGCGGGGCGATGAAGAAGTGGTTCCAGCCGTTCGAGGAATGAGGTGGATCGGTTCCCATAGAATAATATTGTTTTTATTATATTAATACAATCATTTAATTAGCAGAGCTCTCATCGATGTCGAAAAGTTCTTCGTCATTGAGATAGAATAGCTCCGCGGCCAGAGCCTCCTCGTTCTCCTTCGTGCACTCGGTCCTTATCCTGTCGAGAACACTCTGCTTCACACTTATCATCAGGTATCTTCCGTCGTTGTCCGTGAAAATGACCTGGGCGGCACCCGCTTCCTCCACCTCGATGTTGCCCTTGCCAAGTGTGCATCCCGAGGACAACTGGACACCGTCAATCAGGCAGGACATGGGACGAGTCGTTCCGGTCAACGCCCTCGCGCTCTTGCAGAACGGTTTCTCCCCCAACTTGGAGTTGGCGATCCGGCCCATGCGAAAGCCCAGGGCTGCGAAGGGACCGAGGTGGCCGTGGAATTCCCTGATGCGTTTGAGAACATCATCCATTTTAATCACTTGGCGGAGGCCTTCGCCCTCTCGTAGTCGTCCCAGTTCTCGACCACCGAAGGGTTGCTGAGCGGGAAGGGCAGGGTCTCGACCACCGTCTTAGTTATGTCGTGTACAAAAAGCCTTCCCTTCGGCGTCACGCCCGACCTGTCCACGTGGCCTGCCGCGCGGAGTAACGACATGATCTTCCTTATCTTGCCTGGCAGCTCGTCAACCGACCCCTGGTCGAAATCCAACTTGTAAAGCTCCCTGGCGAACTTGCGCCAGTGAGCGGCGTCCTCGTCCACCTCCGCCCTGAAGCCGAACCATCGGTCGTTCTCGATGGCCTCAAGGTAGGCCTCTACCCCCGGGTTGACTATCTGGGCCCTTCCGATGGTGCTGAATGCGCCCGGGCCGAAGCCCAGGTAATCGCCCACCAGCTCGTCCTGCGATGAATCGTATACCTTGCCGCCGTTGTTCGAGAATATCCAGATGCTGTCGCGATAATACCCGGACCCGGACAGGACGTCGCCAGCGCCCTCGATGGCCTCGAACATCTGCTCGGTATCCATGCTGGGCACGGCCTTAACGCCCGATATCTGCATGAACGGGTATGTGGTTATCTGGCCTGGGCCTATCTCCGCCACCGTTCCGATATCTGCAAGAAAGGCCTCGGTGCTCTGCCCGGGCAGGCCTATCATCAGGTCGAAGTTCACGTTGATGCCGTGCTCCGCCGCGGCCCTGACTATCCCGCGGAGCCTGTCCTTCCGGTTCTCCGCCCTGTTGACCGATTCGAGGGTCTTGCTGGTCATGCTCTCGACGCCGACGCTGATCTTGTTGATGCCGGCCTTCGCGATCGCATCGATGTACTCCGGGGTGAAGAGGTCCGGGACGCCCTCCATGCCGGCGTCGGCGAGGTCGACCGTTTCCCTGATGCGGCCCAGGAGTTCCGATATCTCGTCGCCGCTGAGCAGGTTGGGTGTGCCGCCGCCCATGTAGAGCCAGTTGGCCTTTCCCCCGAGATTCCGCATCCCGAACTCCTTCCTGATGGCAGCGAGATATCTCTCCTTCTGGCTGTTGTCCAGCAGGACCTTGTAGAAAGGGCAGAAGCTGCATAACTTGGTGCAGAAGGGCACGTGGAGGTAGATTCCGAAGACGCGACTCTCGTAGGCAGAGGGGTCGAGCTCGGTGTAGTTGAACCGTATCCTGCCGAAGTTCTTGGTCAGCATCTTCTTGGCCATCTTCCGCATCATCGTATCACGCGTAATAATTTTCCCGATTTCGTGCCACCGTAATCCCGGGACGGGTAAAAGCCTTTTGGTAACACAAACTTTATATTCGTAACACGAATGAACATGCCAGTGACACGGAGGGAAACCATGGAAAAGGTTACGAGAATGGGGGTTTCGCTGGACCCGGAGCTGCTGAAGGAGTTCGACGCGTACATCGGAACGCACAGGTACACGAACCGCTCGGAGGCCATCAGGGACCTCATCAGGGACGCGCTGGCGACCGAGGAATGGGCGAAGGGCACGGGAACAGTGGTCGGAACCATAACGGTGGTCTACGACCACGACGCGCATCAGGTAGTGGACAAGCTCACCAAGATACAGCACAGGCACCACCACAGCGTTCACAGCACGACGCACGTGCACCTGGACGAGCACATGTGCCTGGAGGTCATCGTGGTCCAGGGCAGGCCGAAGGACGTTCTGGCCCTGGCCGACTCGGTAAAGGCCACTAAAGGAGTGAAGCACGCGCAGCTGGCGAGGACGGCGGGGAAGTAATCAGTTCACAATGCACCGCTCAGCCAATCATGCCCAGCCTGTAAGGGCGGGGTTCTAACGCCAGATTTCTTTGATCTGGCGCTAGTGATGGGAATATCGGATAAGATTCGAAACCCTGGCTGTCAGGCCGGGGAGATCAAAATTTAAGAGTGCGGGGAACGAGATTCGAACTCGCGGACCACTAAGGACAAGGCCCTCAACCTTGCGCCGTGAGTCTCAACGTGTTGCCGCTTTTAGCCGACTTATGGCTTAGTCGCAGCCAGGTATGGCTGCTCCTTGCGCCGTTGACCAGCGGAACATACGGATTTGACCAGGCTTGGCTATCCCCGCGCGTGAAATCCCAGTATTTACTATTTCTATATAATCTTAACTTGATTTCTCCAAATATTCCTTGATTATCTTGATGGCGCAGTATTCCCCGCACATCGAGCACACGTCCTCGGTGCCGGTGTCCCTGCCCGTCTTCCTCGACCGTGCAAGTTGCGGGTCCATGCAGTTGGCGAACATCTTCTCCCAGTCGAGCTCCTTCCTGGCCCTGCTTATCTCCAGGTCAAGGTGGGTGTCTATGCCGCGCGTCATGTCGGCCGCGTGGGCGGCAATCCTGCTGGCGATGGTGCCGACCTTGATGTCCTCCTTCGTGGGCAGACAGAGGTGCTCCGATGGGCTGACATCGCAGAGGAAGTCCGCCCCGTGCCAGGCCGCGAGGGCGCCGCCGATTGCGCCGGTGATGTGGTCGTATCCCGGTGCGATGTCGGTGACCAGCGGTCCCAGGACGTAGAACGGCGCGCCGTCGCACACGCTCTTCTCCAGGCGTACGTTGGCCTCGATCTGGTGCAACGGGACGTGACCGGGGCCTTCGACCATTGCCTGGACGCCGGCCTCCCGGGCGCGCTTCACGCACTCGCCCAGCGTGAGAAGCTCCTTGATCTGGGCGGCGTCCGTCGCGTCCGCGGTGCAGCCGGGCCGCAGGCCGTCACCGAGGCTCAGGGTGAACTCGTGCTTCTGAGCTAGTTCCAGCAAATAATCATATTCCGACCACAGCGGGTTCTCCTGGTCGTTGTGGACTATCCAGGCGGCCAGGAAAGCGCCGCCGCGGCTGACGATGTCGGTCACCCTGCCGGTGCGCCTGAGGAGCTCGACGGCCTCCCTGGTCACGCCGCAGTGCACGGTCATGAAGTCTATGCCATCCATTGCGTGCCTCTCTATGCCCTTGAATATGTCGTCGACGGTCATGTCCACCACGGAGCTCTTCCTGGCCAGCTCCAGCCCGGCCTGGTAGATGGGCACGGTCCCGATGGGGACCTTCACCGCCTTGACGATCGCCTGGCGTATCGCATCTAT
>LSSH01000049.1 GCA_001595885.1 Candidatus Proteinoplasmatales archaeon SG8-5 | reverse complement strand
GACCAACAGTCTCTCGTCCTCGTGCATCAGTTCCTCGCCAACGGTCACGGTCCAATCCGCCGACAGGTCCATGCTTACCCTCTCGGAATCCTCTCCCCGGCTGATGATTGTGCGGACCGATGTTTGGCCTATGAGTTCGAAGGTCTCCCCGTGCACGCGCCCGCACTTCGAGCATTTGAGCACCATTTGCAGCTTCTTCCCGGAGAATCGTCCCTTGAGGGTCCTGTGAAGTGTCTCATCTCCGCAATCAGGGCATTCGGTCTCGGCTGAAGCGGGGACAGCCCTCTGCATGCTCAATCACCGGTTATCTCTCTTACGATTACCTCGGCGGCAGCCCTCGGGTCCTCAGCCTGGTAGATGCTCCGGCCCACTATCACGTAGTTCGCGCCGGCCTTTATCGCCGCACTGGCCTTGCCGCCCTGCGCTCCTATCCCGGGAGCCAGTATCAAGGCCTTGCCCACGACCTTTCTCAGCGCTCTGATTCGCTCGGGCCTTGTCCCCGGCGCGATGATGCCCGCCGCGCCCACGTTCATGGCCATTCGGGCGATATCCTCGGCGTGTGGATTAATGAAAATGTTGGAACCCGGGTGGCTCATCTCCGCGACAACGAAGACGTCTATCCTCCGGCCCGCATCCACGCAGGCTTCCAGAGAGTCGCGCCCCACGAATCCCTGGCAAATAACACCTTTCGCTCCGGCACTGACGGCATGCTGGACGATGAGCCTGTTGGTGTTCGGTACGTCCGCGACCTTGAGGTCGCATATGATGTCGCTATAACTAGCGAGTTCCTTGACAATCCCGATCCCGCAGCCCAGTATGATGGGATAATTGACCTTGATCGCGTCGACAACGGGGGCGACCTGCTCTGCCACCTCCAGGGCTGGTGCGCGTTCGGTAACGTCCAATGCCAATATCAATCTCGTCTTCTTCCTCATTGCCCCGGTGAAGTTTGCAGACGTTTTAAAACTATTCCTTCCCCTCTTTGCACATGGGGCAAAGGAGCTCCCCATCGATGTAGTCCAGCTTATCAGAGAAGGCCTTGCACACCTCGCAGTATCCGGACGCCTGGCCCACCGATATTCTCCTGCGGTCGACGTCGTTCTCGCCGTTCGCAGCAAGTTCCCTGGTGACCTCGATGAGCTGCGGGGCTATGTAAAGGATGTTCTGCACCGTTAGAACGCCCACTATCTCGCCGTCGTGCATCACGGCCAGTCTACGCATCTTCATCCTGGTCATCTCTTTTGCCGCTTCCATGATGTCCATGTGCCGCGGTACCCAGGCGACCGGCGAGGACATCACGTCCTTCAGCTTGACACGATGCGGGTTCCGCTTCTTGGCCACGACCTTCCTGACGATGTCCCGCTCCGTGACTATTCCGACGGGATTGCCCTTGTCGGTGACAAAGACGTATCCTGCCCCGAACTCATGCATCTGGACGGCCGCGTCCCCCACCGAATCACGGGGTCCCAGTGTCGGGACCTTGGTGCTCATAACCTCCATTACGGGAACTCTATCCATACCCTTCAATATCAAATAGCCGCGCGAATCTAATAAACCTTTTGCCGAAGGGTTTAAGCTACTACGCCCATTATCCGCGGCTGTTATGAAGGGTTTTTCGGAGGGGGCGAGGAGGCTGTCAGGCCAACCCGCATTTAAGGTGTTAGCCAGGGCGCGGCAGATGGAACGCGAGGGCAGGGACATCCTGCACTTTGAGATAGGGGAACCCGACTTTGACACGCCGCGGCACATCAAGGACGCCTGCATACGGGCCTTAAACGACGGGGAGACCGATTACGTCAACTCGTCGGGCATCCTGGGATTGAGAGAGGCCATTCGGGACGAGATAGAGCAGACCAGAGGTTTCCGCCCAGACCTGAACCAGATCCTCGTGGGACCTGGTGCTAACCCAATCATCTACTACGTCATGGCCTGTACCGTGGGACCGAGGAAGAACGTCGTGGTGGGCTCGCCCGGCTTCATGAGCTACTTCGCCAACCTGGATTACACCGGATTCGAGGGAAGGTTCGTGGTCCTGAAGGAGGAGAACGAGTTCCGCATGGACCCGGAGGACGTCTGCGGGGCCATGGATGGGGAGACAGGCCTTATCATCATGAACTCGCCGTCAAACCCATGCGGCAGCGTCATGACCAAGGCGGAAATCGAGCGCATGGCCGAGATAGCCGAGGAGAAGGACGTGTACCTCCTCACCGACGAGATATACAGCAAGATGACGTATGACGAGACCCACTACACCCCGAGCATCAGGGACGAGTGCAGGGAACGCACAATCCTCTTGGATGGCTTCTCGAAGGCCTATGCCATGACCGGCTGGCGCCTCGGATACGCGGTCGGCCCCGCCCCCCTGATAGAGAAGATGGGGCTGCTGCTGCAGACCATCATCTCCTGCACCACCAACTTCATCCAGTACGGAGGTATCGCAGCCATCAAGGGCGACCAGCAGTGCGTCGCGGACATGATGGCGGAGTTCAGAAAGCGCCGTGACGCAATAGTCTCCGGCCTCAACTCGATAGCCAACATCTCCTGCGTGAACCCGCAGGGAGCCTTCTACGCCTTCCCCAACATCACAAAGACGGGCATGACCAGCCAGGAGTTCGCCGACTATGCACTCGACGAGATGGGCATCGCAATCCTACCGGGCACGGGCTTCGGCCCCGGCGGAGAGGGATATGTCAGGTTCTCCTATGCGAGCTCGGTCGAGGACATCAACGAGGCGATAAGAAGGATGCGGGAGACCCTTTAAAAAGAACCAAATACTAGTAACCGAATTATGGTAAACGAGGTTCGGAAGAGATGAGGCGTGCATCAACCGTTCTTGTGATTTTACTATGTTTTTTCAGTACAATTGTCATAACGCCGTCTGATGTGAATTCATTGACTGGTTGGCAATGGGAGGAATTAACTCCCATGCTACATCCAGCAGTAGGTATTGCAGTTGAATATAATGGAGAAATATACCATATTGGTAATGATTTTGTACAAGTATATACTCCAGCTAATGATACATGGTGGATAAGGAGATCTTCAATATTGTCAGCTGGCGATAGAAGTGATTGTACTTTAATTGGAGATAGGATTTATTTTATTCATGCTTGGAGTGAAGCTGGATATTATAATATTAGTGACAATACCTTCTATGACGTTGTAGACCCTCCAACCACGAGAATGGATGTAGCAGTTACTTCTTACGATGGCGATATGTATGTTTCCGGGGGTTGGTTGGCTGGTAATCCTGAGCCTATATCATTGATTGAAGTTTATTCCCCTCATAATAATACCTGGTGGGAAATTTCACCGATGATCATGAGTCGTAGAGATCATCAATTAGTAACTTTAGGTGATAACCTTTATGCTATTGGTGGTGCAAATATTAGCCTACCACTTGGAGGTACAAAAACAGTAGAGAAATATTATCCTGCCACTAATAATTGGTCATTTGTGTCAGATTTAAATAATTGGACAGATGGAGCCACTCCTGTACAGGGGAGAATCGTGTCGGTTGGGCATGGAGGTAGCGTTGATCAATCTGAGGTTTATTACCCAGAATATGACACATGGATTCTTGGTCCAGCTCAACCGTGGCCTTCACCTTGCTGTGATTACTCTATGGTTACTCTGAATTCAGATGCATATCTCATTGGTGGAAGATTTGGAAATGGTACTCCTGTAGATTTTTTTTATCGTTGGGATGGTCTGGAATCGAAAGTTCCTGGTATTAATATCAACAATCCAAGCAATAACGATTTCGTTAACCTCACAGTAAATGTGTCCGGTACAGCATCTGATAACTATCGCCTTCAGAAGGTCGAGATCAGCAGAGATAATATTAACTGGATATTATGTATTGGTAACGAGACCTGGGATGGGATTATTGCACTAAATACGGGCGAGAACACGATATATGCTCGGGCTACTGATGAGTTCAACAATACAGAAATCGTTTCAATACAAGTTAAGGTCGATGCAGATGTACCTGTAATAACGTTAAACTCTCCGGTGAATAACACAATAGTTCAACCTGGAACCTTACTTAATTTCATAATAACCGATTCTTACCTTGACACTGTGAATTATTCTGTGAATGGCGCTCATTCTGAGGATTTCAATCCCCCTTATGATATAGATACGACAGGCTGGGCTGATGGAGATTACACCATTGAGGTTGTAGCTACAGATATGGTTGGAAATGTTACCGTTAGGACATTCAATTTTACGCTGTATACTCCGCTCCCGCCGGACACAACACCCCCAACCATATTGTCGGTAAATCCTGTTAACACCTCGATGAATGTCCCTGTAAACACAACCGTCACAACTGTATTCTCCGAACCCATGGACCCCAACTCCGTTGAATTGGCCATCCACCCCCTCCCCGCGAACATCGCCATCAGCCAGTCCTGGTCCCCCGACAACACTACCATGACAATCACCCTATCCCGGCCCCTCAGCCGTAACTCGACCTACACAGTCACGATTACGCAGGCTCGTGACCTTGCTGGGAACGAGATGGAGGAGAACTATTCCTTCTCCTTCAGAACCTGGCTGGACCACGACAATGACGGCATTCCCGATTCCGCCGATGCCGATGACGACAATGACGGAGTGGATGACGTCGACGATGCGTTCCCGTTCAACGACCTCGAATGGCTGGACACGGATGGGGATGGGATTGGAAATAATGCTGACCTCGATGATGACAATGACGGTGTGCTCGATGTCGATGACGAGGAACCCTTGGACCCGACGATTGGGCCGGAGGGGCCGAGGGCGAACTACTGGCCATATTTGTTAATCGCACTGTTTCTCATCGTTGTCGGGTTAATAGCATTCATCATGCTGCCGAAACCGGGAGCAGGTCCGCAGACTCCCGAAATAGAAGAACCTGAGGAAGCCGATGATTCGGAGGACGACGAGGTCGACGAAGACCTTTCCATTGAAGAGGCCGAGTCCGAAGGAACTTCGGATGGAGATTAATATTGAGGGGGCCCAAGACCGCGTATGGGTTAGTAAGTAACTGATCCCTTCGGGCGTTGGACCCTTTCCTCACTTGAGAATGATGTCGACGGCCTTCCTCAGGCCGCCGTCGCCTTTGGCTAGTATGAATTTCAAACCCACCTTTTCGGCGACCTCACGGTCGCTTTCGAAGTCGCCGACGAACCAGGAATTCGGATAGTCTATCATATAATCCCCGTTGACCTGGTTGAACATGCCGACCTTGGGTTTGCGGCAGTCGCAGCCCTCGTCTGGCGCATGCGGGCAATAGTATATCGCATCCACGCTGGCACCACCTTTTTCGATCTCAGTCAGCATTCTCATATGTATCTCCACTAACTCTTGCGTGGACATCAGACCGCGGTTGATTGCGGATTGATTGGTTATTATGATGACGAGAAAGCCGGCCTTGTTCAACTTGGCGATTGCCGGTATGACTTTGGAGGTGTTTGGTTCTTGTTTATTGGTGTCATTCATTACCTGGCCTCCCCTATCTTGATTATTAATTCAAACAATTACTTGCGCTTGGCCAGCTCCTCTTCGCGGATGAGCGAGGTCACCAGGTGGTCCACGAGCATGTGTATGTCCTCGATCTTCTGCATGTAGTGGACCGGTACGACCAGACACAGCCGGGTCATGTCCTTGAGCTTGCCGCCGTCGAAACCCGTGAGGCCAACGGTCGTGCCGCCGTTCTGGTTTGCGTACTCGACCGCGCGGAGGACATTTTCCGAATTACCGCTGCCCGAGATGCCGATCAAGACGTCGCCCGGGGCCCAGAGGTTCTTCAGCTGCTCGACGAAGATGTCCTCGTAGCAGGAGTCGTTGCCCCAGGCCAGCATCTGCGGGATGTTGTCGGCGAGCGACAG
>LSSH01000048.1 GCA_001595885.1 Candidatus Proteinoplasmatales archaeon SG8-5 | reverse complement strand
AGCTGTCGGTCGCGGTGACCCTGAGCAGGTTGTCGGTGCCGTCTGGCACTGCCGTTGTGTCCCAGAGGCAGGCACCGTCGTTGTTGTCTACACCATCCTCGATGGTGAACCAGTCAGCTCCGGAATTCGGCGAGTACTCGACCCTGATGTCGAGGGCTGGGTCCTGGATGTTCGAGGCGCTCCAGGTTATCGTCTCCACTCCGCTCCATGTTCCGTCCTCACCCTGGCCGTTGTTGTCCAGCACCGTGACTGAAGAGGGCGTATAATCCTCAACGTTGGCCTTGATGCAGAAGTTGGCGGTCTGGTTCCAGAGCGGGTTGACGAACGAATAATCATATAGGTCCGCCCAGGCCGTTCCGTTGTAATAATAGCTCTCTCCAGGGTTTGCCGCAGAGACCACTGGTGTTCCATACGGTGATTTGGTGACGGGTGCCAGCCCGCCGTTCAGCAGTACCTCGACCTCGGAGAACCGGTCGATCGGGTGACCGCCGTGAGATAGTTCGACATAGACGTAGAAATCCTCACCAGGGTCGAGAAACAGTGGATAATCAAGGTCGACCGTGTGGAAGCCGGTGTGGTTCTGCTCGCCCGTTTGTGATGCCAGCTCATCCTGGAGGACTCCTCCGATGAAGTTGTCGAATATCCTGGCGGTATAAGTGACGTTGTTGGCCGCCGTGAAGAAGCTTATCGCCGTTATCAACTCGCTCTGGTTGGTCGTGAAGGCGTTGAAGGACTCGGTGATGCCCGGCAGGGTATCTCGCCACCCGTGGTAATCGTGATAATGGATCCGCTCGTAATTCGAAAGGACTGTGCCCCGGAAGGAAACCGCGCCCATCTCCGGGTGACGGCACGAGTGCTTGTCATAATACGAAATCCAGAAGTAACCGCCCAGTCCCCATCCGCTGCCCCAGCTGTTCTTGGTCAACCAGGCCCCGGGGCCCTCGGGCGCTCCGGTCACGATGTTGTCATCCCATCCTATGATGGCGATCGCGTGGTTTGGGTCCAGGTTGCTAGATGGCGGCTGGTAGTGGATATAGTTGGCATCTATGAACGCAGCATCGTAGCACATGCAGGTGCCGATCGCGCCCTCGTTCATGATACGCAGCTTGATGGTGTCGATGCCGCTGAGACTGGGCCCGATGACGAACCACTCGATGTCGCGTGAGTAATAATAGTGCCAGTTCGGATCTGACCTCGGCGGTGCCGGGGTATGGGATTGGCCGTCAATGTCGCGAACCGCACCCTCACCCCTCGTGGTGTAGGCCGACGCCACGAGATAGTCTCCGCCCTGGTGCACGGTCAGTCCGCCCCCGGTCGGTGGAACCTGGTCGTCGTTGTTATGCTGGTTGAAGCCGTTCCACCAATCGAGGTGGTATTCGGCGAGGTTTGGCTCGCCTGTTTCCCCCGCATTCTCCCAGTTCTTCGTCATCAGGAGGTTGCTCTCCATGGCGGCCATCGTCCCGTGGCACCAGCAGGTGCCGTCGATCTGGCTCTTAACCGATGTGACATAGTTCTCGCCGAAAACGTCACGTAGGTCGAACACTCCGGGAAGGGCTGATTCGGCCTCCCCCGTCTGACCTGATATCATTGGACCAGAAGTCTCACTCGCCATAATGGTCGAGGTGAGCGGTATAATAAATAGTAACGCAACGCACAAGGCCATTGACCTTTTGATTCCTCTGTGAACGGGTTTGGAAATCCTCATTGGCTCATCTCCCTTCGTTGTTATTTCACGATGTCGTCGGGGGCCTATCGTATGACCTTTGGATTCTATAAATGTTTCCCCAATACATTCTACTAATACGAAAATATTTTATTTATTATAATATATATAGGTTGGCTCGTGGATGGGATGCTTTGGACGTGATGTTCGGTCTAGCAATAGGCATATTCGCCAGTGTTTTCGTATTGATGATCAGCGGCAAGGTCCACCGCACGGCCGCCGTCATCGCCGGCGCCGTCCTGATGGTCGGCGTCGGAATCCTGAACGAGCATGATGTTATCAGGGTGATCGAATGGGAGGCGCTGGGCCTCATCTTCGGAATGTTCGTGCTGGTTGCGGCCCTTACCGAGAGCGGCTTCTTCAGGTGGCTGGGTCTTCACGCCCTCAAGATCACGAAGTTCAATCCCCTCAAGATTTTCATATTATTTTCGGCCTTATCGGCCATACTGGCCGCCTTCATGGATTCCATCACCGTGCTCATATTCATGGCCTCGCTTCTGATCGAGGTCTGCGCGATATTGAAGATGCCGGTGCTTCCCTTCCTCCTCGGAGCAATCACTTCCGCAAATATCGGCGGAAGTGCTACGATGGTCGGTGACCCCCCCAACATCGTCATCGGCACTGCGCTCGATTACACGTTCATGGACTTTGTCACGCACACGGGCCCAATTGCGGTCGTCGTATTCTTCGTGAACCTGGCCTTCTTTTACCTCTGGTACAAGAAGATATTCAACGAACCGGAGGTTGACCTGGAGGAGATATACCATGAGCACAAGGACCTCGAGCCATATAGCGCGGTCAAGGACCACCACCTGATGACCGTGGCCCTTGTGGCCTTTGCATTCACCGTGACAATGCTGGTCCTTCACCACAGCCTCGGCCTTGTCGTGGCCTTCGTCGGCATCATGGGGGCCACGCTGGTCATGCTGTTCGGCGGCGAGAGGATGCCCGAAGTGGTAGAAAGGATCGACTGGCATACCATCCTTTTCCTGGCCGGCCTGTTCGTCATGGTCGGCGGGCTCGAGGAGGCGGGGGTACTGGACTCGATAGCCAACGGCATCATCTCAGTGGGGGCTGGAAGCCTCGTGTTGACGCTGACGCTTATCCTGTGGGTCTCAGCATTCTCCTCGGCCCTGCTTGACAACGTCCCCTTCGCCGCCGCAATGGTGAACGTGGTCAGGAACGTGTCAGAGAACACCTCAATCGGCGTCGACCCGATGGCCTACACGCTGGCCCTCGGAGCGGACGTGGGAGGAAATGCCACACCCATCGGCGCTTCCGCGAACGTGGTCGGTTTGGCGGTCGCCCAGAAACATGGTATTAAAACCACATGGAAGCAATACTGTAAAGTAGCCGTACCAGCTATGATAGTCTCGATGCTCGTCATCAATGTCCTGGTATTGTTGATGTTCGCACTGTAGGATCACTTTTTCTTGTCCCGCTTCGCCCTCTTGACCAGCGGGTGCTCGTCCTTCTTTTTCACGACGACCTTCTTCGTGTCTTTGGACGACGTGACCTTCCTCGGTTGGACCGTCTGTTTGGGCGGAGGCGGGGGAGGCGGGTGCTTCCTCACGACCTGGGGTTTCACCTTCTTCTCCGGCTTCTTCCAGTCCTTGACAGGTTTCGTCTCGACGTGCTTCCTGTACGTCCTGGACTTCTCTATCCAGTCGTCACTCTTTGCCTGGGCCTGGATCTCCTTTTCCGCCTTCTTCGACCGGTAACGCTCTATCGATGACACTCCGATCGACGTAGCGATGACCGTGAGCACTATCATCATGAAGGCCATGTTCAGGAATAGGTCCTGCAGGGGATTTGAGGTGATTTGTGCAAAGGCCCCTGAGGTATCAGATATTGTAGCACCCCAATTACTGGCCATCTCAGTCGCGTAAGGTGTCAAAGGCAAATGAGTCCCGTTTTCGAATCCGTTTATATAATCTGATATCGTGAAAGGCAGAGCTGCAAGAACGGCCGCGGCCAGGCCTCTCGGAAGCATTGTGGTTACAAAGGATTTGTCGGGTTTTGTATCTTCGTCAACAGCGCACGAAATTGTTGCTGCCACATATCTGATTATCAATATTCCTAGGAATATTAGGAATAAGACCACGAAGAACAGGATGAGAGGGTCGGATGTGAGTTCGGGTGGAATATAGAATTGAGGGCTGAATGGGAAGTTGCCCATTGAAAATGTGAACGTTATTCCCAGATACACGAAGAAGAACGTTCTGACAAGGAACGATATCTCTGAGTGGAATTGTTTGATGTTCGTATCGAACACGAAACCGGTCTTGATTTTCAATATCCTGGCGATCTCGTCCTTGTTACTCAGGACAAGACCAAAGACGAGGGCCGCTATCGCTCCGCTGACCTGGATGTATTCGACCAGGGCATATAACACAAATAATGCTGCCAGTGTAATCATGAAGGAGAACGGTTTGCCCTCGAGGCGCTTGAGCACCGCGAGCCAAAGAACACCGAATAAAAAGCCGATGAATCCTGCCAACACAAAGGCACTGAGCAGGTGCTGTATCAACACTCCTGAATCAGTATTGCTGCCTTTTATGATTTCAATGAGAATTAACGCTGTCACAATGCACATTACGTCACTTAGTACTGACTCTAGTGTAAGCAGAACCTTTGTATCCTCTTTCGCACTCACTCCGGCCATAATGGGTATTACTACGGCGCTGCTCACACCCCCTATGACGCATCCGAGTAATAGTCCGATGACGACATTATCTATGCCAAGCATGTAATAGCATATCAGAGCGGTCACGAACATCGTACCGATGAATGTTATTCCCGAATGTAGGATAGCGACGCCCATCTTCTCCATGGTCTTTTCAAGATTAAGGTTCAGACCACCGTCGAACAAAATGATTACAAGGGCCAGTGCGGCGAAGAACGGTGCGAAGGTTGTCAGTGCATCGCTGATATCAGGATCGTTCAACAAACTAATCTCGGGTACGTACGTGAGTAGTATTGGGCCAATAAAAAGACCTATGAAAATCAGAATGAGGATGTCGGGTATCTTGGTCCTCTCAAAGAGGAGTGCGCCAAGGAAACCTATGAGGATAATTGCGCCTATTCCCGCAAAGAAAAAGTGAACTTCCATTGTGCACCCTTATGTGGATTGACACGCTGTTTATTACCTTTTCCCTTCGATAAAATTATCATACCCAGTAGGGCGTCTTGATGTCCTCGTAGGCACTCATCGCGGCGATGGCTCCCTCCGCGCAGGCGGTGACCACCTGCCTCAGGCCGCCGGTCACGTCCCCGGCTGCATAGACCTTCCTGATGTTCGTCCTCATGAAGCGGTCGACCTCGATGTAGCCGTCGTAGGCAAGCTCAACTCCCAGCTGTTTCGCCAGTGCGGTGTTCGGTTCCTCTCCGATTGAAATGAAGATGCCGTCCGCATCTTGCTGCCTTGTTGTTCCGTCCCCGGTGTTTTGAACCTCAATGGATTCGACCTTCGCATCCCCGACTATCCTTTTCACGGTGCTGTTCATCAACAGTTCGACCCCGTTCTCGGCCATCTGGTCTTGCAGGTACTTCTCGGCCCTGAGGGTGTCGCGGCGGTGAATTAGGGTGACGTCAGCGCCCATGTGCTTCAGGTGCAGCGCTTCTGTCGCGCCGTTGTTCCCGCCTCCGATCACGTACACCCTCCTGCCCTTGAAGAAGGTGCCGTCACACGTTGCGCAATAGGATACGCCGCGGCCGGTCAGCTCCGATTCTCCGGGGATCCCCAGCTTTCTGTAGATGGCCCCTGTGGCGAATACAATGGCCTGGCATATCATGATTTCCTCCCCCACTGAAACGGAGAACCGACCGCCGGATTCCTCGACGCCTGAAACGTCCGCCCCCTGTCTTATATCGAGGTTATCCTCTGCCTGCTCCCTCATCTTATCCATCAGGTCCAAGCCACTGATGCCTTTGAAGCCCGGATAGTTCTCGATCCACGGGGACGTCGCTGCCATTCCCCCGGTCACGCCCTT
>LSSH01000047.1 GCA_001595885.1 Candidatus Proteinoplasmatales archaeon SG8-5 | reverse complement strand
CCCGCAGTTCAACCTCATAAAGGGCATGGGAGGCGCCCTGCTGCGGGAGAAGGTGGTGGCTTCGGTCTCCGAGCGGATGATAGTCATCGTGGACGATTCGAAGATGGTCGAGAAGCTGGGGACCAGGTCCCCCCTGCCGGTCGAGGTTGTGCCCTTTGCGCTCGCGACCGCCCTGTTGGAGTTGAAAGAATTGTGTAAGGAAGCCGTGGTCCGCGAGAATGACGGCCAGACCTTTGTCACGGATAACGGAAATAACATTGTAGATTGCCGTTTCGAGGGTATCGACGACCCAGTAGAATTAGACTCCAGGCTATTCGGGATACCCGGGGTGGTAGAGAACGGACTCTTTCTAGGACTGGCTACGACGGTCGTAGTGGGGACGCCTGAGGGCGTGAAGGTCCTTGAGAAACCTATTTGACGAGCTTCTTCAACTGGTCAATGTTGGTCTCTATCTCCTTGATCTTCTTCCGCTCCTCGTTCTCTATCATGCTCACAATCTTCTTGAACGGCACGGCCAACTGATAGGCGTGTACCGGCCTCCCCTTTCCTTCCTTTTTTATGTCGCGTTTCTTCACCCACTTGCGCTTGCGAAGGTCCTGCATGACGATCGAAACCTCCGGCTGCCTGAGCGCGGTGATGCCCTCTATCCTCACGGATATGGTCTCCTCGCCGTCGGCAAGCACGGCTAGCGTCTTCGCCATGTTCTTCGGGATATCCGCCTTCACCAAGTGGTTGATGATCGCTTCATCCTTTTTGGTCAGTGCTGTTTTTGCAGACACTTATATTTCACCGGCCGGTTATATTTATTGATTCATATATAATGGTTTCTATCCTTATCTCATATATATTCTTTTCTATTTCTATGATTGTATTTCTATACATGAATTCATACCAGTCAGTATTTCTTTTTTAAGTGAATGTCACACTTTCGGTGCAAACAAATTTTAAATAAAAATTAAGGGATTTAGAAATCGGGAAGCGCAGGCGATTTTTATATTAAACCTTCAATCGCAGAAAGCAGGTGCCCGATACCCGCTCCGGTCTTCGCGGAAACGCCGATGCCCTCCGCCGAAGCTTGCAGGTCTGATTTGTTCGAAACGATGATGAACTCCGTTTCCGGAAATGACATCTTCAGTTCCTTCAACAGGTTGCGTTGTGAATCCAGGCTGTAACCGCACGTCTCGGAAGGATCGAACACGAAAACGAAGACGCCTTCGAGATGCTGCAGCGCCGCGACGGCCTGCAGCTCTATCGGGTTCCTTTCCTCCAGGGGCCTGTCCAGAAGGCCTGGCGTGTCCATCACCTGGACCCGCCTTCTCTTGACCATCATATGCCCCAGGGAGACGTTCTTCGTGGTGAACGGGTATGATGCGATCTCCGGCTTGCCGGATGATATCTGCCTGACGATGAGGGACTTGCCCACGTTGGGAGCGCCGGCGATGACGACGATCGGCTCGTCCGGTCTGATATCGGGTATCGATTTCAGCTTGTGCCTGGCCCCCTTCAGGAACTCCAGATCCCCGGCGACCTTGTCCATTACCGATGATACCCGGCCGAAGACAGCATTCTGGCGCTTGCCCACCTCATCTGCCCCGCCCGCCTTCTTGATGGCGTCCCTCTCTTCCCGTTTGATGCCCTCCATGGTCTTCCTGGCCCAATCGAGGGCCCCTAGGGAGTGCTTGAGCCTGTCCACGCCGACCACGACGTCGATGAGCTCCCGCTCGAAGGGGTGGAGCCTGTCGATGGACGGGAACGCCTTCACATACTTGTTCAGCTGCGCGGCGAGGGTGTTCACCAGCGAGTTGACCTTGCCGACGGCCTCGGCCTTGCTCCTCTTCAGTCCCCTCTGGTCGGTCACCCTGACCTTCTTGACGCGCCTGAATGCCTTGTCCAGCATCTCGTCGCTGCCGAGTATGGTGGGAATCTTCTTCATCCGTGAGCCTATCGGATATTAGATATTTCAAACTGTTTACTACCACAATGTTTAAGATAAGGGACTCAATGCACGTTTTTCAGCCAGAGGGAAACCATGACTTCGGAGGAGACTCCTGCAGAGGAAAAGGCAGAAGCCCCAAAGGGCGGACCGGTCGTAAAGGGCGACATCATCCAGCTTGAGTTCGACGCCTGGATACTGAGCCCGGACGGCTCGGACGAGCTGTTCGACACCACGAACGAGGAGCACGCCAAGGCCGGCGAGATCTATGACGAGAAGGTCAAGTACGCGCCGCTGACCACAGTTGTCGGAGAGGGCCGGGTGCTTGCCGGTCTGGACGAGTCCTTCATGAAGGCCAAGGTCGGGGAGAAATCCACGGTGGAGATCCCGCCCGAGGAAGGCGCGGGCGAGAGGAAACCCAACATGATAGAGATACATTCCATACGCGAGCTTCAAAAGCAGAAGATCGACCCCGAGGTCGGAATGAGGGTGCAGATCAAGGACAAGATGGGCACGATCATCGCGGTCACGTCCGGCCGCGTCAGGATAGACTTCAACGACCCGCTGGCAGGCAAGACCATCAGGTACGAGTACAAGGTGGTCAGGAAGGCCGAGACGCCAGAGGAGAAGGTCAAGGGCCTCATCGACGCCGACTACGGCAAGTCAGAGGATTTCGAGGTGCACATCGACGGCCATGTCCTGGAGATATACCTGCCCGACATCTGCAAGTATGACCAGGCGTGGTTCACGCTGAAGTACAAGCTGGTCAGCGACCTCAGGGAAGTGCTCGGATACAGGACGGTGCGGTTCGTGGAGGAGTACGTAAAGAAGGAAGAAGAGACACCGGATGCTGCAGATGAGTCCGCAGAACCTGAGGAACCGGTCGCTGAGGAAACTCCCGAACCCGAGGAGGATCCAGCGCCTTCAGGGGATACCGCCCAATCCGATGAGGATCCGGTTGAAATCGACGACGTTACTGATGCTGATGAACACGAGCAGGTCGACGGACAGTAAGCGCCGATTGCCGTCCGACAACGCATTATTATAATCGAAACTTTTATATTCTGATTATTATATTTAGGAACGGGATGTACTCATGACGGAAATCAAAGTAGGTGACACGGTGGTGCTTTATCCGCCGGTAAGCCTGGATGGCGAGTTCAGCAACTGGACGGGCAGAGAGGCCGTGGTCCTGGAGGAGGACGACCCGATGTTCGAGTCGCACTGGTGCCCGATACAGGTGAAGGGCGGATTGATGATGAGAGCGCCCAAGAAGTGGCTCAAGAAGAAATAACGGTTGTTGATTTTCCCTCGGCCATGATGACCTCATGGCCATATTTGATGTCTGAGACGGAGGTCTGCTCGGCTTGGTTGTCCTCTCGACCTAACGTTATCATGACCTCACATTATTATTTCAAAACGAAGTCTATTCAGCTTGTACATTTTCCGGGGAGTCGCATTCCCCGGACTCCTCTTCCTCTTCGCTTACCTTTTCTAGCCAGTCCTCGAACGACATGCCGCAGTTGGAGTTCACGTACTTCATCTCTATCTCGGTCAACGGGCCGAGGTCCTTTATCTCCCTGACGACCTGGTTCTCCTCGTCCACCAGCAGGATCTTCTTACGACCGAGCACGGTCCAAACTTCCTTCTCTCGGGTTTCCATCTCGATGTCAATTAGCAAGGGGTTGTATAAAAGTGTTGGCACTGACGGGCTTTGTAGTAACGACCCTCGCCGACTGGACATTCACCAAAAAGCCCGCGGACAGTTAATTGTTTAAACTCCCTATCGATATTGGCACGATGGTGGGAACATGAAATTCGGTGAAGAGATATTCGAGATGACAGACGAGCTGAGGACCAAGATATTGGGCTCCATCGACCCCATGAAGGCCGTGGTCGACCACCTTTTCAGCAGCAACGAACGATTCGACTGGGTGGGCATATACCTGCTTTGCACTGACGAGCTCAGGCTGGGCCCGTTCAGGGGGCCGCCCACGCCCCACGAGGTCATACCGTTGAACAAGGGCATCTGCGGGGCCGCGGTGACGGAGCGCAGGACCATCAATCTTCCGGACGTCAGAGCTGACGACCGCTTCATCGCCTGCAGCACGTCAACCCGCTCGGAACTCGTCGTGCCCATCTGGCACGACGGCGACCCAATCGCCGAGATAGACATAGACAGCAACACACCCTCCGCCTTCTCACCCTTTGACGAGCAGATGGTCGAGGCCCTGGCCGAGTTGATCGCACCCCTGGTCAAGGAGCATTGCGACAAGATTATTGAAGCCAAGTCAAAATGAAGAGGGAGGCACGGGTAAATAAAGCATAGCTTCGGAGGAGCTGTTCATTATAGGAGATCGAGTATCGTCCGTGCCTGAATGTTGTTAGCCAGGGGTGGTTTATTAGGTTTATCCCAAATTTTTGTAGTTAATACAGTTTTATGATTAGACATAAATTTATTAAGTATCTTATTACATTACCATATCCAAAGAGGGATTAGGATGGTCATTAGAGATTATAGGCAAATTGTGGGCTTGTTTTTGACAGTTTTCTTAGCTTTCAGTATGGTCGTGCCGTTCTCGATTTCCGGTACCGGGGGGTCTGCCGAAAGGGATTATTATTTCGTGCAATTCACAGAATTACCTAACGAGCAGATACTTGACGATTTGATATCGACGGGGGCAGTGCCCCATCAGTATTACAACACGAACAGGTACCTGGTGAAGATGAGCGTTAACGAGAAGGACGAGGTCCTGGCACTGCCGAAGGTAGCAGGCGTCGAGAGATACGAGCCTACCGACAAGTACGAGGACGGGCTGATGGGCGTCTCGGGCGAGATCGGCCTGAGAGTTGTACTGCACAAGGACGCGGACGCCGATGCCGTGGCGGAGAGGCTCCGCGGGTACGGCCTGGACGTGTTCATGGTCAGGGACAGCGGCTTCAAGTTCCTGAGGTGCAAGACCGATGCGAACCTGCTTCCCGTGGTTTCACTGGTGAAAGAGGTCAGGTGGATGCAGCAGGAGTTCGAACCTGTGCCGTTGATGAACTTCATTTCAACGAATACGCACCTCGGATTCAACACACCGCAGCTGGCAGGTTTCGACGGCACCGGGATATTCGCCGGCGTACAGGACAACGGTTGCGATGCGGATGTCATTGTTGGCGCTCCAAACGGTCATGACGACCTGACCAACATCCTGTTTGCGGACTTCAGTCCCTCATCGAACGACCACGGTACATGCACATCGGGCATTGTGTTCGGCGACGGGACCGGGGACATCAATGCCGAGGGCATCTGCCCTGGCGGGACAGGCGTTTTTCAGGACTGGATGAACGGTAACTATATTTCGATAGAACACATCGCGAACGGGGGGCCGTTCGACGGCGGAGGCATGTCCCCGATACCGGGTATCATGCAGACCAACTCATGGTATTCCGGCGGCTCGATGGACGGCACATATGATTCGATGTCGGAGGAGATAGACCAGGCCGCCTATGATTACCAGCGGGTGCTTAACCATTGGGCATGCGGCAACAGCAACCAGGGGACGGCAAAGGGTTTGATGAGCAGGGAATCAATATCCAAGAACGCCATAAGCGTCGGCGCGATATTCCACCAGAACACGGCTGACATGAGCGATGATGCCTGGGAGGATCATGGCATGTTTTCAACCCCTTGCAGGGGACCCGCGGCCGACGGTCGGGTGAAGCCAGACCTGTGCGCCACGTTCGACTGGATATATACATGCGATGAAGAACCGGGCGGTTACGTGGGCGGTGATTATTACAACGATTTCGGAGGCACCAGCGGTGCCTGCCCGACCGTGG
>LSSH01000046.1 GCA_001595885.1 Candidatus Proteinoplasmatales archaeon SG8-5 | reverse complement strand
AGGCCCGGGTAGATGCCTATGCCCGTCTCAGGGAAGGAAATTGTGCCGCGCTCGGTCGCGATGATTGTGTCGGCTGCGAGGGCGACCTCCACGCCGCCTCCGAGGGCGAGGCCGTCCAGGACGGCGATCGTCAGTTTATCCGATGCCTGGAACTTGGCCACGATATCGTGCCAGTAAGTTGTCGAATCCACTATGTCGTCGAGGCTGTTCGTCTCTATCTTTCTTATGAACCAGCCTATCTCCGCGCCGGCCACGAAGGTCTTGCCGGCGCCCTTCAGGACGATGACCTTGACGTTCGGGTCTGAATTAGCTTTCTCGAACCTCGCGTCGAGCTGGTTCATCACCTCCTCGTTGAGGGCGTTCATTACCTCGGGGCGGTTGAAGAGGATGGCGGCTATACCGTCCTTGATGGAGAGGTCGACAAAACTAATGGACCATGGTTGGTTTTGTTCATATTGTTGTTGTATGATCCCGGGGACCTTCAGGTCGGGATACAGGTCGGCGAACTTGGCGACGATCTCGTATGACCGCCCGATGCCGATCCTGTTCATCATCTCGAAGGGGCCATTGCTCCATCTCAGCCCGATCTTCGCCCCGCGGTCGGTGTCCTCGATGTTGGCGACGCCCTCCTCGACCAGCTTGCAGGCGACCGTGAAGACGGCCCCTAGGAGCCTCTCCTCAATAATGCTGGCCTGTGATTCATCGACATCCCCGCTCAGCGCCCATTCCTCGCCCTTCTCGAATTGCTGTTTCAAACATGGGCTGGGTCCGTAAAAATCGCCCAGCTCGCTGCCAAGGCTCACGGTGGAATGGTAAGCGATGGGCACGCCGGTGGCGTTCATCAGCTCGAAGGGGCCCATTCCTATCCTGAACACCTTCTTGGCAACGTGGTCTATGGTGGGGATGCCGACGCCTTCCTCATGAAGTCGAGTAGATTCGTTCAGCCAGGGCACGAAGAAGCGGTTGACCGCGAATCCCGGGGCGTCCGCCACGCTGATGCCAGTTTTCCCGATCAACCGGGCGAAGGTGTTGCCCAGTGCGATAGTCTCAGCGCTCGTGTCCTTGCCGGGTATGACCTCCAGGAGGCGGTTCTTCGCGGGATGGTAGAAGAAGTGCAGTCCCAGGAACTTATCTTTGCGGTCCACGGACTCGGCCAGCTCGGATATCGAGAACGACGATGTGTTGGAGGCGAGCACCGTTCCGGGATTGCAGACCTCGTCCAGGCGCCTGAACAGGTCCTTCTTCACATCCACGTCCTCGAAGACGACCTCGATGACGAGGTCGGCGTCCTTCACGTCCTCGATCGATGTCGTGCCGATTATGCGGCCCATGAAGTCGTGCGTCTGTTCCTCGGTGAAGATCTTCCTCTCCACCGCCTCGGCAAGTGTGTTGCGGATGTTCTCCATTCCCTTGCTAACGAAACTCTCCTCCATGTCCACCATTACCACGAAAAAGCCCTCCTGCGCGCACTTCTGGGCGATGCCGCTGCCCATTGTTCCCGCGCCTATGATGCCTACCTTGCCAATTCCGATGGTCTCCCCTCCTCTTAGTTATTCTACCGTAACCTCAAGCACTACCGCCGCAGCCGAGTCACCGGCCGCGCAGCCGGCGAACAGCCCTCGGCCGCCGCCCTTAATGGCCAGCTCCTCGATGAGTTCGATGATTAATCTGGTTCCGGTCGGTCCCTGCGGATGGCCGTATATAAGCGAGCACCCGTAGTTATTCATCTCCTTCAGGTCCACGTCCATCTCTCTTGAAAGGTAGATGTCGTTCACGGCGAAGGGATTGTGGGTCTTGATCGCGGCCATATCTGATATCGAAACTCCGGCGTCCTCCAGCGCCTTCTTTGCAGCTGGTACGACGGCCATGGCCATGTACCCGGTCTTTGTCTTGGCCTCGCCGTAGGAGTGGACCTTGACCTCGATATTATCGTCCCTGCTCAGCTCCCTGGCCTTCTCCCTCGAGGACACGATGATGCCGCAGTTGCCGTCGGCCGGGTGCGTCTGGGAGCCGTAGGATATGGTCCCGTCGGGAAGCACCGGCTTCAGCTTCTCCAGCCCGTCCGGGGTCGTCGGATGGATGCCCTCGTCGCCTTCCACGGTGGCCAGGACCTTCTTGCCTCTGGCGTCCTTGACCTCAACGGGCAGGGTCATGTATCTCCTCTGGAAGGCCTTTTCGTCCTTGAGAGCGTCCTGGTACTGGCCGTAGCGCATGAGGGTGACCGCGTCCTGCTCCTCCTTGGTGATGCCCGCCTCCTTCGCCACGTTCTCGCCCGTCTCCAACATCGCGTTCTTGGCGAACGGGTCGAAGCCGAAGTTGTCCCACACCCAGCTCTCAGTGTCTTGGGTGGCGCCCGGTGCCATGGGATTCGGATAAGCGAGCAACGGTCCGTTCGAGCAGCGGTCGGTGGTTATGACCAGGACGTTGGTATTGGTCCCCGTCTCGATTCCCTGGGCTCCAAGGGCGAGCGTCTTTGCCCCAGTGGCGCAGGCCTGGCCGACCATCGCCGCGGTCAGGTGCTCCGCGCCTATGAGACCGGCCAGCCACGGCCCTCCGTAGAAGAGGTTGGGCTGTGGAATGGTTATACCCAGCACGAAGCCATCGAACCTTTCCGGGCCAATGCCGCGCTCGTTCAATGCCCTCGATGTGACATCTGCCGCGAATCCGATAGCGTGCAAGTTCTGGAAGCTCCCCTGCCACCTGCAGAACGGCGTGCTCCAGTAGCCACCGTACGGAATATATGAATCTTTGAACGCCATGCTCTCACCTCTAACGTCAATTCCGAAAGAATAACTCCTTATTTACCCTTGTGTAACGTCCGCTTGAACTCCTCGTTGAGTGCGGGCACGATCTCGAAAAGGTCGCCGACGATGCCGTAGTCGGCTATCTCGAAGATGGGGGCCTCCGGGTCCTTGTTGATGGCCACGATAGTATCGGAGCTCTTCATCCCCACCTGATGCTGTATCTTGCCGCTTATGCCGCAGGCGATGTAGAGCCTTGGCGAGACCGTTTTACCGGTCTGCCCGACCTGGTCGGACCTCGGCCTCCAGCCGGCGTCCACCGCTGCCCTGGACGCGCCCACGCCGCCGCCCAGGATGTCAGCCAGTTCCTCAAGGATTGCGAAGTTCTCTGAGTTGCCCATGCCCCTGCCGCCGGAGACGATGAGGTCCACCTCCTCCAGGCTCTTCACCCCCTTAGTTACGGTGCTCACCACGTCCTTGATGACGACGTCCAGGCCCTTGAGGTCGATGTCCACCGGTACGGTAACTATCTCGGCCTTCCTGCCTGTGTCGGGCTCGCGCGCCTTCATCACGTTCGGTCGGACCGTTGCCATTTGCGGGCGCGCGCCCGGGCAGATGATGTCTGCCATGATGTTGCCGCCGAAGGCGGGCCTTGATTGAAGCAACATTCCTTCAGTGATGGACAGGCCTGTGCAATCCGCGGTCAGGCCGAGGCCGAGTGTTGCGGCAACCCTCGGTGCAAGGTCCCTGCCGAGGTGAGTGGCCGGGAACAGCACGATGCTGGGCCTGTGGTTCGATATGAGTCCGCACAGAATAGCCGAGTACGTCTGCGTGTAGTAATCCTCGAGGTTCTCGTGCTCCGCGAGATAGATGACGTCTGCGCCGTGGGCGGCCAGCCCGTCGCAGTGCCTTGCCGTGTCCCTGCCAAGTAATACCGCACCAACCTTCTCTCCCAGCTCGTCAGCGATATCGCTGGATTTGCCCAGCAGCTCCAGGCTGACCTTGCGTATGCCTTCGCCGTGCAGCTCAACGAACGTCCACACGCCCTTGTAACCGGAGAGGTCCTCCGTGGTCTGCTCCGGTCGTTGGATTATGATGGCCTCGAACTTGCAGGCGTCCGCGCAAGCACCGCAAAGGGTGCAGCGTGCGTCGATCTCCGCCTTCTTGTCCTTGACGACGACGGCGGCGAAAGGGCAAGCCTTCACGCACAGGCCGCAGCCCGTGCATTTGTCCAGGACGACGTCGATGCCCACTCAATCGCCCCCCGATACGACGTGGTCCTTCACCAGGGCCTCGACAAGTTTCTTGGCCGCGGTCGGGGCATCGCCTTCGATGATGACGCCCTTTCCCCTTGGCGGGGGCGAGTACGTCTTGATGACCTGGGTGAACGAGCCGTCCAGGCCGTATCGGGATGCGTCCCCTCCAAGGTCTCCGGCGTTCCAGATTTCAAAGGGCTTTTTCTTCGCCTTGAGTATGCCGCTCATCGGCGGGTATCCGGGCTCGAAGGACGTCGGTGGCATGCCGGCCAGAAGGACCGGCATCTTGGCCTCGAGGATTTGGTATCCTTCTTCGGTCTGCTTCTGGATATTTATCTTCCTGCCCTCGACCTCAGCCTTCTCCACATACGTGACCTGCGAGATACCCAGGTGCTGGGCGACCTCCGGTCCGACTTGTGCGGTATCCCCGTCGATGGCCTGCTGGCCGCAGAAAATGATGTTGAAATCCCCGAGTTTCTTAATCGCCTTGGCGAGCGTGTAGGACGTCGCCCAGGTGTCAGCACCGGCGAAGGCCCTGTCCGATAACAGAACCGCATCATCGGCACCCAGCGCGAGGCATTTAATCAGCGCGCTTCGGGCCTGGTCCGGGCCCATCGACAAAACGGTAATGCGCCCTTCCCCAACACCGTCGCGGATCCTGACGGCCTCCTCCACGGCGAACTGGTCGTAGGGATTCAGAATGCTCTCAACGCCTTCTCTTATCAGCGTGTTCGTCTCGGGATCGATCCTCACCTCGGTGGTGTCTGGAACCTGTTTGACGCAGACGATGATTCTCATGGACCCAACCCGATATACTTGGTCAACGGTAGGCCAGGAACTCCTTGCCCAGCAGCTCCCGCGCGATGATGAGCTTCATGATCTCGACCGTCCCTTCGGCGAGGGTGAACGAGCGAACGCCCCTCAGAGCCTTCTGGTCCTCGCACTCCATGGTGTATCCGAAAGCCCCCTGCCACTGCATGACGTCGTTGATAGCATCGAAGGCCCATTGGGAAGCCACGGATTTCGCCATCGCGATACTCATGCTGACATCGAACCTCGAAGCCTTGCCTTTTGCCTCCTGGTCGTAGGTCCACAGTGCCTTGTAACTCAATTCCCTCAGGGCCTGTATCCGAACGTGGTGTTCGGCGAGTTTGAATTGTATCCCCTCATACTTGCCGATGGGCCTTCCGAAGGCCTTCCGCTCCTTGATGTAAGCTATCCCATTCTGAAGAGCTTTAGTGGCAGCGCCCACACAGACCAGCCCTATAAGACCGCGGGCCAGCTCGTAGCCCTCGTGTATAATGTAGAAGCCCTTGTTCTCTTCGCCTATCAGATAATGTTTGGGGATCTCCACGTTCTCAATATTGAAGCCACCGAAGGATATTCCCTCCCGGCCCAGCTCGTCGATGAAGGTGGGTGTGATCCCGGGGGTGTCCTTCAACGGCAGGAAGAAGAGGTTCATTCCCCTTGTGCCAAGGTCCTCGGACATCCTTGCCAGGGTCACGTGTCCGCCGCCGTACTTCTGCGCCTCACCGATGCCGCTGATATACATCTTCTCGCCATTGACAACGTACTTGTCCCCCTCCGGTCTTATCTTGGTCTTCATGCTTCCGAGGTCCGAACCCATGTCGGATTCCGTACTGGCTATACCAACGAAGTGCTCTCCTTTGGTGGACTTGGTCAGGATTTCCTGCTTCGCATCCTCTGTTCCGTATTTATTGAGCACATGTGACCAGGAGTTCATAACCAGATAGAAAACCGGAACCGCGCAGTTCGGAT
>LSSH01000045.1:5807-9851 GCA_001595885.1 Candidatus Proteinoplasmatales archaeon SG8-5 | reverse complement strand
GAAACTGAGCTCTCACTGGATGCTCATGGACGTTGACGAGATCAAGACACTGACCGACGTGGTGGACCACATAACCGCCGATTTCGCAGAGCAGTTCGGGGGAATAGCCCATGCAACACCCTTCATCAAGCACCAGATGAACCTGGCCAATCTGGACTTCAACAATCCGAACAAGAAGACCATCAATGCGTTCATAGAAAGATTGGCCATCATCGAGAGCGGTTACAAGACCGAGGACATAGTATTTGAGAACAAGAAGAACCGCTTGGCCCTGTTCAAGGAAATGACGGATTGAGACATCTCATTCGGAGAGATGACCCGGTCTAACCTGTATTCTACATCGAAAATCCTTGCATTCGTGTGATGACAGCAAGCCTTTAGGCCGGTCTGATAGCCCTCATCCTGCTGACCTTCTTCTCTATGGCTTCGGGCGTGCCGATGTCGTGTCGCATGAATATGTTGCCTTTCACGTGAGCCAGCGCAGCCTCGGCCTTCTTCTCGGCAGCTGAAATAGTCTCATCGGTGCCGACTACCGCAAGGGACCTGGAGGTTCCCGTGTAAAGACCGTCGGGGCGCTCGTCAACGCTCGCATAGTACAATCGGGAGCCAGTTGACGATATGGCTGCCTCGTCAACCTCGAGCGGGAACCCGGCCTCGGATTTCACACCGTAGCCCTTCGGGACGACATACTTGCACACGGTAGCCAGGTTGGACCATTTGACCATGTCCTCCCTCAACCTGCCGTCCACCACCGCTTCGAACAGCTCGAGCAGGCTCGTCTCCAGGAGTGGCAGCACGTTCATCACCTCGGGATCGCCGTACCGGGCGTTAAACTCGACGAGCTTGACTCCGTCGGCCGTCAGTATGAATCCGCCGTACATCACTCCCCTGTAATCATTTCCGGTCTCCTGCCGGACCGCATGGCAGACGCGTTTGGTTATGTCCAGGGCAGCGTCGTAATCATCCTGGGTAAGAAAGGGCAGCAGGTGATCGGCATCTGAGTACGAGCCCATGCCGCCTGTGTTAGGTCCCTCGTCGCCTTCGAGGAGACGCTTGTGGTCCTGGGCCAATGGCGACCCCACTATGGTCTTCCCGTCAGTGAGGCACTGGAGGCTGAACTCCTCGCCCACGAACTTCTCCTCGACCACCACGGCGCCGCGCTTCATCATGCATTGGCCCGCATAGTCCATTCCCTCATCCAGGGTATGCAGGTGTTCACCGCTGAGCTTCACGCCCTTACCGCCGCAGAGACCCACGTCCTTCACCACGAACTCGCCCAGGTCCTCCATGAACTCCTTCATGCCCTTGGCGGTGCTGAACACCCTGTACTTCGGATTCCCGGGTATCTTGTACCTGTCCAGGAGGTCCCTTGTGAACGACTTGCTGGTTTCAAGCCTGGCGCAGCTTTGTTTAGGCCCGATGCACTTGACGCCGATGTCCTCCAGAGCGTCGACCAGCCCCATCTCCAGCGGGGCCTCGGGACCGATAACCGCCATATCCGCGCCCCTGTCTTTCGCCCAGGCAGAGACCTTATCCACCTCTGTCTCGGAATTCAGGAATAAATCGGTTGACAATCCGGCCAAGCCGGGATTTTTATTCTTCATCACTGTATATAATTCAACATCATCTCTCGCAAGGACACTGGCAATGCAGTGCTCCCGCGCACCTCCGCCTACCATGAGCACCTTCATGCTATCACGGTCGGGGATAGGATAAACGGTTGATAATGTTTCTGTTCTGATTCTGCAAGATATCCGAGTAAACCATCAGTTTTTCACCAATTAACGGTCCAGAGAGTGTCGGCTGGCACATGCACCCAGTAGGCCTTCCCCGGAGCCATGGTCACAAGGGAGAGGTCAAACTCATCCCTGACGAGATATGGTTGTACCGGGTCGAACACCGAAATGATGTCCGCGCCCGTGCCGGCAAGCGCGGTGGAGGCCAAACTCGCGGTGGCCGAGGGGTATCCGACGAGGTTCCATCCTGTCAATAATACGATATCGGAGGTGGCTGGCACGGTTCCGTTGACTTTGATCATCCCGTCACCCAGGGAACCGGGGTCCGGAACGAATATCCAGACGCCCATCTTGTGATCCACGGTATCTAGGTCGTTCAGTCCTGCGGGTCTTGATGAATCGTATGTCTTCCACGGGTCCGATACATCTGATGCATCATAGCATTGCAGAGTCGTCCAGTTCGTGTTCCCATCCATATCCGTAAGCACACCGGGCACAGATGTGTTCGAAGGGACCAGCGGTGTTGATATCAGGTTCCATCCCACATCGAGAGGACCGATGTCATATGTCGAAGCACCGAGCATCTCCGGCTCCGCATCAACATTGGATTCCTCATTGCCAACTATGTCCTCCGCCCTGACGACATACCACCAGTTTATACCGTCTACCTCTCCACGTCCCTGGTCGGTGTAGGTTTCGGTTCCGGCTGGCACAGTATCGATGTAGGAAGTGCCGTCCCAAGGACCTAGTGGATTGTCAGCACGGTAAATATTGTAGAATGCCACGTCATTATCCCCGGCACCGTCATCCGACGACAATGTCCAATTGAGCCAGTTATCATTTGTGTATGGCCCGGAGTAGTTCAATAAAACATCATCCACAAACCAGTAATTGATATTGGCTGCATTTCCATCCACGGTCCAGCCGACGTAAAAGGTACTGGAGCCCACCTCAGGAGTGCTGATTACCATTTTCTCAAGTCCCGGGCCTCTATCACCGCTCCCGCTCGTCCATACCCAACTGGTATCGGTCCATGATGTGCCATCCGAACTCGTTTGTATCTTGCAATCCGTTCCGGCACCCAGTTCGTCGTTGAAATTATTCCACTGAAGGTTGATTTCGGTCAGGCCTGTCGTGTCGATGGGCCCCGCGTACAGACGCCACACATTGGTCATGGCGTAGAAATTGAACCTCGCCTCGGGGGACTGGCCCCCGGACGAGTTGCTGGGATTTTGGTTCCAGCTGCCGGTGGGATCGTCCTCGGCCCAGCCCGGGGGCGGGTATGAACCCGTGAAATTCTCATCCAAAAGGATATAGTTGGTGTGGCCCCACCAATCCACGGTCAGTGTCGTCGGGGCTCCGGGAGCGGTGTCGTCAATGAGTGCGGTATCATACACAACCGTTGGACTGCCAGTTCCATTGTCCGCATCGTTGTAGGTCGCCCTGATAGTGTCACCGTCTGAGACATGGAGAATTCCGGCCCCGTCAGATGCCGAGAGTGTCAGGATACCCACGAATATCCCTGTACTACCACCGGTTTCTGTAAGCAGGAGGTTCTCACCTGTCGGTTCTGTTAGACAGTCCACCATAACCACAACGGTCTGCGGCATGCCGTCTGTGTCGAGGTCCATGTCCCTGACCTCGACTCGCGCCACATCCTCAATGGGATATCTTTCTTTATCGAGTCTTATCCTGCCCTCGGAGATATCGACATTATACATGACCAATGCATAATCCTGGTCCAGTACCCCGTCGTTGTCGCAGTCTTCCGGAACGTTGAAACCTATCACTCTTAGCGTGTATACTCCTGCTTCGAGCGATTGGAACGGAATGAACACAGATTCCACATTATTCCTGTCGTCATAACCATCCTGGTTATCGTCCCATCCGACGTCTGGCTCTGTATTGGCGGGCGTCCAGCCTCCGTTGAAGGCGTTTCCGTGGTAAATGTCGCCTGATGGGCTTTCGATTTCAATATTTACCTGATTCTTCAAAGTTGGGTTGTCGCCGTTCAGCGCATTCTTGTCCGTATAAGCCATAGTTATTTTGAGCGGTTCACTTCCATCAGAGAAACTGAAATCGAACTCATGTATTTCGCCGGTGGTCAGCTCCGGCTCCGCGTCGAACAGCATGAAGGGCGCGGGCGGGTCCATGATGGTCGGCAGGTACATGCTTCCCCATCCGTATTCATCGTTGGGACAATCCACAGGTCCTACGTTCAAGGCTGTGTTGACGAGCAAGGCCTTAACCATCGCGGGTGTCGGCGGAGCTCCGTAGTTCGCCTGATGCCATTCGTATATGAGCGCCC
>LSSH01000045.1:0-5785 GCA_001595885.1 Candidatus Proteinoplasmatales archaeon SG8-5 | reverse complement strand
GCCCCTCCGCCGGCCGCGGTGGGGCAAGACATCGAGGTTCCCGAGCACCAGACATACCTGTCATCTTCGGTGTAAGCACCATAAAGGCAATTGAGGGGCGCGACCGGTGAGCGCAACGACAATACAGCCTGGCCGGGGGCCATGATGTCGGGTTTTATCCTGTTGTCGTTGGCTCCCCTGGAACTGAATTCGCTTATCTGGTCGGGATTGTCCGCCTCGACACTCGTGTCAAAGTTGTTGCCGTAGCTGTCGGTATCGGGCATGTAGTTCTCAACGGAGCCCACGGTGATGACGTTCTTGCCGGTTGCAGGGCCGGTAATGGAGGGGTTGGTCGGACCCGTATTACCTGCAGAAACGAAGGTTATTAATTGTTGATTGCCAGGGGTGATGATGTCGGCATCCCGCACCCCCTGGTCATAGGCCTCGTCCCTCTCGTCGTACTGGCCGTTGGCAGCCACTTCTCCCCAGGAATTGGAATGTATCCTGCCTCCGCCGGCATAACCCCATCTCTGGATGTCGTCGTAATCGGGGTACAGCCAATCCCCCGAGTTATCGAATATCTTTTCCGCGTAAAGCTTCGCATTGTAGGCCAGACCCATTCCTGTGTAATAGGGCCCGTGGCCGGCATATGTCACCCCGTTGCCGTTGTAAGTGTCGCCGGCTATCAGACCAGCGCAATGGGTGCCGTGACCGCGGCCGTCAGCAAAGCTTCCGCCGCCCACCTGCATGCCGCCAATCACCCTCCCTGTAAAGTCGTTGTGACCAGCGTTACCAACAGAACCGTTCCCAATGCCTCCGTCGGCTATTGCCACCGTCACGCCGGCACCTGTCCAGCCAAGATGGTTCACATAGGCTCCGTAGCTACCGGTAGCTCGATAAGGCGTGGACGGATTACCGTCTGGATCATTGAACCAGCAAAAACCTCCATCTATCTGCATGCCAACCTCGTCAGTAAGGGTATTATCATGATTGGGCCCGATGTATTGGACATCCGGCATTCTTGCTATAGACCTAATGGTTAGTTCGTCGATCGCTGATGTAACAATAAGATATCCGAAGGAAGTATCTGAAACAGATAATATCTCGGCTTTTTCCGAGATCGAATCTAATGTCTTGTGTTTGGTTGACGAATCCATGAGGGTAATGGACAGCCCCTCATTCCCAATGTCTGGTGATATCTTATATGCCAAATGATAAAAGGCAATCGCATCAATAAAGGGCAACATTTCCAAATTGATTTTTTCCTCAGGAGTCATTCTAACTTCGTAGGCATAATTAGGGATGTAATTTATTATATTCGCACCGGTATTCTGAATTGTGTCAATCCATCTCTCTTTCACTGGGCCGATTAGATGGACGATGTACAGACCTTCCTCGCCAGGGTTGTATCCAGTGATTATCAAATCAGAAGACAGGGTTGGTTCTTCACCTTTAATATCGAATTTATATCCGTTTACATGGACGAAGCTACGCTCCTTCAACTCCACCGAGTTGACGCCATGACGGGTTAGGGCCTCCTTCTGTCCGGATGTTATTCCAGCCAGCATAAAATCATCGTATTCTTCGATAATGGCTATCCGCAGATCAGTCAATAATTCCCGCCTGATATTTTGCGTGAAAATCAAAACGTCGGTCACGTCATTGTTAAAGTCATCGTCAATGATCATGCCGTTTAGTGAGAAGATTGGGAAAACCATGGATATTACCATGAACGAACACACATATTTTGTCAAAACGCTCAATGCCAGACCTCCGAGGTTCTAAGGGCAAGGAGAATATTTAAGTCTTATTGTGGCAGGAAATATTATAGGAGTAATCATTCGTTGATATTCAACCCAGCTTCTTCTTCAGATGCTCGACCAAACCGCCGGAATCAATAATCTCCATCACGAACGGCGGCAATGCCTTGAACCGGATTGTCTGGCCAGTAGTGATATTGTTGATCGTACCCGACGGGATGTCCACCTCCACCTCGTCGCCCTTGTTGAGCGCGGCCACGCACTCGGGACACTCTATTACGGCGATGCCCTGGTTGATAGCGTTGCGGTAGAACAGCCTGGCAAAGCTCTTCGCCACGACAGCCTGGACCCCGCAATATCTGAGGCAGCTCGCCGCCTGTTCACGGCTCGAGCCGCAGCCGAAATTGGTCTCCGCGACCACGATGTCGCCGGGCCTGACCTCCTTGGAGAACGAGGAATCTAGGTCCTCCATCGCGTGTGATGCGAGGTAGTCGGGCTCATAGGAATCCAGATATCTGCCTGGCAGAATGACATCGGTGTTCACGTCCTTCCCGTACTTCCACACCTTGCCCTTCATTGCTTCACCCCCCTGGGGTCGGTGATTTCCCCGGCCACCGCACTCGCGACCACGGTCGCCGGGCTGGCCAGGTAGATGCCGGCCTCGGTGCTGCCCATCCTTCCCTGGAAGTTACGATTGGTGGATGCGATGCAGTTCTCTCCCGCGGCCAATATTCCTTCATGGGCTCCCAGACATGGGCCGCAGCCCGGGTTGATGACCACCCCGCCGGCCTCGACAAAGGTCTTCAGAATGCCCTGCTCCATCGCGTTAAGGTACACTTGCCTTGACGCAGGTGCAACGATGAGCCTGACATTGTCGTTGATCTTGCGCCCCTTGAGCATGTCAACACCAGCCTTCAGGTCCTCGACGCGGCCGTTGGTGCACGAGCCCAGGACAGCTTGGTGGATCGGTGTTCCGGCGACCTCCTCTACCGCCTTGACGTTGTCGACGGCGTGCGGGCACGCGACCTTAGGAACCAACTCGCACACGTCGTATTCCAGCTCTTGTTCATAGGTTGCATCTGTGTCAGCGGTAACGATTTCCCCCTCTGAATCCGTCCTACCCTTCAGATATTCCAGAACCTTGCGGTCTGCGACCGAGATGGCTGCCTTCGCACCCATCTCCATTGACATGTTAGTGATGGTCATCCGAGCTCCCACGCTCATGGCATCCAATGCGGGGCCGTAATACTCGATGGCTTTGTAGTTCGCGCCCTCGGCGGTTAATTCCCCCGCGATGTGCAAAATCACGTCCTTCGAGTACACATGTTCGGGCAGCTGGCCGTTGAGTGTGATCTTGAACGTCTCCGGAACTTTGAGCCACAGCTCTCCCGTGGCCCAGACTGCGGCCATCTCCGTCGCGCCGATGCCCGTGCTGAAGGCTCCGAATGCGCCGTAGGTCGTGGTGTGCGAATCCGTCCCGACGATGAGGTCCCCGGGCACGACATGGCCCAGTTCGGGCATTATCTGGTGGCAAACGCCCTCCCTGATGTCGTAGAAGTGCCTGATGCCCTGCGCCTTCACGAACTCGCGAATCCTCTTGTGCCCCTCGGCCGTTTTAATGTTGTTCGCCGGCACCCGGTGGTCGATGGGAATGACGATGCGCTCCGCATCCCAGACATTGCCGACGCCTATCTCGCCGAAGACCTTGGACACTAATGCAGCGTTGTCATGGGACATGGCCAGGTCTACGTTCGCGTTCACGATATCGCCCGGCTCGACCTCTGTCTCGCCGGCCTTCTTCATAAGGATTTTCTCGCTGATAGTATAACCCATGGAGACCCTCCATGGGGCTATCTCAGAGGGTTATAAAGGTTTTTTTAAAACGTATAATGTTATAGCCCCACTCACTTCGTTCGTTTTCCCCCTCCCCTCCTACGCTGGCCTTCCCCAAGCCCCATCGGCCTGCTCGGAGCGGATTAATTTATTATCGACATTTCGGTTCTTTCATAATTGGGGTGGGCGGGGTGCCCAGGCAAGCGTCTATAACGGTTTCAAATCAAGCTTGCCGGACAATGATATCGGGTGAAAGTATTTCAAACTCACCATAATCTTGCACAGCTAATTGATTCTTTCAAACTTGGAGAAAGGAAATCAACTAACAACTGATGTCCTTTACTCCTCCGACAAACACATATTTTAATAAATTCTAATCAAAGTGTTTGTCGTATTTGCCTTCTTTTATATCAGCTTGGGCCATCTTAGCATCCTTCCCAGTTGTTCGGTTCTTTCATAATTGGGGTGGGCGGGGTACCCCAGGCAAGCGTCTATAACGGTTTCAAATCAAGCTTGCCGCACCATGATTACCGGTTGTAAAATGTTGCAGGCAGATATGTTTGATAACTAGTCGAACTGCGAATCGTATTTACCTTCTTTTATATCAGCTTGGGCCATCTTAGCATCCAAACCGTCGACGGTTATACCCATTGACACACAGGAGCCGGCCACTTCCAGGACGCGCTCCTTCTGTGTCTTTCCGAGCATGGAGTCCTTCTTCATCTCCGCTATGCGCTTGGCCTGCTCGATGGTCAGGTTGCCTGCCTTGACCTGCGTGTTCTCACCGGAGCCCTTTTCGATGCCCAGCTCCTTCAGGATGAGGGCGCTGGTCGGCGGAGTGCCCACCGTGACCTCGAAGCCCTTGGTCATTGGGTCTATCTTCAGCTTGACCGGGACCTTCATCCCGTCGAAGGCCTTTGTCTTTTCGTTTATTACGCCGACTATCTGGGGTATGTTCACGCCGAGGGGTCCGAGCAGGGGTCCCAACGGTGCCCCGGGCGTCGCCTTCCCCCCGTCAACAAGAACGTCTATCACTTCTGCCATGTGCTCACCTGTCTTTTTCAATTACTCTGACGCTGTCTCCTTTTACTGTAACAGGAATCGGGACCAAGGCCTCGAACAGCTCGACCGTAATCTCCTCCTTCGGCTCGTCGATCAGCTGGACCCTGGCCTTCTCACCCTTGAACGGTCCCGCGATGAGTTCAACGATGTCACCCTCGACTATACCCGAGACCAGAGGTTTCGGTGTGAGATAATGCTCTATCTCGTTGAAGTCCATCTCGCCCTGAACGATTCCGCGGGCCCTTCTGATGCCCTTCACGACCTCCGCCAGGCGGTCGGTGTTCATCGCCTCGACGATGACGTATCCGCGCAGGGGCGCCGGGCATATTATCGAGTGTACTCCAATGTTCTCCGCCCTGGCGGCGAGGGTGTCCGCCACGCTCCTCTCGTGCCCTATCTGGGTCTTCACGGCGAGCATGGAATGCCTTGCCGTGGTCCTCGTGGTCAATGAGTCTGACAAAGCAGGATCGGAGACCGATATGGCAGTGAGTACGACGGTCACGGTGTCCCCGTATCTCGCCCCCTTCGGTGCAGTGACCTTCAGGACCATTTCCCTGGTCTCGTTGGCCTCGATTTCTATCTCCTTCTCTGAAATCCCGCTCTTGGTGATCTCCCATTTCTTCTCGTTGGGGATGGTTACGTTGATATCCCACTCAGCGGCGGCCTCGCCGAGACTTGCCTCGGCCATCACATTGACGGTCAACTTGATCCTGTCGGCTATCGAGGAGCCGTGCTCGAGCTTGACCGGGTAATCGGCTGTCACGCCGGTCGTAATGGTGAACTGCTTTTCCCCCTGGCAGATCAGGTTGATGGTCCTCGCGGGGACCTCCTTGAGCTCATCATCCTTCTTTTCTACGGGTTTGAGTTCGTCCTTCTTCATGTCCTCAAGCAGCGACATATAATTCTCCGGTTCAGCTTACATAATGTAGGTTGTCCACAGCAGGTAAATGAGGAACCCCAATCCTCCTATGAGGAAGAGCCCTATGCTGGTTATCTGCAGCACTTTGACATACTCGTCCATCTCCGGTTTCCGGGCCATCTTCAGTACACGCCCGTATTTTCCTTTGCCGAGGTTCTTCACCCTGCCCTCGATACGGCGTTGTATGTCCCACGATTGCTCGACAATGTCCACCATTATATCTGGCTCCTTT
>LSSH01000044.1 GCA_001595885.1 Candidatus Proteinoplasmatales archaeon SG8-5 | reverse complement strand
GTCAGTGTCCCTGAAGTGGTGCTCCAGCTCCCAGTTCTTGTCAAAATAATCTACGATCGCCCGCTTGCCGCGACCGGTGATCATGAGTATTGAATTGATATCGGCGGCAATGGCCTCCTCGACCACATAGTGCAGCGAGGGTTTGTCAACGATTGGCAGCATCTCCTTGGGCTGCGCCTTGGTCACAGGTAAGAATCTGGTTCCCATCCCCGCAGCCGGAATGACCGCTTTCATTGGGGACCGATATATATCTCGCCCTAATTAATTATTTGCTGTTCTTCCAGCCAATTCCCAGGTAGGTGATGCCGGCCGATATCATATCCTCGGGTTCGTATGCCCTGCGGCCGTCGATGACGACCGGACTCCTCATGAGGCCCTTGAAATCCTCGGGACCCAATTTTACATACTCGTCTGCATTTGTCTGGATAATGACGGCATCCTTGTCCCTGAGGGCGTCCTTCACGTCCCCGGCATAGTTCAAGTCCCCTATACACAATGATCTGAAGTTGTCCATGGCCAGCGGGTCGTGGACCGTGACATTCACTCCCTTCCCCAAGAGGGCCTGCACGATGATGATGGCCCTGCTGTTCCTGACGTCGGCCGTGTCTTCCTTGAAGGCCAGACCCAGCACCGCAACGTCCTTTCCCGGGATGGAACCGAGGGCGCTTTCGAGCAGCTCTATCATGCGGAGGGGCTGGGCATCGTTGATGTCCAGCGTGGTGGCGATGAGGGACGGATAATACCCCTCGTCCTTGGCCGCCGCTATCATCGCGCTCAGGTCCTTCTCGAAGCAGCTGCCCCCGAACCCTGCCCCGGCGTCCAGGTATTTGGGTGCGATCCGCTTGTCCAGCTTGACGCCTGTCATGACATCGTAAACGTCAACGCCGAACCTCTCGCACAGGTTTGCCATCTCGTTGGAGTATGTGATCTTCAGCGCAAGGAAGATGTTGCTGGCATACTTGATCATCTCGGCTGTATCGAGGTCTGTCATCAGCTTGGGGCAGTCGAAGCCCTTGTACAGTTCCAGGAGCTTCTCCGTACCCTTTCCATCGATCGAGCCGATGATTATCCTGTCGGGGTCCAGCGAGTCCTCCAGAGCGCTCCCCTCACGTAGGAACTCGGGATTGTTGCAGACCGTGTATCCGCCTGAACCGCCCTTCAGGACCTTGAGTACGACACCCCTAGCCGTACCCGGCAGCACAGTGCTCTTGACCACGACCACCTGCCCGTCGAGGGAGCAGGAAATCGCCTGGGTGGCGTCCTCTATCGCTGACAGGTCGATACCGCCGTCCGGAAGGGACGGCGTGCCCACGCAAAGGAATATCACCTCGGACTCCGAGGCCAATGCGGGGATATCTATTGTAGCCTTGAGCTTCCCAGAACCGGTTAACTCTTTCAAGGTTTCTTCAAAGCCAGGCTCCGCAACTGGACTCCTGCCATCGTTGAGCATGGCTATCTTATCCTCATCGATGTCACCGCAGACGACCTCGTGGCCCAGCTTGCCGAAGGCCAAAGCCGTGGCAAGGCCAACGTATCCGGAACCGATAACTCCAATCTTCATGCAAAACGCCTAAAACCGGTTCAGATATAAAAATGCCTATATCCGATGAAAGGGGCAAGATCAGAAATTGGCCATTAAATTAATATGCCATTGGCATTTCCTATCACCAGTAAACGAATGCCACTGTGGCATAGCCTGGCACACTGGACGAACCGCTTCGCGCCTCGTCCGTGCCTCGACGAGCAAGCTCGTCTCCGGGCGAACGCTGCCAGGCACACAGTGGCCAAACATACGCAAACTCAGAGCCACTGTGGCATAGCCTGGCAGCGCGGCTGATTCGTAATCAGCAGGTCGGGGGTTCAAATCCCTCCAGTGGCTTACTTCTTTTTCCCGCCAAGGCTGTAAGCGATGTACTTCCTGAAGACTATCATCATGAATATCGCGCTGATGAGTATTATGATGAGGAGTATCTGGTTGATGGTTATCTTGCCTGAGCGCGCATCCCCGGCCTCTCCCAGCTCGGCCAGTTCGGAATCGATGAAGTCCAGGTCGCTCTGCACCTGGTCCCTGGTCGTGTTCCACTCGTTCCAGTAGACTGAAACGTGACTGCGGGTCATCTGGTTCTCGCCGTAGAGGTTCTGGAAGCCCGTCATCATCTGGTCGTCCATGTCGGAGAGATTGGCGTTCTGGTCGTTGATCAGGGCCTCGGTGGTGCCCTCAAGGTCGGCCATCATGCTCCATGTGTCGGTGAACCAGCCGCTGACCTCTGCGGAGTGTGCGGCCTCGGTGGCGTTGTACCCGTCCCAGAAGATGGCGAAGTTGTTCTTGAACGTCGTTAAGGCCGAATTGGTGGCGATCGTGGTCATGTTGACGTAGTCCAGATTGTTGACTATGCCGTTGATAGTGGCGTTCCATTGCGCCCAGTAAAGGCCCACCAGAGTGCGGGTCTCGTTATGTTCGTTCCAGAGCTGGACGAAATGGCTGTCCATCGCCGTTCTCATGCTCGAGACGTTCTGATCAATTGCGGCGATCGAGCCGGATATGTCGTTGAGCAGGACCGTGATGTTGCCCTCGAAGCCGGTCATCTGCTGGGACAGTGCACTGATGTCGTCTTGTAGGGTCTGGTTCACGCCCTCAATGGTCAGATTAAGTAGCTGCCAGTATGCGTTGAACCCGATAATGTAATCATTCCATGTGGTGTTGAAGTCGGTCCAGAACGCCTGCACGGTGGCGTGCAGGTCTCCTATGTCGCTCAGCACCACGACAAGTGTCTGGTTCAGCCAGTCGATGTCGTTCTGGATGTTCGTGATGGTGACGTTCCAGGCCGCCCAGTAGTCCGATATCAGGCTTCTCGTCTCCGCATGCTCGTTGAACAGGACCTGGAACTGAGCCTGGATGCTCGCGTTGATGTTTGTGAGGTTCTGGTCCAGCCGCGAGATGTTCAGATTCTGGTCGTTGAGAACGCCGATGATGTTGCCTTCCATCATCGTGAAGTTGATGTTCTGGCTGTTGATCATCGAAGTGACATTGGCTTCGAAAAGGTCTATCCTGCTCCATGTAATGTTGAACCAGTCGTTCACGGTCGACGTCATAGTCGAGTTGAACTGGTCCCAGAACTGTCCGAAGTTCACCCTTAAGTCGGCAAGCCCCGATTGAATGGTCAACACGGTGAGGTTCTGGAAGTCAAGGTCGTTGATCATCTGGTTCAGCGTGATGTTCCAGGTATTCCTATAGTCCTTGAACTGCGTATGGAATTCGTTCAGAACCTGGTCAATCACCGCCTGGTCCGCGTCGATGTTGGTCAGCATCGCGATGATGTTCGCCAATTGTATAGCGTTGGCATTGACCTGCAGGTTCATGTTCGAAACGTTCTGGTCCACCATACTGAGGTTCCCCGAGATATTTTTCAACAACTCCTCCATAGGAGAAAAGTCAGGCATTACAAAGCTGATGTTCGCTATCGTGTTGTTTATGTTGGTCAGTGTTGCGTTGATGTCGTCGGTGTAGTTGTTGAAGAACATTTGCCAGCTGTCCCAGGTATCTTCAAAATTATCCAGCCAGAACAGTATCGCGTCTGTCTTCATATCTGTATCGTATATATGGCCAACCCAATCTGCCACATCCGTGGAAGTGGTTCCCGCGTACCAATAAGAACCGCCCCAATTGGCTTCGATTATGATATGATAGAATCCCACATCGAAAAATGCAGGTGACCATATGTAACTGTACATTCCCCTGGGACCGTCAAGAATGCCCATCGTTTGGTTGTCTAAGACCTTCGTTAATGCTCCACTGTTCCGGTCGCTGTGATATATCGTGGCTCTGACAGTTGTAGCTCCGGTATCCGGGCGCTGTTCACCTTCTTCCGTAATGATAGCGGTTATTCCCAGGCCGTTTGTCCAAGGGTCATGTATGTATCCTGTTTCTACATGAATGTCTACGGCAGCCGGGGGAGCTGGTGCAATGAACATTATCTCATCCTGCAGCACCATACTTTTCGGAATGTTGGCTCCAGTTATCCCGCTGGTGTACTCGACCCAGATGTACACCGGGCCAGAGGTCATGACATATGCAGAATAATTGAACAGACCGATCGTGTCATCGAAATAATCCATCAGTTCGTTGTTCACCACCATAGTGCCTGAGTACAGCTCCCAAACTGTCACCCTGGCCTCCTCCATCATGGTGTCAACATTATAACTGCTCCCGTCTCTCGTGATCTGTGCCGTGACTAAAAGGTCAGAGTCCCAGGCAGCGTCGATGAACAATTCAAAAACGGGAAGATCTCTTGGGGGGATCACAAGCTGGTCCATGCCGGTGTAGGCAAGACCACCGGAGGATAAGGTCAGGTTAACCACCACTATCCATACACCGGAGAATGGAGGATTGAAATCATAATTGTAGAGGCCTGCCGAGGCATCCACAGCGGTCATGGTGTCATTGTCAACATCTTTAAAACCGCCGCTCTGCCAGACTGTAATTCGGAGGTCGTCGGCCGGATCCAACACATAGGCTTCTCCGTCCTGTGTGAGTTGAACAGCCACCATCGCAATAAAGTCGAAATAACAACCAGCTTCAACGTCTATGATCACAGGATTCGGTTCGATAATTTCTATCTTCATTTCCAGTTGGGCGACTTCGAAAGATGCCAGGCCGGTCGCCGTGATAGCGCTTGTCGTGCTGTTCGTACCGCTGACCACCACGTGGTAGGTGCCGACTTCCATGCCGCCGCATGTGTCACTGTAATTGTAAAGACCAAGAGCGGCGTCCACCAGGTTCATGGGCTGAGCGTTCACCACAATCACCATTGTTTCATTGTAGATGGTTACCTCCGGCGTTGACCCAGTATACGGCCCAACTCCGGCCTGCATTTGGGTGGCTGTGATCTGATATGTGTCGTTCTCACCGCCAAATCCACCGTAGTTGTAATATGGCCCCCCAGCCTCCACCAAAATGAGATCCGCCTGGGCGGCACTTGCCACGCCGCTGAAGGGCGCGACCGAGACCATTCCCAGGAATATGCTCATGCACAAACTCACCATAACCAGTACACTTCTGATTTTAACCATGTCAAAACCTCTGATACGATTGGTAGGCGTCTAAAGGGTCTTTCTATTTAACGTTTCTACAGGAAAACCGACCCATGCGTCTAATGATTCGGAAATACAAAGCAACAGATTTATCAAGGATTGCCCTTCACGGTCGCGGATGTGCAGGAACCACAAAGCACCCAATGACAAGGACGGAAACGACAGGAACCACCGCAGGCACTTCTTCCGCGAGTCGGACGGCCATCATTTTCACCTGATATACTCTGTCAAGCCGTCGTTCGTCGAGTTCCTAAACAGGCTCTCCGTCGGTTTCCGCAGCTCGCTCAAGCTGCTCCTTGCCGTCGCGGGTTTCCTGTTCGTGGCTATCCTGCCCCTCGGCATATCCTTCCAGGCCCACATGTCCATCGCCATCTTCGTGTTCATCGCGGTCATGTGGACGGTGGAGGCCATACCCATGCCCGCTACCGCGCTCCTCGTGCCGGTGCTTCTGACCGCCTTCGGCATCTTCGAGACAAGTGATGCCTTTATGCCCTTCGCGAACCCCGTCGTCTATCTCATCCTCGGCAGCGTCATACTCGCCGGGGCGGTGCACAAGACAGGTCTGGACAAGAGGATGCTTTATCCCATCCTGCTCGGATCGAAGGGGAAGGTGGAGAGGTTCCTGCTGGCACTAATGGTCGTCGCTTTCATCTTCTCGATGTGGATATCCAACACCGCGACTGTAGCACTCCTGGCCCCGTTCGCCATAGGGCTTGCGTCGAAGGTCCCTGACCGCGAGCTGTCAAAGAAACTCA
>LSSH01000043.1 GCA_001595885.1 Candidatus Proteinoplasmatales archaeon SG8-5 | reverse complement strand
TCATCGGCGCCCGCAAGATCTATGTGGACGGCAAACCCGCCAGGGACTACAAGCTGCCGGTGGGCCTGTTCGACGTGATATCGATCCCGGAGACGAAGGAGCACTTCAGGGTGCTCATGGACCGCAGGGGCAAGTTCAGGCTCATGCGCATCAGCAAGGAAGAGGCAAAGTGGAAGCTCGTCAGGATAGAGAACAAGACGGTCGTGAAGGGAGGCGTGACACAGCTCAACCTCCATGACGGCCGCAACCTGCTCCTCAAGAAGGATGCCAGAAAGACCGGGGATACCCTCAAGATAGCCATACCCGAGCAGAAGGTCCTGGGGGCCTTCGAACTTAAGGAGGGCAACAAGGCTTATCTGATAGGCGGCTCGCACATCGGACAGCTGGGCACCGTGCAGGAGATAGAGGTCACCCGCAGTCCCAAGCCGAACATCGTGATCTTCGAGGACGGCTTCTCCACCATCAAGGATTACGTGTTCATGGTCGGCACGGACGTCGCCCAGATATCGCTGCCGGAGGTGGACATACAATGACGAAGGGCGGCAAGATGCGCATCATCCGGGTCCAGAAGACGGTGGTCAACATCGGGGTCGGCGAGTCTGGCGAGAACCTGACGAAGGCCGAGAGGGTCCTGGAGATGCTCACCAACCGAAAGCCGATCAGGACACTTTCGACAACGACCAACCGCGACCTGGGCATCAGGAAGGGCCAGCCCATCGGCTGCAAGGTCACCCTTCGCGGCAAGGAGGCCGAGGATTTCATAAAACGGGCTTTCTGGGTGAACGAGAATCGCATCGCGGATTATTCCTTCGACCCTGAGGGCAACTTCAGTTTCGGCATCTCGGATTACACCGATTTCGAGGGCATGAGGTACGACCCGGAGATCGGCATCATCGGCCTTGACATGTGCGTGACATTGTCCAGGCCAGGACGCAGGGTGGCCCTCAGAAGGATCGGGCAGAGGAAGCTGCCGAAGAACCAGAGGGTGACCAAGGAAGAGGGAATCGAATTCATGAAGAACAAGTTCAAGGTGGAGGTGGTCAGATCGTCCTGACCTCGCTCCTCAGGAGGAATGTCGAATGAAGCCGAAGAAGCAGTTCGGCCGCAAGGAAGGCTGTCTGCGCTGCGGCAGGAAGCGGGGCATGATCCGGAGATACGGTATCCGGCTGTGCCGCCAATGCTTCCGTGAACTGGCTCCCGACCTGGGATTCAAGAAGTACTCGTAGGTGGAGAAGGAATGCAACACGACCCGCTCAACGACGCCATGTCACAGCTCAAGAACGCCGAGGCCGTGGGCAAGAGGGAATGCCTCATCAAGCCCAGCTCAAAGCTCATCGGCCGCGTCCTGAAGGTAATGCAGGACGGCGACTACATCTCCCAGTTCGAGTACATCGAGGACGGTCGCGGCGGGGTATTCAGGGTCCAGCTGAACGGCCGCATCAACAGCTGCGGCGTCATCAAGCCCAGGTACAGCGTGAAGAGGATAGACCTGGACAAGTGGGAATCCCGGTTCCTTCCGGCCCAGGACTTCGGCCTGCTGATACTCACGACCACCAAGGGCGTCATCACGCACTCCCAGGCGAAGCAGTTCGGCATAGGGGGCAAGCTCCTGGCCTATGTGTATTGAGGTGGCGGAATGGCTGTAGCAGGGATCACAAAGGAGGTCATCGAGATACCCGAGGGCGTTCAGGCAAACGTGCAGGACCGTACGGTCACCGTCAAGGGCCCCAAGGGAGAGCAGTCGCGCACGTTCCCGGTATCTCGGATTATCCTAGCCAAGGAGGGCAACGCCATCACCCTTACTGCCGAGCTGCCCAGGAGGAAGGACAGCGCGCTACTCGGAACCTTCAGGGGGCACATCCAGAACATGCTCGTCGGCGTTTCAAATGGCTTCGTGTACAAGATGAAGATAGTCTATTCCCACTTTCCCGTGAAGGCCGCGGCCAAGGAGGGGTACTTCCAGATAGACAACTTCCTCGGGGAGAAGCACCCGAGGATAGCCCAGATTATGGGCGACACCAAGGTCACCGTGAAGGGTGACGAGGTCATACTCGAGGGCTCGAACAAGGAACACGTCGGCCAATCCGCGGCCAACATCGAGCAGGCCACGAGGATCAAGGGTTACGACCTGAGGGTATTCCAGGACGGAATCTACATCGTCAGTAAAGGAGGGGTAGCTGAATGATGACGATGGAGAGAGAACTCCTTTCGAAGAAAGGAGTGCGAATTAACATAACTGAGAAGGGAGGTGTGGCCGATGCCTGATGATGAGAAACCGAAGGTCACCCCCAAGAAGGTTACCAGGCCGGCGGAGGATGACACGCCCAAGGTCACCCCCAAGAAGGTTGAGAAGCCGGAGGAAAAACCCCCGGCAGAGAAGCCCAAGGTCACCCCCAAGAAGGTTGAGAAGCCGGTCGAGCAGAAGGCACCGGCCGGGAAATCCAAGGCAGCTCCCGAGAAGGTTGAGAAGCCGGTCGAGAAGTCGAAGGTTGCACCCGGGAAGGTGGAGAAACCCGCGGCAGACACACCTCCGGCCGAGAAGGCCGCTCCGAAGAAAGTAGGGGAACCCGAGGAGAAGCCCAAGGTCACTCCAAAGAAGGTGGAGAGGCCGGAAGAGAAGGACGACAAACCTCCAGAGGACATCGAGATAGTCGAGGACGAGGCCGGGGATGATGTGGAAATCATCGAGGAAGAGGAGGAAGAGGAGGAAGAGGAGGAAGAGTACAGACCAAAGGCCAAGCCCGAGCTGTCCCCCGAGGAGAGAAAGGTACTTGCACTGAAGACTGCCAAGAGGGCAAAGAAGCCCAAGTTCCGCAGGCAGGAGTGGTTCAGGTACGTCAGGATCAAGGAACACTGGCGCAGGCCCAGAGGCATGCACTCCAAGACACGCCGCAACTACAGGTACAGGGCCCCCAAGGTCTCAAAGGGCTACCGGGGGCCGAAGGCCGTCCGGGGCAGGCACCCCTCAGGCTTCGAGGACATCCTCGTTCACAACACTGCCGACCTCGAAGGTCTGGACCCGAAGAGGCAGGCGGCCAGGATTGGACACACAGTGGGTACGAGGAAGCGCATCGCGATCAAGAAGAAGGCCGACGAGCTCGGTATCAGAATACTGAACTGGGGGTCCTGATATGAACCTGAAGAACCAGCGAAGGATGGCTGCCGAGCTCCTCGGGTGCGGCGTGAACCGCGTCTGGATAGACCCCAACCGCCTGGAGGACGTAGCCGACGCCATCACCAGGAACGACATCCGCGTAATGATCAACGCGGGTGCAATCAAGGCCGCCCAGAAGAAGGGCATCTCGTCCGGTCGGAGGAAGTACCTAGCCGGGCAAAAGAAGAAGGGCCGCCAGAGGGGACCGGGCAGCCGCAAGGGCGCCAAGGGCGCAAGGACGCCGAGGAAACGCCAGTGGATACGCAGGATAAGGCCCATCAGGGCCAGGCTGAAGGAACTGAGGGAACAGGGCGTACTGGACTCCAGTACGTATAGGAAATATTACCGCCAGGCAAAGGGGGGAATGTTCAAGAGCACCGCACACCTTGATACCCAGCTCAAGCTCCACGGACACCTGACGGACGACACCCCGACAGCCAAGGAGGTCAAGGAGGCCAGGAAGGCCGGGGAGAAGGTCAAGAAGCCGGCTACGAAACCTCCGGTGAAAAAGAAGGAGCCCGAAGTCCCTGGGGAAGGACCGCCTTCTGACAGGGGACCGAAGGATGATATATCAGATTCAATGGTTAAGACCGAGGATGATGTGAAAGGGGACCAGGGTCCCATCCCCGGTCCGAATGACGATAAACCAAATGCTAAGGAGGTGAACTGATGGCCAGGAGCCCGCGTTCAAAGGTGCCGTTCAGGCGCAGAAGGGAGCGCAAGACCGATTACAGGCACAGGAAGAACCTCCTGATGTCGGGCCAGCCGAGGGCGGTGGTCCGCTGCAGTTCGAGGAACACGGTCGTCCAGTTCGCCAGGTTCGAGGCCCAAGGGGACGTCATCCTGGCGGCGGCCAACACCAAGGAACTGACAAAGCTTGGCTGGAAGCGGGCCACTTCAAACACCTCAGCGGCCTACCTCGCCGGTTACCTGGCAGGCACAAGGGCGAAGAAATCATCACCGAAGGCCGTGCTCGACATAGGTCTCAGGGCACCTACCAGGGGCTCCAAGGTCTTTGCGGCGCTCAAGGGCATGCTGGACGCGGGGATCGACATCCCGCACGACGAGGCGATACTCCCTCCGGAGGATAGGATCAAGGGCGCCCACATGGGCGAGGACGTTCCCAAGATGTTCGAAACTGTCTTGGCCAAAATAGGAAAGGAGGGCTCCTGATGCCGGACTTCAACAAGAAGGAATCCACGTATGACATCGGCTGGGTGCCCAAGCCCCGCCTCGGCCAGCTCGTATACCAGGGCAAGATAACCACGATGAGCGAGGCACTGGCCTCGAGGCACGCCCTGAAGGAACCGGAGATAGTTGACATCCTGCTGCCGGAGATGGAGGACGAGGTCCTCGACGTCAACATGGTCCAGAGGATGACCGATTCCGGCCGTAGGGTCAGGTTCGCCATCACCGTTGTCGTGGGCAACGGCGACGGGTTCGTCGGTATGGGCAGGGCCAAAGGGAAGGAGGTCGGACCCACCATCAGGAACGCCATCGACAGGGCAAAGCTCAACATCATCGAGATCAAGCGCGGCTGCGGCTCGTGGGAGTGCGGCTGCGGGAATCCCCACACCCTGCCTTTCGAGGTGGGGGGCAAGTGCGGTTCGGTCCAGGTCACGTTCAAACCCGCCCCGAGGGGTGTCGGATTGGCACTCGGCAGCGTTGCCAAGAAGGTGGCCAGCATGGCGGGCATCGAGGATGCCTGGGGCTTTGCCAAGGGCCACACAAAGACCACAGTTAACTACAGTTTCGCTGCGTTCGAGGCCCTGAGGGAGACATCGCGCATCAAGGTCACAGAGACCCATCGTAAGAACCTGCACATCATGTCCGGGCCCAGCCAGGTCGTTTACCTGGAACCCTCGCCCGAGGAGCTAAAGCGACTCCTCGACGAGAAGAAGAAACGCGAGAAGGAGAAGATATCCGAGAAGGCCAAGGCGATCGCCAAGGACGCCGAGGTCGTGGACGGAGCTGACGAGGAGCCGGACCCGAACGAAAAGGATGATAAGAAGGATGGGAAACCGGAGCATAGACCGGCCCCCGGGAAGAAAGTTGAGCCCAAGCGGATGGATGAATCGAAGACCGATAGGCAAAAGGACAGGCCAACAACCGGGAAGGCGCAGAAGTACAAACCCAGGGAAGAGCCCAAGCCCGTGAAGGCCCGGGAAGACAAACCGAAGGAGGAATCAGAACCCAGGAAGGAGGCTCCGCCTAAACAGGACAAGCCCGGGGAAGGGGACAGGCCCGGGGATAAGCCAGAGGAAGAGGCCAAGCCAGGGGAAGGGGACCAGCCCGGGGACAAGCCCGGGGCTGAAGCCAAGGTTGAGTCGAAGGACCGCAAAACGGAATCCAAACCAAAGGAGCAGAAGGAAGCTCCGCCCAAGCCTGACGGGAAGAAGGAGGAGACCGAATGATACAGGCGGTAGTCAGGATAAGGGGCGACATCAACGTCAAGCCGGGCATCAAGAAGACGCTTCACCTGCTTCACCTGAACCGCGTCAACCACTGTGTTCTGATTAGGAACAGCCCGGTCAACGACGGCATGCTCAAGAAGGTCAAGGACTACGTCACCTGGGGGGAGATCAACCCGGAGGTCCTGGCAAAGCTCATAGTCACCCGCGGCAAGTTGATCGGGAACAGGCCGATCAAGCCGGAATACATCAAGAAGGAGACCAGGCACGAGTCCCTGGTGAAGTTCGCCGGCGCCATTGTAGAGGGAA
>LSSH01000042.1 GCA_001595885.1 Candidatus Proteinoplasmatales archaeon SG8-5 | reverse complement strand
TGTTCAGCCTCCGGCTCTGGAGCCGGCTCTTCCGGCTCTGGCTCCGGAGCAGCTTCTGACTCGGGTTCCGGATCGGGTTCAGGAGCCGCCTCTGCCTTGGGCTCCTCTGGTGCTGGCCCGGGCTCTTCGGGGTCTGGAGTAGGTTCCTCAGGCTCTTCCTCAGGGGGCTCGGCTTCGGGCTCAGGCTCGACCTCCTCTTCCACGGCTGTGGGTTCCTCCGGCTTCTCCTCGGGCTTTTCCTCGGCCTCCGGCTCGGCCTCTGGCTTTATTTCCGGTTTCACCTCGGCTTTGGCTTCCTTTTCCGGTTCCCCAGCCGGAGGTTCTGGCTCCGCATTGGCCTCCTTATCGGGCTCTGGCTCCTCAGCTTCCACAGGTGCCTCTCCCGGCTCCTTCTCGGCCTCTTCCGCCTCGACTGGGTCTGCAGGAGGCAATTCCCCGATGTCCAGTGTCTCACTGTCCACGCCAAGCTTCTTGAAGGCCTCCGGCATGACGTCAACGTCCTCGAAATCGTCGGAGTCCAGGACAAGCGCGACCTGAGCCTTCAGGTCCTCGGGAAGGGCTGTGAACGCCTTGCTGTCCATCAGGTCGCCGAACACCTCTTCGGCGGTTCTGCTGAGCCTTTCCTTCACCTCGTCCATTTTAAGGGTGGCCATTTCCAACTCTATCTCGAAGCCGCAGGCCTTGCATCGCGTGTTCTTGGGGTCGTTCGGGGCCTTGCAGGACGGGCACGGGATGCGCTCCTTCTTTGCCTTGCCCTTCACCTGGCTCATGAGTATCTTGTTGGTGACCATTCTGGTGAAGTTGTCCGACCTCCTCTCCCCGTGGAAGGCCTTCTCCACGTATTCCTCGATTGAGGTGATGCCAGACTGGTAGAGGTACACCGCTTTCATGCGCGTGACGCCTGGTATGAGGGCCAGCTCTTCCAGGGTCTTCCTGGTGCCCGGGTCCTCGATGTCCACCATCGTGATGATGTCACCGGCCACCCTGGGCATCTTGAGCTTGATCTTGCCCTCCTCTGTGGGTTTGAGCTCTGTCCTGCACATCTTGCACTCTGACGCGTCTGGCTCGTTCACCTTGCCGCATATGGGGCATTTGATGGGCTCGGGTTTCTTCTCGGTGCTGTGAACGACCTGAATCTCGCCTTCCTGCTCCGGTGCCTCCTCCGTCATCCTGTTGCGCAACACGACAAGGGCTAAAAAAACTTGTGCCGGGCGGGAAAATCGGTAAAATAAGTTTAAAGCCTATTAATATAAGTCTATAATTTATTAGTATAAACTCATTAATCTTTAAGATAAAATACCGGATTTAAACTCTTACAATAATTTGTAAAAACCATTGGTTTGTGCTTTTAACTAAATATTTAAAGCTTTAAAGTTTAATTGATAAATAATTTAATAATTACCGTAAATTGCCCGGCATAAACCCCGATTTTCGACCCTAAAAATCCAAAAACCGCACGGAAGGGGTGTTTTATCTTCCGGAGTGTAGGGGTGTAAAACGAAAAAGGGGCTTCGGAGAGGTTTTTACGGGTCCGGAAAGGGGCGAACGAAAGATATTTAAACCGATGCTGGCGATGTCGCAAAACATAGGAAATGCGACGTTACTTATTTATACGAAAGGGCGGGATGTCGCAAAAGGCAATAGGTTTTTTCGGAGGGTGTTTATCGGGTATTTTCGGTTGAAAAGCGGTTGTTTTCTGAAGGCAAAGCGCACGCAGATGATGAAAGATCGTCAAGTTGTATTCAACATGCAATCAGAAGCGCTCACCCGCACTTCTCTATCATCGCCTTCCATCTCATGATGTCCTTGATTATGTCCTTTGCCGGACGGACGTCTCGCTGTGCCTCTCCGAGCAGCTCGATGGCGGCGAGCAGCGTTCCCTTGTCCGGATTGCCTATGTCCACTCCCGCGTTGGTGAATTGGGTGCGGATGATGGCCATTGCCATCTCCTGGTCCCCGTAGCCTTCGGCGAACTCCGTCATGATGATGTCGGCAGCATCCTTCAGGTTGCGGACCTCCTTTCCGCTGGCAGGGTCGGGCGGCCGCTCCAACGGGCCCAGGCTCTTGATCACCACCTCGCCAAGCTTCATGAAGACCTTTTCGACGTTCTCTCCGGTCTTGGCGCTGCTGAGGAAGTGGGGCGTGTCCAGTCTCCTCCCGAAGGTGGCCAGTTCGTCCTCGGATACGGTTATCTCGTCCTGGAGGTCCACCTTGTTGCCAACGAGCACAGCGGGAACGTCCTGAACGACCTTGTTGAGCTCGCTGAGCCAGTATTTCTCGACATTCTGCAGGCTGTCAGACCGCGTGAGGTCGCAGACGAAGAGCACTCCATCCGCGCCCCTGTAGCTCTTCGCCTGGATGCTGGTATAGCCCTCCTGGCCCAGGATGTCCCATATCATAAGGGTGAGGTCTATCGTGGCGTCGTCCCTCACCAGGCTCAGCTCCTTCTTGGTCACCTTGGTGCCGATGGTCGTGATGTACTTGTCGTCGAACTTGTCTGTGACGAACCTGCGGATGAGGCTGGTCTTGCCGACCGCGCTGTCCCCGAGAAGGACTATCTTCCTCTTAACCTTGAATCGGTTCATACCAGACATTGAAAAGGATTAGGCAATATTTAATTCTTCCTTGGTCGGGAGGGGGCTTGGATATCGGGGATCCACTCGCGCGACAACACCGCACGGGTGTCAGGCAATGAGATCACAAGGGAAACCGGGGATACGGGCGGGCCAGCACCATTTCACGATATCGTGACCTCGCAGCGCTTCTGGCCCAGGAAGAATACTGCTGCGAACTCGGGTATCTCCGTCTCCTCGGTCTTGGTTACCGTAATGTCCTGGCCCTTGAGCCTCATTGAGGAATCCTCAGTTCCCGTAACCTTGACCGGGTCGTCCGAGAAGCCCTCCCAGACAGCATCCCGGAACGGCTCGAAACCGTCCAGCTCATCCAGGCTCAATCGCCTGACCACCAGCCCTGATTTGCCGTGGAGGGTCTCAGGAAGGCGGATTAGGCGCTTGATGTCGGAGGTCACAGGTTCGTCGGTCTCCCCGGCCAGCACCCGTATCCTGTCAAGAACGAACCTTGCGAAATGGTTGCGGTTCCTGTCGCTGGAGAATGCCTCGAGCGAGTTTGTCCTGCGGATGATGTCCGTGCCCCTCTGACCCTTATCCCCCTCGAACAGCTCAGACCACAGCTCCTCCGAGGTCTTCTTGCCGATGCCCTCTGCCCTTGCCAGCTCTTTGGTGGCGGCCGCGCGGTCCATGACCTCGGCCCTGTCCAGGTATTCGAGGACACCATCCCTGAACTTGCCTTTCCAGCCAGTTGCCCCTTCTTCAGGCAGATGATAGGTGAATTTCAGAGCTGAATGCTGTTGAAATTGTTTTAAATCGAACGGTCTCTTGCGTATGAACCTGGAGACGTCCTTCTCGGTCAGGGTGATGTAATCCACTATCTCCCTTCTTTCATGACTGTTCAGGTCCAGGACGCGGGGGTCGCGCACGTGTGCGTGATAGCCCCGGCCTCCCGAGAACACGATCTGGATGTCCTCCTCGGCGAATCCGAAGTCCGAGAGCAGGTAGGATTCGAGTAGCTTTTTGAACTCGATCTTGACCGCGGCCAGCTGCTCTCCGAGGGTCATACTTTCAGCGCCTTCGATGTGGTCGGCGTCGAGGTCGAAGACCAGGTCGGCGCCCAGCCATTCCTTCTCGTCCATGAACTTCTGGCCGGGACTCTTGTAATAGGCTGATGAATGATAGGCGTGCAGTGGAACGTGCTTCCTCAAGAAGCCCTGCATGTCCTTCAGGTCGGCGAAGGCCAGGTGCCTCCACATGCCGCCGCGCTCGGTGATAACGCCGTATTCCCTCTCCTCCAGCCTGAGCGGGGGGGGCAGCTCTGTCCCGGCATAATATTTCGAGAAACGCTTCTTGAGGAAATCGAGCCTGAGCATCTCGGACTCGCCCTTCGGGCCTGCCATGGGCTTGGATAAGGTCCGGGCGGATTTAAGGTTTGGGTGGACTGATTCACCTCATCTGGCAAAACCTTATTATGAGGTGGCATGATGTCTAATCCAATGTCAGATATCAAGGGCTTGGCGGAGAAGCTCCGGGGGCTCAAGGAGGAGAAGAACGCGGTCATACTGGCCCACAACTACCAGCTTCCCGAGGTGCAGGACAACGCCGACATTCTGGGCGACTCGCTGCAGCTGGCCGTGGACGCTTCGAAGACGGATTCCGAGGTCATCGTCTTCTGCGGCGTTGACTTCATGGCCGAGACCGCCAAGATACTGGCCCCTGAGAGGACAGTGCTTCATCCCGACCCCGAGGCGAAGTGCCCGATGGCCGCCATGTGCGAGGTCGAGTTCCTCCAGGCCAAGAGGGAAGAGCATCCGGATGCGATAGTCGTCTCCTACGTGAACACGACGGCCGACGTGAAGGCCCGGACCGACATCTGCTGCACATCCGCGAACGCCGTGAAGGTGGTGAGGTCCGTTGCCGAGAAGGAGGTGATCTTCACGCCGGACCGCAACCTTGGATTATATGTCCAACGGTTCGTCCCCGACAAGGAGATAATCCTATGGCCAGGCTTTTGCGCGACCCACCACAGCCGCATCACGGTGGAGGACCTCCAGGCGCTCAAGGACCGGCATCCGGAGGCCGAGGTCATGGTGCACCCCGAGTGCACCCCCGAGGTCATAGACTTTGCCGACCATGTCTTCTCGACCGGCGGAATGGTCAGGCACGCGAGGGAATCCGCGAGGACGGAGTTCATAGTGGGCACGGAGAAGGAGATGGCCTACAGGTTGAGCGTGGACTTTCCTAACAAGACCTTCCACCCGCTGGAAAAGGCCGTCTGCCCCAACATGAAGAGGATCACCCTCGAGAAGGTTGTCAGGAGCCTGGAGAGCCTGTCCCCGGCGATCGAGCTGAGCCGGGAAATAATCGAAAGGGCAAGGCGACCTTTGGAAAGGATGGTCGACATCGGCCGCGATGAATGAATATCATCAAGGTCTCTTCGTTACGATGGCATGGTTATGATGTATCATTTTATTGATCGAAAATACAATGAGATCCCAAATTCGAGTACAATCAAACACCAGTGAGCTTCGGATCCCTGTTCAAAATTCCAGTGAACCGAGTTCGGATTTTGCCTTCTGCAGCATCTCGGGAGTATGGGCCTTCGTGAATGAATCTATGGCGTTCTCGTATTCGATCAAGGCCTGGTTCCTGTTGCTCGATTTCAGCACCCTGGCGTGTTCGAGCTGTATCACGCCCATGTCGTAGGGGATGTCCAGTTTCTGCATTATCGCCTGGGCCTTGGCCAGTTCCCTCAGGGCGGTGGATGTGTGACCGCTTGTGTGCTCTATCAGCCCCTTGACCATGGCCAGCTGGGCCTTGATGTACTTGTCCTCTGACGACATGACCTTCTTCTCGGCCTGCTTGTAGGTCTTCTGGGCCCTCGCCAGGTCTCCCCTTCTGATCTGGCACTCGGTAAGGTTGGTCAGCAGGTAACCGAGGCTCCTGTTATTGGACGAGCCTGATAGGACCTCCAGGCCCTCGTTGAAGGTCTCCATCGCCTTTTGGAAATCACCCGTGATCTTGTACACCTCGCCCTTGTTGTTCAGCACCCTGGCGACCTCGATGTTGTCATTCATTCTCCTGAATGCCTCCAGGGCCTTGTCGTTCATCTCGACGGCATTTTCGTACTGCCTCGTGTCGAAGTTGACGCTTGCCTTGAGGCTCCACGCGCTGCCAATGAGCTCCAAACTCCCGATGTCCTCAGCGAGTTGCGTCACTTTGCTTGCATAGTCCAGGGCCTTATCGTATTTCCCCCGCCTCCAGAAGACGACACCCCTGCCGATCAGGACCCTGCCCATCAGGTAAG
>LSSH01000041.1 GCA_001595885.1 Candidatus Proteinoplasmatales archaeon SG8-5 | reverse complement strand
CATCCCATACATTCCTCACGTCAGGCGTCTACACAGTCACATTGACAGTGACCGACCAGGTCGGACTGACAGACACCGACACGATGAACGTGACCATCATCGACACCTTCGACATCGACATCAGCGAGGCAGCCCTTAGCAATGACTGGATACTCATGTCATACCCCAACCAGATAGAGGGTGACCCGCTGGCCACGATAGTGGACCTCGGCGGTGACACACAGTGGGACATCGCACAGTGGTACAACCCGCAGGACCCGGGCAACGAGTGGAAGACCACGTCAACGTTCAAGCCGCCGGCGCTCAATGACTTCACCTACGTCAACAACACCTACGCCTTCTGGCTGCACATAACAGTCTACGGTGACGGCATCATCACGCTTGTCGGAAACCTGGCTTCCAGCGGTGAGCAGGCCGTGTTTAACCTCAGGGCAGGCTGGAACCTGGTCGGATATCCGTTCGCGGTGGCCCAGCCATCGGCAAACACCTTCGGCACGGCGTTCTCCATCGGAGACGCGATGACCTACGACTCTGCCAACGCGTACAGGGTGAGGTTCTACGACTGGTTCGGCGAGAACCACGAACCGGGCGAGGGATACTTCATCTTCTGCTTCGGCGATGAAGACCTGTACATGTGGGCTCCGTAAGGACGAAGTCGACTGTAAAAACGTGAATGGAGGGCCATGGGCCCTCTACCCTTTCCTTCTTTCATTTTTTATTCTGCAGCTTAGCTGAGGTCTCCGATCTCCCTCTCGACCTCGTGCAATATCTCGCACGACCTGACCAGTTCCTTCATCGTAGTGTGGTCCGGGTATAGGGGCCTGTCCTCGTCCAGGAAGTCAACGTGACGGCGGATGACCTCCTTTGCCTTGGAAACGCCCCGTCCGAAGGCGTAATCCCGGAAGTCCAGAGCCTGGGCGGCCGCCATGAACTCGATGCCGAGGATGCCGTAGGCGTTATCCAGTATCTGGATGTTCTTGATGGCCGTGTTCATGCCCATTGAAACGAAATCCTCCTGGTCCGCGGCGGCAGGTATCGATTGGACCGAGGCCGGGGCGGAGAGCAGCCGCTGCTCCACTATCTGCATGTCTGCGGTGTACTGGCTGAGCATCATGCCCGAGAACATGCCGGCGCCCTTGGTGAGGAAGGGCGGCAGACCTTCGCTCAAGGCGGCATTGTTGAGGCGGTTCATCCTGCGCTCGGAGAGCACCGAGACCATCGTGATGGCCGCACCGGCCATGTCCATGGGGAGGGACACCGGCGAGCCCTGGAAGTTCGCCCCTGTCAGTTGCATATCCTCATCGGGGAAGAAGACAGGGTTGTCGCCCACCCCGTTCAGCTCTATCTCCACCTGCGACCTGGCAAAGGCCAGTGCATCATGGGCGGCTCCTATCACCTGGGGAGTGGAGCGCATCGAATAGGCGTCCTGGACCTTGACGTCGAGCCTTCCATTGGCGAGGTCGCCTTCGGCGATCAACTTGGAAATGGCCCTTGCACTGCGGACGGCCCCCTCGTATCCCCTGACCTCGAGAAGCCTGGGGTCGTAGGGTCTCATGTTCGCCTTCAGGGCCTCGAGGGACATGGCCGCGGCGATCTCTGCCTGTTTTAACCAGTTATCGGCATCGTATAGAAAAATGGCGCTCATCGCGGTCAGCATGTTGGAGCCGTTTATTGTGGCCAATCCGTCCCTCGCGTGCAATCCCGGGACCTGAATGCCTGCCCTGTCCATCGCCTCCTTGCCGTCAAGCAACTCGCCTTGATAGTAAGCCTGGCCTTCCCCTAGAAGTAGAAGGGCTATCTGGGCCATGGGAGCGAGGTCGCCGCAGGCGCCGACCGAGCCCTTCTGGCAAACGTAGGGTGTGACGCCCTTGTTCAGCATATCGATGAGCGTCTGTGTGATCTCGGGACGGCAGGCAGACATCCCGTGCGCATGGACATTGGCCCTTGCCACCATCGCGCCCCTGACGTACTCGATCGGAGCAGGGTCCCCTATGCCTGCAGCGTGATTGTATATCAGGAATCTTTGAAAATCCTTGATCTGGTCCTCGTCCAGGATTATCTCGGACAGGTCGCCGATGCCGGTATTGACCCCGTACATGACCTCCTTGGCCTCTATCTTCCTCTCGAGCATCTCCCTGCACTTCTTAATCTTTATAACTGAATCCGGGTGAATCTCCACCTCCTCGCCATCCCTGGCCACGGACACGACGTCCTCGATCCTCAGGCTCTTGCCGTCAAGTACAACTGTCATTCACACTTCTCCATGTTTGGAATATGGTGGTTGATAAAAGAATGGTCGATATAATCGTTTTCATTGATAAGGTTTCACAATCCCCAACACACTATGTCTTTATAAAATCCAACCACCGCTCCGAGCAGGCTGATGGGGCCTCGAAATACGTTAAATCGTCCACCTAATCATTTTGCGGAGAACGAGCAGGCTCACCTGGAGTTTTTCTTTGTGGATTTTTCTTATTGCGGAAGGTGAGCCAGCACAGTTCGAAGCCTCAAAAAGATAAGATCGGGGGAAGCTAGCGCAGGAGCGGGAGGGGAAAATGAATATGATGAGCGGGGCCAAGACCAAACTAGAATTCGTAACTTTTACCCTTCTCGGGAATGAGGACCTCGCAATCGCACAGGTCGGAGAATAGTACGGGGCGCTGCGTGTGCATGGGCACGACCAGCTTGGGCTCGATGGTCTTGATGACCTCGGCTATCTCGCCCCCCGACATATGGCCGGAGGCGTGCGCTCTCTTGACCTGCAAACCGAACCTGTCGAGCCAGTTCTCTATCCTGCCCCAGTCGAGCTCCATCTCCGCGTCAAAGGGCTCGCACTGGGATTTTATGTATATTGAGCCTTCCACTGGCTGGATGTCCACAAGCTCCTGAACGGAGTAATTGTCGAGGAACAGGACGTATTCCCCCGGGTTGTCCCTCACGTCCTTCCAGCAGATCTGGTTGTCAATACCGACGTAGGGCCTCTCCTTCTTGTCGTAATCCCTGGCCTTCTCCTCCTCCTCCACGTCCTCTCCGATTAGCCCGTATTCCCTTTTCTTGATGTATACCGAGAGGCCTTCGTCATGACTCGGAATGATGTCCTTGCCTCGCTCCAGAGCCTTGTTGCTGTCCAGCTTGTCCAATAGAAAGGCCTGGCGGAAGTTCACCGCAAGTTTCCTGCCTGCATTCCTGGCGGCCGTGTAGAAGGAGAGGAGGCGGAAGGTATCCCTCACCGGAAAGGAGGCGAAGACGTGCCTGCCCTCGGCCTCCGTTATCAACCGGGATATCTCGTTCCCGACATCTGTTTCGGACATGCCTTTCTCCTCGTCAATGTTGGTCCCTTCTATGAAAAGGATGTCGAGGTCGGATGAGGCCATATTCTCGACGAATGCCCTTGTGAGTTCGGGCCTGGAGCCGTGGTTCCTGAAATCGCCCGTGTACCCGATGGATCTTCCCCCGGCGTGGGCAATGAACCCGCTGGCGCCGATGATGCTGTGGTCGACCGGGAATATCTGAACTGATGCCGAGCCGACCTCGAACTCACCTCTGTCGACGGTCAAAGGGTACTCGCGCTGCGAATACTTGATCTCCGGGTCCCGGCAATTGCGTATCCTGCTAATCTCTCCCTTCTTGTTCTCGTAATATGAGAAGCTCTTCGTTGTCTTCACGAAGTCATCCTTCGAACCCGAGCCAAGCTCGTCCAGGGCCTCGGCTATGCCCTTAGTGACCGAAGAGGCGTACACGTGGGCCTTTTCATGCAGGAGGTTAACATAACCAAGGTGGTCCAGATGCGCGTGGGAGATAAGGATGCCGTCGAATGCCGGTTCCTCTGAGGTCTTCATTTTGTTATGGCTGAGGAAGTCGTTCCTGTACAGCCCTTCGATGTCTGGGATAAGGTCAAGGTTGAGGAAGTCCCCGAGTGCGTTGCTTGTTCTCGGTTGCAGGAATTCGGAGAAGTACTCGCCGTGCCGCTTGAAGCTCATGCCGAAGTCGAGGAAGAACCTGGAGCCCGGGCTGTCGATGAGCAGCATGTTGCCTCCGATCTCGCCGGCACCGCCGTGGAATGTGAAAGTGGTCATGTTTCCCCTTTTCCACCATTATTAGATTCTCAATACATTAATAATCCTTTCCAGGTCGACCTCGGTGTCCTTACAGCCGTCCTTTGAAAGGGGAACTCCCTGGGATGGTATGTTCAGGAGCGAGACCTTGGCGATGGCCTCCTCAACCTCCTGGTAGCAACCCACACCGGCGACGGCCTTTGGTCTCTTGTTCTTCACGATGTTCAGGACCATGCTTCCTCCGGGCACGATATAGGTGTCGTAACCCAGCTTTTCAGCTACATCGAGAATCTTGGGTATGCTGCAAGCCCCGCACCTCTTGCATACGTAACCCTTGTCCGTGAGCTCGGCGATGCACTTCTGACTGTTCCTCAGACACTGGGGAAGGAACAGCGCGCGCTCGTTCTTCGGGACCTTGGCGTAGGCCTTGAGGTTCAGCTTGTTCTTGACCGCGATGTACACGTCATCCACAAGTGCCGTGTCCGCCTTGATGCCCTGAAGCGCAGACTTGACCGCGTCCTTGGTCCCTATGTCGATCCCGAGCTCGATGATTTTGTTGACGACGTTCTCGATGCTCATCTGGGTATCGTATCCTGCAAATGGTATTTATGTGTTATACCTGAAGAGTTTCGGTCAGAAAATGACCATAACTGATCCTATTCAAGGCAATATTCCGGGTAAATATCAGAATTGCCTGATCACCTGGTTAGCAGGCCCCTATCTCTCAATTACTCAGACACGTCTCATCAGGTGCCTGAAGTACTTGCCGGCGTACTTGACGAGCCTCGGCTCCTTCTTCAAGAGCGCCCAGGCCAGTCTGGACGGGTAATCTATGTCCCCCTGTTCATTGATGAGCTTGATGATATCCTCGTCCCCGAAGACCTCGAAAAGCACCTCCAGGTCCTTGCCAGAGGTGGTTGACAATATCCTGTGTAGCATCAGGCATTTCCTGAGCTCCCCTCCGATGTCACCGGTCCAAGACCGATGGTATCCTGCCAAGGTCCTTTCCGAGGTGTCGTCAGCTTCAAGGGCCTTAATAGCCGTTTCAGCGCAATGCCCTGCGCAGACCAGCCCCATGTAGATGCCCCCGCCGGTCGTAGCCTTGACCTGTGAGGCCGCATCACCCACCAACATTGCTCCGTCCGCATATGTTCTTTCAAGCATACCCAAAGGTATGCGGCCCGATGACCGTGTGACTATCTCGAAGCCCTTCAGTATATCTCCTGACAATCCCTGCATGAACAGCCTGTCGAAGTAGTGGGTGAGAGGTTTCTCCGAGTCCCTGGTGCACAGGCCGACCCGGGTCTTGTCCCCCGCGGGTATTACCCAGGCAAAGAAGTTGGGCGCGACCTCCCCGCCCACAAAAATGTGGACGTACCCCTGGTCCAGGTCAACACCGTTGACCTCTGCATCGATACCGGTGAGCATGAACTCCGGCTCTCCGATTCCGAGCCACCCCCGTACCCGCGAACCCGACCCGTCCGCGCCGATGAGGAGCTTGCATTCCAGCCGCGACCTTGCATCGACCTGCCATGACCTGCCAGACCACTCGATACCAGTAACCTTCGATTCGCAGATGAGCTCAGCACCGCTTTCTACGGCACGTTTTATCAGGAGACCATCGAACCTCTGTCTGTCTATGACGACGGCCTTGGTCATGCCACCGTCGATTGTCAGCTCTTGACCCGTTGGAGAGTGCAGATGGGCCCCTCTGACCATGTTGACCATCGATGGCTTGGCAAAATCCACGATGTCGAATACCCGGGGAGTCACCAGTCCGGCGCACTGAACAGGCTCCCCGATGCTCCCGTGCTCCTCCAGGATCGCAACTGAATGACCGGCCTTGGCTATCAGT
>LSSH01000040.1 GCA_001595885.1 Candidatus Proteinoplasmatales archaeon SG8-5 | reverse complement strand
CCGGCGCCTCCGAAGATGGCGAAGCCATCGAGGCACGCCCTTAATGCGTAGCATTACGGGCAGTGTGAACCGGGCTTAGCTACCTCGGCACTGAGTAACTCTGTTAATACGTCCAGATATTTGCATTGTTTAAATATCTTATTGGTTGGGTAATCCCAGGGAATACCGAAATAAGATTAATATAGGCCAAACCGCTTAGTATATGAAGAGGGAGCGAAAAGGAGGCAACAGATGGAGAAATCGGATATGATGTATTATGTGGCTTGGATCACGGTGTTCATACTGCTGGGTCTTTGGATTGTCATATGGGCACTGGAGGTTGTCAACCTCGGTGAGATGTTCCTGATGTGGCTGTTGAGCGACGGCATCCTGATGATAGTCCTTGGAATTATCAGGACAAGGGAAGCACCCAGGGGTTCCAACGTACTGTTGGCCACCGGCATGTTGGTCTCCATCCTCATGCTGATGGCGCTTGCCGTGATGAGCGACATCGTCGGCGGTTGGGTCGGAGCCGGAATAGGGATGATACTCATAGGCGTTGTAGGCCTGATAATACTGTTCAGGAACTTGAAGTAGGAGTTGTGAGAATGACGGATTTCAGAGAAAAAGTGAAGGACGACAGAGGACTGCTGAAGAAGATAGAGCTGGCTATTCCAGGGTTCAGGGGATACAGGAAGCGGGAGGACCTGCGCATCGCCGACCGCCTGCTCAGGGAAGAGCTGGCGAACGGGCTCGGGCACGCCGCGACGGCCGTCGAGGAGGCCAGGAACGCGCTCGCGAAAAGGAAGGAACTGGACCTCCTGGAGGACATGGCCAAGCTGGTCATCAGGATCAACACTAGCGTGGAGAGGATCAAGCACGCCGAGCAGGGCTATACAGGTGTGTCACCGGATTATCGCATTGAGGAGCACGAGCTCAACAGGATGTACGAGTGGGACCTGGGATTGCTGGACGACATCCAGACGCTCAAGGCGATATCAACGGGCCTACAGGCCAATGCATCCTCGATGCCCGTGGCCGAGATGTCCAAGGAAATCGAAGGGGCATTGACCTCGCTGGCAAGCTTCGACCAGCTCTTCGACAGCCGGAGGGAGGCCTTCGCGAATCTGCAGGTAAAGGAGTGATAACATGGTTTTCAAAAGAGGTAAGAGCAGGGGCGGTGACGTAGCGAGGAAGACATACAGCTGGCCCCAGGAGTACAAGGGCGAGAATGTGATGTACAAGCTGCCCACCAACATACAGTGGAACGACAACATAGTCGTGAACGAGGACGAGTACGCGGTGTTCTTCAGGGACGGAAAGGCGTTCCACGTCTTCGATCAAGCCGGAAGGTATGCACTGACGACACAGTTGTTCCAGAGCCTTGGGGCCATTGTCACTGGGGTTCGCCAGCTTGGTGAGGTATACTATATCCAACGGCGGGAGCTGAGGGGAAAGTTCGGCACCCCCGAGCCCCTGACCTACCGCGACGCTGACTTCGGCCTTGTCAGACTGCGGGTGTTCGGCCAGTTCGCATACAAGGTAATAGACCCCATCATCTTCATCACCCAGTTCGTTGGGACCCACGGCTACAGCACCAGCGACAGCGTGCTGGATTGGCTCAAGGGCGAGCTGGTGCAGACGGTGAACGACGCTCTGGGTGAGCTCAAGCGCGACAAGCATATGGCATTGGTGGACATGCCGGCCTATCTCCAGGAGATAGAGCAGCTGGTCATCGCCAAGGTGGAGTCCGAGGCCACGCGCTACGGTCTCAAGATCACCAACATCGCTAACCTGACGATCACCCCGCCGAAGGAGGTGCAGGACGCCATCGACCGCAGGGGCGCAATGGGTGCCCTGGGAGTCGGCTATACAGAGTACCAGACCGGCAAGGCAATCGAGGGTGTTGGAGAGGGCGCTGCAAAGGGCGGCAACAGTAGCGCCGGAGCGCTTGCGGGCCTCGGGGCCGGCGCGGGCATGGGCATCGGAATGGGCGGAGCAATGAGCCAGGGCATGCAACAGGGCGGTTCAGGGACCGTGGTAAAGGTCAAGTGCCCGAGTTGCGGAGCATTACTGGCCGAGGATGCCAAGTTCTGCAAGGATTGCGGCAAATCGGTTACGCCCGTGAAAACGATTCTCTGCGGAAAATGCGGCGCCGAGATTAAGGAAGACGCCAAGTTCTGCAGGGAATGCGGTGCCCCGACCAGGCTTCAATGCGCGAAATGCGGAGTCGAACTCGACTCTGGATCCAAGTTCTGCAACGAATGCGGAACCCGGGTCGGACCTCAGGAAGAAGCGGAAGCACCGCCCCCGCCGCCGGAAGCCTAACGGGATTCCCAGCCGGAAGTCCATCGAGGTACCCAGCCGGAAGGTCCGTAGTAATTGAATTCAAACGGCCAGGCCGAAACACCTGGCCCATTTTCCCCTTCTTTTATCAGTGATTATTATTAACTAGTCCTGCAATGACCCGGGAGGAAGGTCGAATATGAGCACGCTGCTTTGGATCATGTTTGCCACGCTGATCGTAAGCCTGCTTTCTCTGTTGGGAGTAGTGACGCTTGCCCTTTCCGACAGATTGTTGAAGAAGGTATTGCTGGCCCTCGTGGGTCTTGCCGCCGGCACCCTCATCGGCGGCGCGTTCCTGCATTTGATACCCGAGGCACTGCACGAGTTCGAGCACCACGCCTCCCATGACACTCTCTTCATATTCGTTCTGGTGGGCTTCGTGATATTCTTCATCCTGGAGAAGCTCCTCTGGCGCCACTGCCATGACAAGGAGTGCAAGATACACACGTTCGCATACATCAATCTGGTGGGCGACGGAATCCACAACTTCATCGACGGCCTGATAATCGCGGCCGGTTTCCTGGCCAGCGTCGAGATAGGGCTAATAACCACGCTGGCCGTGGCTGTGCACGAGATACCGCAGGAGATAGGCGATTTCGGGGTACTGGTCCACGGCGGCTTCGCGAAGAAGAAGGCGCTGATGTTCAACCTCCTGACCGCGCTCACCGCGTTGATCGGCGGTCTCATCGGCTTCTTCCTGATACCCGAGCTGGGTGAGTTCCAGATATACATAATCCCCATCGCGGCCGGCGGCTTCATCTATATAGCGGCCGCCGACCTGGTCCCGGAGCTGCACAAGGAGCGGAGGGTCTCGCGGACGGTGCTGGCCTTCTCGATGTTCATCGTCGGTATATTCCTGATGTGGCTTGTCAAGTTCCTGTTCGAGGGCGGCATTCATTAAGCATGAACGAAGACCTTGGTATTCTTTCCTCAGGTCCTCTGATATCCACAACCGAGTAAAAACCTACCAAGCATATCCGTCAAATGTGCTTGTAGATGTTCTCGTCCATTCCCCGTCCGGATGGGGCTCCCAGACAGTTGTATTAGATATGCTTGTAAATGTTCTCGCCCAATTCGCCATGCTTCATGTCCTCCTCGATCTCCATCAGGAGCATTATCCTCTTGAAGGTCGAGGGGTGCGTTGACATGAACTCCATCCGGGCGCGGCCGGTCTTTGCCTGCTCCTCCATGGCCTTCCTCAGTTCCCTCTCGTCCAGAACGCCGTCGCCGTCCAGGTCGTACTTGTTCTTGTTCTTCATTATCTCGTCGACCTCGGACTTGGCCTTGACCGGGTCGCCGATGTAAAAGGCCCTTGCCGCCCCGGGCTTCTCCCTGGACAGGGAAAGCCCGAAGGTGATCTTGGCCAGCGCGGAGGCAAGGCTGTGCGGGTCCTTTGTGGCCACAGCGGAATAAGAATCCGCGTAATACTCCCGCTGCCTGGACAATTTCAGGATGAGGAGCTGGGAAACGATGTAGACAACGTATCCGAGTACGGCAACGGCGATAATAGCTCCAGCATCCCGGTCGCGCCTTCCTCCCCAAAGTATGCTGCGGGCCAGCATGAAGGCGAGGAGCGGTATCACACTGACGATTGTCATCACGAGGACGTCGTTGTGCCTCAGGTGGCCTATCTCGTGGGCCAGCACCGCCTTTATCTCGTCCTTGTTCAGCTGCTCCAGAAGCCCCGTATGAACGGCCAGCGTGGAGGAGGCCCTTGTTCGACCGAACACGAAGGCGTTGGGCGTCGGGTTCTTGGAAATGGCCAGCGCAGGCATGGGAACCTTGGCCTGGTCGGCAAGTACCTTAACTGTCTGCTCCAGCCAGGGATTCTCCCCGGGCTTGAGATAGATGAGCCTTGCGCTCCACCTCACGATGCTCGGGGCGATGGCCCATTGTATGAGCATGAATATGCCCACCAGTCCGAATATCAGCGAGAACTGGATGGTCCAGTACAATATTGACCTATCCTCGAAACCAGTATCGAGGTAGAAATAGTTCACGAGCTCGAAGATCAGGACTATCAGCATGAACAATAGACCGAATATGAGGATCAGAGTGATCGCCATGCTCCTCTTGAGCGAACCCAGATTTGCCACGTATCCACATATACGATGTTGTAGATATATTTTTTATGGTGGAATTCCATGGGTATCCACATGGTCGAGGTAGGGCAAGGCATGGGCTGTCCAGAGTGCGGGGGGCCGCTGAAGGTGCAAGCAGGTGAGGCGATAGTCACGTGCGAGTACTGCGGCTCCGACGTGAACCTCGCGGTGGGCACCAAGTACTTCCTCAAGCACACGATCATCCCGTCGAAGATCACCCAGGAGGGCGCGGTGAACGCTGTCAAGTCCTGGATGAAGCGCGGTTTCCTCAAGCCCTCGGACCTCGCCAGGAAATCCAAGATCACCCGGCTGGAACTCCAGTTCCTGCCCATGTTCGTCGTTCATGTCGTGGCAAGAACGAAGTACGACGGGTTGCTGACCAGGACTGGCCAGAACATCGAGAAGAAGGGCGAATTGGTAAAGGAATACTACTGGGAGGTGCTGGGCAGAAGGGCTTCATCCTTCCCGACGCGGTCCTACGAGGTCCCGCTCTCCCACAAGGTGGACTTTGACACATCCAGGCTGGAGAAGGGCGCCAAGTTCCTCAATTCCGAGATAGACGAGAAGCAGGCCGAATCCATCGCAAAGGGCGAGATAGAGGAGCATCACAAGTTCCTGCTCAAGACGGAACTGGACGTGACACACTCCATGACCACGACCTTCGATTTCAAGGACACGGAATTCCTTCACATCCCGGCCTGGTTCGTGAGCTACGAGTACAGGGGAAAGATTTACGAACTCATCCTCGATGGGGCTACCGGAGACGACATCAAGGCCGAGATCCCGTCCATGGAAAAGAATGGATTGATGGGGAAACTGTTTGGAGCTTGAAGATGATTGGACCTCAACTATTGGGAACGAAGGGCCGACCTTTATGGGTATCCGAGGTGCGATATGGCTGAGAAACTATTACAGCACAAGCATTGCAGGAACTGCAACAAGGCAATATTGCCAGACCTTAAGTTCTGCGACGACAAATGCGAGGGAGAGCACAAGGAGATGATGAGGAAGAAGAGGAACCAGCTCCTCCTGCTCATGGTCTTCGCGATAATCCTCATGCTCATAACCGTGATTCCGGTCTACTTCTCTCCCTAGGAGGACATATGAAGGTATGCGTTGCGGGAACGTTCAACGTCATTCACAAGGGTCACACTGAACTGCTCCGGAAGGCCTTCGAGGAGGGGGAAGAGGTGTTCATCGGCCTGACGTCCGACGAGATGGCGGAATCTCTGAGGGTCGTCAGCGTACAGAGCTATGTGGTGAGGGAGAGGCATCTGATTGACGAGGCCCAGCGCCTCTCAGGCGGTAAGAGGTTCCATATAGTCAGGATCACCGATGAGCACGGCCCGGCCGCCGCCGGTAACTATGATGCAATAATCGTTTCAAAGGAAACCGAATCCACCGCAGCCGACATAAACGATGTCAGGAAAATGAAGGGCCTGAAGCAGCTGAAGATAATAACCATCGACATGATACTGGCCGATGACGGGAAGCCTGTGTCGTCCACAAGGATTCTGCGGGGCGAGATAACCGCGGACGGCAACGCCCGTTAGTAACACTTAATACGCCGATTGGCGATAGGGGTAAACGAGGAATTGGAGAATGGCGGAGCAGAAAAAGGATAAGGAAGAGGGTCAGGAAATGTCCCTCGAATACGCAAGGGGCTACCGTGATGCACTGGAGGACGTCTGGGAAGAGGTCAGGAAGATGGCCACCAAGGGCTATACCTCCCATGAGCTTCAGATAATGGTCAAGAGCAAGGAGTACGCCTCCAAAAAGAAAATAAGGGAGATCGTCGACGAGCTGGAAGCCCAGGCACAGGCCACCCAGATCATCGACGCCGAGGAGCCGGAGATCGCGGTCGTCGGCGTCCACGACGCCACACCCGTGGTCACCGTGGAGGTCCGTCCCCACATCTCATATCTGATCAGAGAGCCCAAGCCCGAGCGGTGCTACGACATGTTCCAGAAGGAGCTGAGGCGGGGCCGTCCCGGCCTGGTCATCGCCCGCACCTCCCCCTTCCAGATAAGGGACAAGTACGACATCGGCAAGACCCAGATCATCTGGCTGACGATGAGCGAGAAGACGGAGGACGGCCTGCCCCCCTCCGCCCTGGGCATGGACATGGAGGGCGTTGCCCCGTACGGCGTCACGGACGAGTACATGTCCCCGTCCAACCTAGCCGGTCTATTCGCCTACTTCGTCAACTTCCTGGACGGCAACGAGAACTCGGTGGTCCTAATGGAGGGCATCGAGTACCTCATCTCGCACAACGAGTTCTCATCTGTCTTCAAGTTCATCCAGACTATGAAGGAAAAGGTGGAAGGCCGCGCGGCCAACCTCTTCATGTCCCTCAACCCCAGCTCCCTGGAGCAGAGGCAATTCAGCCTCATCCAGAGCGAGATAGGGGAGGTTCTCTGAGATGCCCATTACCTGAAAGTTTGTATTGCGTGATATGATGAAATTACAAATTCGTAAACACGAAAAGCCACATGATGATTATCACGTATTCGAGTGTGCCTACGACAGAAAAATGTTCTGGACACCCGGCGTCCACGGCATATTCTCAATACCAGGCCTGGAAATTGAAGGTTCGAATACGCGGTATTTCAGCATAGCTTCCATTCACGACGAGAACACCATCAAGTTCGCAACCCGAATTCCCGAGGACTGCAGCCAGTTCAAGAAACATCTTGCACAGCTCAAGGAGGGCGATGAAATAGACATGGAGGGGCCATACGGCGAGTTCAATTTCCAGGACGACTCGACGCCGGTGATCATGATTGCTGGCGGGGTCGGGATCACACCCGTCCGCGCACTATTCAAAGAACTTGAAAAGGGCAACGACCGCATCGTTAAGCTCATCTATTCAACCGGCGGCCAGCATCTCTTCAAAGACGAGCTCTCCGCAGTCGCCGCCGCTAATGACAAAATAGGCATTGATTTTGTCGGCGGCAGGGAGGAACTGGCCGCGAAGCTTGAGGAATATGCGGACGAGATGAAGAACGAAGCCTATTACTTCATTTCGGGACCCCCTGGGATGGTCAGGACGGTAATGAACCTTCTCGAGGACCGGTACATAAATGAGGGCCGGATAATCGCCGAATCGTTCATCGGATATGAATAGATAGGACGGACAGACTGGGCACATAATTGAAACGCAACATTCAATTACAAAATATTATTTTCGTTAACAATATCCAGCCGATTTGCGGGCCCAGTGGGAATGAACTGTGGTTTAAAGTCGTTATTTCAGAAATAATTTAGGAGAGTACTCCAGTTCCAACGGGGTTCGGTATGTTACCGGTACATCAAACTCCAACATACGAGAGTTTACATCAAAGATAAATACAACACTCTCTATCCAGCTTTGAAAGGGCCCGTGGGTTAGCTTCTGGATAAGGTTGATTCCTTCTCCAGCTAGAATGGTTATACTTGTGGCTTTGGGAGCCATAGACTCCAGTTCAAATCTGGGCGGGCCCACTTTTACTTTATTTAAATTTTACTGCACGAAAAAGTTGGCTGCCGAAATTTCAAGTGTGAAATTTAGGCGGGTCCACTTTTTATACATTTGGTAAACGTTCGTGGGCCCGGCCTACCCGCCCCAACCATGAGAAACCGCCTTATGTGAATCCTTGCACGTGGGCCCGACCTGCCCGCCCAACTTCCGTTTATAGTCCGTGGGCCCGACATTCCCGCTCCTCCATATTCTGTCGTTCAGGCAATAGAATTATGTGCCCAGCCGTGTTTCACCCGCCCATGAAGCGGACGGCGGTCGCCGCTGCGGTCACTGTGTTTTTCATTCTATCCATAGTCGGCGGTCTGTTCGCCATCCTCGCTGAGGTCGAGGTCGAGGGCTTTGTCGCTTCGGACCTTCATGCTCCGGGTTCATTTACCGCGTCTCCGCTGGAGGACGTGCCTGCCGTCCAGGGCGACGTCCAGACGACCCCGGACGTGAGCCTGACCATCTCGATAGGCCAGGTCTACAAGGACTACGGCGGGTCGATACGGTTGAGCATCGCGAACAACGGTTCGAGGCAGCTGTTCGTCGTCGAAGTGGGCTTCGAATGGGTGGGCTCGCTGGTGGAGAACGTTCACCAGGTCCACGAGGAGCTACATCCGGGGGAAACCGTCGAGGTCAGGGCAATGGACATAGACGGCCCCTATTACTCAGGGGAACAGGACTATCGCATGAAGATACGGGTACTGCAGCACAGGGCCCAGGGTTGGTTCAGGGTGACCAGCGGCGGTGACGATTGGCTGGACTTCCCGACGCACACGACGTCCGTATCCTCTATGACCCCGGCCGGAGCGTTCACACTGGACAGGAACAACCCCCACTATTTTGACAAGGCCAACGGGCTCATCGACTATGACGAGCCAACGGTGCTCCAGGCCACAAACGAAGCGGTGGCTGGCCTAGGGTCCGGATACCACATTGGGAAGGCCTGCGCGATATTCGACTACGTCGACCGCACGATAGTCTACACCGACGACCCCACAGAGGACCTCTGGTATGAGCCCGAGGTGTGCCTGCTGAACCGCGCCGGTGATTGCGAGGACTACTCGCTCCTGATAGCCACGATGGTCCATCACGCCGGCGGGACAGCAAGGATGTACCTCACCGAGGGCCACGCCTTTGCCGCGATATTCGTTGGCAACTCCACCGCCGAACTCCAACAGGCCGCGGTGGGTGTGAGGTCGTACTACGGGAGCGATGTGAAACTGATGGCCTTCCACGATGAAACAGGATACTGGATGTTCGCCGACCCTCTGGGCTCCTTCCACTTCGGTGGCCTCGCCGTGGGTGCAGTACCCTCGGCTGACACGGCATTGGACCTGAACGCAACATTCGAGGACACCGCGAACGTCTATACGGTTGACATCACCGGCGTTGCCGCCTCCCTGACACTGCTTGGCAATCCGATATTCTGGATATTCCTCGTCATAACGCTGGGTATCGTGGACATAAGCGTAATTCTCTGGGCAGCCGCTGATAAACATAAACCTCAAAGGTGCCTCGTGTGCGACAACGATACCCACCCTGAACACCACTACGAATGCAAGTGCGGGCAGAGATATCATCACACGTGCTTGCCCTCGCAGAGCTTCTGCCTTAACTGCGGTACGCCCATCGAAGCCGCACCACCACTTCCCCCGACAAGGCCGATGCACTGATTCTGAACGGTTTTGGCATAATAATGAGGGTATCCTGACGCACGTTTTCGTGATAGCAATGACCGAGCATTCCACTCGTTACATGGGTTCAAGCGCTTGCCAGTGCCTTTGTACGTCTGTATCTGATGTAGCTGACGATTATGTAAGCCGCTATACCGGCCATGACCAATATCCCTATCAGGTACCAGACAAACGAGCCGAAGACGTCTATGAGGATCTGCCCTGCGTAGAACGATACCAGAGCAATCGTGAGACTGCCTGCAATCGAACCGATCCAAACAGCGAGCCAAACCCTGCGCTTCCTCATGCCGATGACCATGCCGACGATGGTGGAGACGATGCCGCCGCTTCCCTGGAAAGGCAGGGCCATGTAACTGGTCAGCGCGATGAAGGAGTGCCTCCTCCTCCGTCGGCTCTTCCTCATCCTTGCCCTGCCGAATTTCTCCACGCGAGCTATCAGGCGCCCGATCCTCGGTATGTGCTTCAGGAGGTCGAGGTTCCACAGAAGGAAAAGCGAACACATCACGTCCACGAAGACGACTGTCGAGGTCACCAAGAGGATGTCCAGCGCGGCCTGGTTGGGGCCGTGGAGGGTCAACAGGGCGATGACGGCCGTGGGTATCAGCACCTCCTTGCCAAAGGGCGAGATGAAGTAGGAGAGTAGAAGCGTCCCGATGACAGGGAACATGGGGTCCGGAACGACCGCCCACAGCAGCACGATGTAGAACGCGCTCACCAGGATGGGGAACCAGAAGAGGAACAGCCTTTGCATGACGCTTCGCGCCCTATCCTCCTCCACCATACCATCACTCCATTAACTTTGACAGGACCTGTGCCAGCTTTCGGAAGGCCTTTCCACGATGGGAATGCGAGTTCTTCTCCTCAAGGCTCAACTGGGCGAAGGTCCTTTCCTCTCCCGCGGGCACGAAAATGGGGTCATAACCGAAACCTCCGGTGCCCATCTCTCGCCGTATTATCTGGCCTTCGACACAACCGAAGACGACGACCTTATTACCCGCCTCGTCGGCATAACCGGCGCAGCACATGAACTCGGCCTCCCTATCGTCCAGTCCATCCAGGAGCTTGAGTATCCCGGCGCAGCCTATGTTCTTGAACACGTAGGCCGAGAACACTCCGGGAAAACCTCCCAGGCCCTTGATGAAGAGCCCTGAATCGTCGATTATGATGGGTTGCTTATGACGCTCCCAGAGCCAATCCAATCCCCAGTCCACAACGTCCTCCAACCTGTCGCTCTGTATCTCAGGGTACTCGTCCTCCAGCCGCTCCAGCTCGATGCCCTGTTCGGCGAATATGGCACTGACCTCGGCGAACTTGCCCATATTGCCAGTCACGAACTTGACCTTCACGTGTATCGACCCCTCTTCTCGATCTCCTCCACAAGCTTGACAATGGCATTTCCCTCGGGATAGGCCTCCAGGTAGGACACAGTAACTGCCGCATAGAGCTCGGGATGGTCGGAGTGGGCACTGTCCAGCGCCTCCTTCAACAGGTGGAGGTCAACGCCCTTCTTCTCGACCTCGGCGCTCCTCTCGCCGAGTCCAAAGTCTATGAAGCTGGGTCCACTTTCCGTGATGATGATATTGGATGTCGTGAGGTCGCCGTGGATTATGTCGGCGCGGTGCAGCATGCCCACACGGCGTCCGATTTCAGTAGCGACCGAACCCGGGTCTTCCGATGACTCGAGGACGGTCTTCGCTGTCGGACCTTCAACGTGTTCCATCACAATTCTGCAGTCGACCAGGTCAACGTCGAAAATCAGGGGCGTTAGGACACCCGCGTCCCTGGCCAGCCTCATCAGGTTCACCTCGCTCTTGGTCCGCATGGACCTCAATCTGTCGTCAAGCGAATCTGCCCTGTAGCCCTTCTTCAGCCGCTCCTTTGTCACGCTCGTCCTGTCGTGCCAGATGCCCTTGGTAATAGTTGCCTCGGCACCTCTGGCTATCTCGCTCATCAGAAAACCTCAGACCTTCAGGACGATCTCGGAGCTTGCGAGCCCCTTCATGACGTCGGCCCTCGACACTATCCCCACCAACTCGCCGTCCTCCATGACGGGGATGCGGTTCACCTTCTTGTCCATCATCAACTGTATCACCTGGCCGAGCTCGCTTCCGTTCTCGATAGTAACCACGTCCTTGGTCATCAGCTCGGAGACCATTGACGTGGATATCTCGTTGAAAGCCTCGACCGCCTCCTTGTTGTCGAAAGTTTCGACGAACGACACGCTGACAAGTGAAAGGGACGGATAGACCATCTGCAGCCTCTTGTACTTGACCTTCAGGGCGTTGAGGATGTCTGCCTCCGTGATGATGCCCACGAGTCGGCCTTCATGGTCCACAACCGGTGCTCCCGATATCCCGTACTCTGCCAGCTTCTTGACGGCTCCGGCCACAGTGTCATCCGGCCTCACCACGAAAACGTCCTTTGTCATGACCTGGTCAACCTTCATTGAGCATTCCCCTCCTCATATTACGATGACGCCCGTTCACGATATCATTCCTTCCTCAGGTCGATGACGCGTTTTGCCTTCCCTTCTGTCCTGGGCAATGAGCCAGGCTCCATCAGCTCGATTCTCACGCGGATCGTCATTATTGCGGTCAGCTCCTCGCCAAGAAGCTTGGTGAAAGCAGCGGGGTCGTAATCGGGCGAGTTATAGAGCCTCTCGTCGACCTCGACCTTCAGGTGAAGCTTGTCCAGGATATCGCGGTCAACCACTATCTGGTACTGATCGCCCACACCCTCCATCTTCATCAGGACGGTCTCCACCTGGCTCGGGAAGACGTTGACGCCGCCGATGATGAGCATGTCGTCGCTCCTGCCCTTGACCCTCATTATCCTCGGATGGTAGCGCCCGCACTGGCATTCTTCATACTTCACGGTCGCCAGGTCCCGGGTCCTGTACCGCAGCAGAGGCATGGCCTCCCTTGTGAGCATCGTGAAAACCAGCTCGCCATGCGAGCCTTCAGGAAGCACTTCGCCGGTGTCGGTGTCGATCACCTCGACCAGGAACTCGTCGCTCCAGATGTGCAATCCGTCCTGGTGAACGCACTCGACTGCCACACCGGGTCCGTACAACTCGCTCATGCCGTAGACGTCGTGGGCACGCAATCCGAGGGCAGCCTCGATCCTCAACCTGGCCTCGTCCGACCAGGGCTCGGCACCGAACATACCTATCCTGAACTTGAAGTCCTTGTGAGGGTCATATCCTTCCTTCACCGCGGCCTCCGCTATGAAGGCCGCGTATGATGGGGTGGCCGAAAGCACGGTACAGCCCATGTCCTTGGCCATCATCAGTTGGCGCTTGGTGTTCCCGGTCGCCGTGGGCAATACCGTGCAACCGAGTAGCTCGGCTCCGTAATGGAATCCCAATCCGCCGGTGAACAGCCCGTAGCCCAGGGCGATCTGCATGATGTCGCTGGAGTTGATACCTCCAGCGGCAAAGGTCCTGGCCATGAGCCTGGTCCACGTGTGAATGTCGGTTCTCGTGTAAGAGACCACCGTGGGTTTACCAGTTGTGCCGGACGACGCATGTATCCTGGTCACCTGCTCGATTGGCACAGCCAGGATCCCGTACGGATAGTGGTCCCTCAGGTCGTCCTTAACCGTGAAAGGCACCTTGGTATAATCCTCGAGATTTCGAATACAGTCGGGACTCACACCTGCCTCGTCCATCCTCTTCCTGTACATCGGCACGTTGTCGTAGGAATACCTGACCATCTTCTTCAGCCGTTCCATCTGCAGGTCTTCCAAGGCGTCTCTTTTCAAGGATTCAAGCTCTGGTTCGAACAGATAAATGCCCCCTGTCTGCCCGGAAAAGCTCTCTTGAGTTAAACCTTTTTGGTTTTCATACCGAGCTCAAATATCCATTGTAGGGCTTGAAGAGGGGGATCAGCGTTGCATCATCATATAACGGATCTAGAATAGGATAAGGTCGAGATGCATTGAGTACGACCCTTGAACGCAGTCAACAGGCCAAAGAGCTCTTTCCCAGCCAAACATGTCTGCATGCGACATTGAATTATAATATAAGGACAGTATTTACCCCCTCATGCAGCTGAGATTGCTGGGAGGTGCGAGCGAGGTGGGCAGTCTGTGCCTGTACCTCGAGGAGAACGGAGTGAGGTTCCTGTTCGACTGCGGACTCACGCCTTCAAAACCTCCCAAGTACCCCATCAAACCGCCGCCAGTGGACCTGGCCTTTCTCACCCACGCGCACATAGACCACTCAGGGATGATACCCTGGCTGTGCGCGCAGCAGGGTGTGGACGTGATAGCCACGCAGCCGACCATCGACATCGGCAAGATGCTGCTTGAGGACAGCGTGAAGGTCTCGTCCTCGGAAGGCTATCCGGTCCCGTACGAAAAGAGCGACGTCCGGGTTATGAGGAGGTATTTCCAAGAGGCCGCGTTCGACGAGTCAGTCGAGGTCGGCAACATCGAGGTAATGGTACACACGGCCGGTCACATACCAGGGGCCGCGATGTTCGAGCTGATATCGGATAAATCTGTGTTGTTCACAGGCGACATAAACACTCTCGATACCCACCTTGTCAACGGGACATCCCCGGTGGAATGCGATGTGCTGGTGATCGAAAGCACGTATTCGGGAAGGAACCATCCGCCGAGGAGCAAAACCGAGTACGAGTTCATCGAAAAGACCAGGGAGGTGGTCGAGCGCGGGGGTCTGGCGATTATCCCGGCGTTCGCGGTCGGCAGGAGCCAGGAGGTCCTTATGATCCTCATGAACTCGGATTTCGAGGTCTGGCTCGACGGGATGGGCCGTGCCGTAAACAGAGAGTTCGTGAAGATGAACGAATACGTTAGGTCCGTGGAGAAGTTGAGAAAGACCATGGGCAGGACCCGCATCGTCAGGAATGCCGCCGAAAGGGAGGCCATCGGCCTTGGCCAAGCGGTAGTCACCACCAGCGGTATGCTGGACGGCGGCCCAGTGCTCGATTATCTGAAGGAGCGGAGGAACGACCCCAAGAGCGCGGTCCTTTTGACCGGGTTCCAGGTCGAGGATACGAACGGCAGGCGCTTGCTCGAGACAGGCGAGATAATGTACGGGGAGACCCCGATGAAGATCGATTGCGAGGTCGGGTTCTATGATTTCTCCGCACACGCCGACCACTCGGAGCTCCTGCGGTTCGTCAGGGAATGCTCGCCCGAGACCGTTGTGTTGTGCCACGGAGACAACCGCGAGGCACTGGCTGCGGATCTGCAGGCAGAGGATTTCACGGTCATCTCACCTGAAGAAGGTGAGATGGTCAATGTCTGAATAATCATCCCCAAGATTTTTATAAGGAATGCTTCATCCACCGGAAACATGGTCAGCGTCATCATATGCGAAAAGAACAACGCGGCTCAAAGGGTAGCGGCCATACTTTCGAAGGGGAATTACCAGAAGACCTACGTGAATAAGGTTCCAGTGCTGCGGTTCCCCATCAACGGCATCGAGTACGCGGTCATAGGAATGAAAGGGCACATTCTCAATTTTGACTATCCCAAAGAGTTCAAGAACTGGAATATGGACGACCTCAAGGACATGGTCCAGACACCTCCCATCAAGAGCCCGATGGCCGGATGGATCATCACAGCTCTCAAGAACCTGGCCAAGGAAGCCGACACGGTCATCGTCGCGACCGACTTCGACAGGGAGGGCGAGCTCATTGGCGCGGAGGCAGTCGGAGTGATGGACCTGGCATCGGGCGTGACCATCCGCAGGGCGAGGTTCTCCGCCCTCACAGCAGCCGAGGTCCAGAGGGCGTTCAATAATCTCATAGAATTGGACAACAACCTGGCAACAGCGGCAGAGACCAGGCAGATAATCGACCTGGCCTGGGGTGCCGTGCTCACGCGTTTCATGTCAACGGCCACCGGCAAGATGGGAGCGGACTTCCTTTCGGTGGGAAGGGTGCAGAGCCCGACCCTTGCCCTCGTGGTGGACAGGGAAAAGGAGATAGAGGCCTTCGAGCCCAAGCCGTTCTGGGAGATTCTGGTCGACCTGGAGAAGACGCGCCATTTCTTTGCCAAGCATGCCCACGGCGTGTTCTGGGAGAAGGACGAGGCCGACAAGGTCTTCGCCACCGTCAAGGACGCCGAGATCGCCAAGGTGAAGGAATATAATTCCGAGGAGAAGAAGGAATACCCGCCCGCACCGTTCAACACAACCCAGTTCCTAGCGGAGGCCAGCCGGATGGGGATATCGGCGGCGAGGGCAATGGCAGTTGCAGAGAGGCTGTACAACGACGGCCTGATAAGCTACCCGAGAACTGATAACACGGTGTATCCATCATCGCTGCCGCTTCGAACAATACTCCAGGAGCTGAAGAAGTCAGAGTTCAAGAAGGAGGCGGAGAAGATTCTCGCCCAGAAGAAGATGAGCCCCTCCAGGGGGAAGAAGGAGACGACCGACCACCCGCCGATACACCCAGTGGGGGCGGCCACGAAGGCAAAGCTCTCCGGCGATGACTGGAGGATATACGAACTGGTCGTGAGGCGATTCCTTGCGACCTTGGCCCCACCTGCGGATGTGATCAGCTCGAACGCCACCTTCGACGTCAACGGCGAGGACTTCAATGCCAACGGTTACAAGGTGATTGACCAGGGTTGGTACGCCTATTATCCGTACTTCAGCCCAAGGGAGATTTTCCTTCCGGAATTGAAGAAGGGCGAGGAGGTCAACATCGTGGGAGTACGGGGCAGGGAGGGCAAGACAGAACCCCCCAAGCGATTCACCCAGGGTCACCTCATCAGGGAGATGGAAAATCTCGGCTTGGGAACCAAGAGCACGAGGCACGAGATAGTACAGAAACTCTATGACAGAGGTTACGTGCAGGGCACTGACATCACCCCGACCACCACCGGCAGAGCGGTGATACAGGCCCTCGAGGACAACGCTGACATGGTATCCAAACCGGACATGACCAGAATGCTAGAGGATGACATGACCGAGATCGAGAAAGGGAAGAAGAACCAGGAAGACGTGGTCAACGAATCCCAGGGGATGCTGGCACAGAGCCTGGATGTGTTGATGGAGCACAGGGACAACATCAAGAGAGAGGTCAACGAGGCCCTGAGGGAGCAGATGCGGCTCGTCGAATGTCCGGATTGCGATGGCGATCTCGTAATCAGAAAATCAAAGCGCGGCAAGAGGTTCGTGGGCTGCACATCATATCCAGACTGTGAGCGCACATATCCCTTGCCCCAGTACGGCAACATTGTGCTCCACGAGAAGAGATGCACCGATTGCGAGGGGCCTCAGATCAAGCTCATAGCAAAGCGCAGGCGACCTGAGGTCATGTGCCTCGACATCAGCTGCGAGGCCAACGTAAGGCGGAAGAAGTCCAGGAAGAAATGATTGGCAATTTACCTCGAAAAGGAATTCTTATTCAGAGTGGATTATGTCTTCTCACCTGACGTGCTAGAACCATAACGTAGTCCAAACAAGGGTGTGTTTACTCCGAGATCACGGGCGTGGTGTTGAAGCCTTTCTTCCCGTGCATGAGCCGGTACCAGCCCCTCTGGTGGTTGGTCCTCCTCATCTTTACGCAGTTGATCCTCAGCTGGAAATCGCTCTCCCCGACCTCGTGCATCTTCAGGTGTATGATGCCGTCCACGAGGAAGTCCTCGTCGTTGGCCACCAGCGAGGTGGAACCGTGCGATATCTCGGAGATGAGCAGCACCGTGGAATGGATCTCCTTGAGGAACCTGATGAAGTGGAACAGCTCCAGCCGCGGGTTCTTCAGGCTGGCCAGCGAATGGAGGGCGGCGAGCGAATCAATGACTATGATGTCGAAATCGTCCACCTCGACCCTCTTCTGGATATATGTCGTCAGGACGTTCAGCCAATTATGCGTGAGTTCCTCCTGCGGGTGTTCTTTGCGTATCCTGCCAATATCGAGCATGTAAACCTCCAATTGGTCAATATCCGTCATCTCCAGTTCGAACATGGCCCCCTTGAGGCTCTCGTATGTCTCCTCAAAGGAGATGTACAGCCCCTTAAGCTTCTCTCTCTTCGCATTCTCGTACATGATGCTGAAGCTGAGTGACGTCTTCATCGTTCCCGGAGTACCGCAGATCAATACAACGTGACCCGCAGGGATGCCTCCGTCGAGAACCTCGTCAAACCCCTCGATGTATGTCGGAATCTTGTTCATCCAAACACCACTATGATAATAGGCTGGTAGGTATAAATAGATTCACCAAAGGGCCAGACTCGGAACCAGTTACAAATCATCATTAAATATGGCTTTTGCTATCGGGGAGCGATGGACATCCTCCTGGTCATACCACGCGCTTTTTGGCTCCTGCTCCCGATGCTCATCCCCAATTCGATAGCCGTATTGGTGGGAGGAGGCGCAGCCATCGATCTTGGCAGGAAGATGAAGGACGGCACCCGCGTCTTCGGCGATGGCAAGACATGGAGAGGTCTGATCGGCGGCGTGCTCCTTAGCACGGGCCTGGGTATTCTCCAATGGAGATTGGCCTTGGAGCTGGACGAGCCTGATTGGTTGTGGAGTGAGGAGTTCTTTCCGACCCTCTTCATCCTTTTCCTCATGGCCTTCGGGGCTATGCTGGGCGACCTTGTCGGCAGCTTCATCAAGCGCCGGAAGAAGAAAGCCCAGGGAGCCGAATTTCCAATCCTGGACCAATATGATTTCTTCATCGTCGCCGTTCTGCTCCTGCTAATACTCCAGTTCACCTGGTTCGTGGACAACTTCATCGATGGCGAGTACCTGGTCGGCTTCATCGGGATAATCATCCTAATCCCGCTTCTGCATAGGGGGCTGAACATCATAGGCTATAAATTGGGGAAGAAGGATGTGCCCTGGTAACCCATAATCTCTTCGTTTGGTGTTTGCCGATTATGGAACATTAGACATTTCTCTTCGTTTTCAGATTGATGAAATGCCTGGTCCGATGCTTCGGTTGGTGTTGCCTGGAGTCGATCCGACGATTCGTTTGCATGTGTTGCGAGTCCTTGACATTCGTGGTTGCTTTGTGCGTTCTGCCATGTCAGGTCGGATGCAGGGATGCTTGATGGTTTGTCCCGCATCCGACAATTCGTTCTTAAACTCAGACTAATGAAAGATTTATCAAAGTATTTATGGAACCCGACCTATCAAGTGGCCGGTCATTCAAATGCTCGAGGAGGAGATAATCGAATCAGGGGCCTTCAGGACAGGTGAGTTCACCCTGGCCTCCGGTAAGACCAGCGATTATTATATTGACCTGCGCGTGGCCATCACAAAACCCGATTTCCTGAAGAAGGTCGTGGTAGCGATAGGTAAACTCGTCAGCGGTCACGACAGAATTGCCGGCGTAGAGCTCAGCGCGGTGCCAATTGCCGCCGCGCTGTCCCTTGAAACGGGCATCCCTTATCTCATGGTCAGGAAGGGGAAGAAAGACCATGGCACACAGAACCTTGTGGAGGGCGGCCTCTCTCCCGGCGACAGGGTACTCTTCGTGGAAGATACGGCCACCACAGCGGGAAGCCTGGTGAATGCAATCAAAGCGGTCCGCGAAGCCGGCGGCGAGGTGGACACCGCCGTAGTCATAGTGGACAGGGAGGAGGGCGCTGAAGAGAACCTGGCCTCCATCGGGGTCAAGATGATGTCCCTTGCCAACATCGCCAAGCTGAGAGAGCTCTCTGGAATGTAAAGAAATAGAAAAGGGGAAGGGGAGAGAGCACGGGGCTCTCCATTTAATGTACCTGACTTCTACCAGTTGACCAGCCAAATTGTGTCCGCTGGCACGTGAACCCAGTATCCTTCTCCCGGCTGCATCATATAGGTGTCCGCGAGTGGACTTATGTTGTATGGTGCGGTGGCGTTGAATCCTTCGACGGCTGTGTATCCTGTTCCCGCAAACGCATTGGCAACTGTCTCGGGAGTCATTGT
>LSSH01000039.1 GCA_001595885.1 Candidatus Proteinoplasmatales archaeon SG8-5 | reverse complement strand
CGATGAGTTGAACGAGCTCGTCGAGTTCTCCAGAGACGCCCAGGGGCTGGTCGGGGCCGGCATCGAGCTGAGCCTTCTGCTTCCCGGAACGCGAAGCATCGAGGAGATGAAGAACGCCGTCAATCTGGTCAAGCGTTATTGGAAGGGACCCAAGGTCAAGCACTGGCTGCCCGTCAGGTATCCGAGCAACCTCTTCTTCATGGAGGAGCTGGCAGATAACTCCGACATGTTCGCCCTTGACCTTGATACGTTCGCAAGGCTCATGCTGGGAGCGACCGATGAGGACGATGATTGGGTGGATTACTCGTTGTCAGTGTTGAGGAGCGCGTACTCCGAGATGTTCATGGGCGCATCGGCCCTTGATAAAAACCTAGCGGTTCTATCCCCAGATCTCGTCGGGGCCCCCAGTCTTTTAGAGTTCCTTGTCAGGGAAGGGGCGGAGATCTTGTGTGTCAGGGCTGAGGAGTTCAGCACGGTGAAGCATATCGTGGCCTCGATCGAGAAGCGCCTTCTCCTAGAGCGGAGCAGGAGCTAGGGGGCAAGAGCTTGTGGAAGAAGGGGGCTTCTAAGAACATAATCGATGCGGAACTTGCAAGTGCGAGCGCCGAGGACCTCCACTTCTCTGATGGCAGGATTTTTGCCTCCATGTGCGCCCAGCCGCTGGAGGTTGCTGTCGAGGCCCATGTCAGGTTCATCGAGGCAAACCTGGGCAACGCTGGTCTATACCCCGGCACCCAGAGGTTGGAGAAAGAGGTGGTCAGGGCCATAGGAGGGATGCTGCATCACGAGGGTGCGGGCGGCAGCATAGTCAGCGGCGGGACCGAAGCGAACATCACGGCTTTGTGGATCGCCAGGAACGTGACGCGGAGGAAGAAGGTGGTCTTCCCGAAGAGCGCCCACTTCTCGTTTCACAAGGCCTGCGATATACTTGGCTTGGAACCCCAGATGGTGGGACTGGACGAGAAATTCACTGCCGACCTAGATGAGGTGAAGCGCGTTGTCGACAATGACGTATGTGCCATCGTCGGTATCGCCGGGACCACAGAGCTTGGCGCCGTCGACGACATCGAGGGTCTCGGGGCCCTTCTTCCCGATGGCGCGTTCCTGCATGTTGACGCGGCCTTCGGAGGTTTTGTCCTGCCTTTCCTGGATCATGGTCCGCCCAAGTTCGACTTCGCGGTCCCTGAGGTTTCCATCATCACCATCGACCCTCACAAGATGGGGATGTCAACGATACCAGCGGGCGCCCTCATGCTCAGGGACGAGGGGCAGATGAGGACCATCCGGAAGGACGCGCCCTACCTCGACACCGTTGGCCAGGCTGCCGCCCTTTCGGGCACGAGGTGCAGCGCCGCGGTGGCGTCCACCTACGCTGCCATGAGGTTCTTGGGCGAGGAGGGTTATGTGAAGCTCGTAAAGGGGTGTATGGACGTTACCAGGTACGCGCTCGAGAAAGGCACGGGCATTGGCCTGGAGCCTGTCATGGACCCGGTGATGAACATCCTGTGCTTTTACGCACCTGATGTCGTTCGAATCCAATCGGAAATGGAAAAGCAAGGCTGGAAGGTCTCGGTCGCAAGGAACCCCGAGAGCCTCAGGCTCGTCATCATGCCCTATGTTACAAGGGATAGCGTGGACGGACTCTTCGCCGACCTCGAGGAGGTCTTGGGAGGTCTTGATGACTGAATCATTTGACTTTGAACTGCCGAAGGTGGTCTCGTCTATATCCCAGCGCGGCTGCAGGAGGGTCCTGCTCCAGTTCCCGGAGGGGCTGAAGAGGCACGCTCCAGAGGTTGCCTCGGAGTTGTCCGAGAAGGTTCCAGGTTGTCAGGTGATAGTTTCCGGCGAGCCGTGCTTCGGGGCCTGTGATGTCCCGCAGACCGATGCCGACCTCGTCGTCAACTTCGGGCACCTGCCCATCCCGTCGGTCGAGACGCCAATGCCCGTCCTCTTCATCCAAGCCAGGTCCTCGGCGGACCCCGTCCCGGCCGTTGAGAATGCCTTGTCCGTCCTGCCTGAGAGAGTGGGGGTCGTGACAACGGCACAGCACCTCCACACCCTCCCTACCATCATCGACCTGCTCGAGAACAACAAGAGGCTTGTGCGCGTTGGCCAAGGGGACGGCAGGATATTCTCGTCAGGCCAGGTTCTGGGGTGCAATACATCAGTGGCACGGTCCATATCGGGGGAGGTTGAGAAGTTCCTCTTCGTTGGGACAGGAATGTTCCATCCGTTGGCGGTGGCACTGGCTACCGGCAAGGATGTTGTCGTTGCAGACCCAGTAACGGGCGAAGTGGGCGACGTCAGCGAGCTCAAGGATAATGTACTGAGACAAAGGCACGCTCTCATCGAGACCGCGAAGGCTGCACGGCGGTTCGGCGTCCTCCTTTCGACGCGCGTCGGACAGCGAAGGGAGCAGGTTGCCCTGGGCGTAGCAAAGGCCCTGAGATCGCACGGAAAGGGTGCGGTAGTGGTGGAGTCGGACACGGTCACGCCCGAGAAGCTCGAGACCTTCGGACTGGATTGCTGGGTGTCGACTGCGTGCCCTCGGCTTGCCATAGACGACCAGGCCATTTTCGCGAAGCCCGTGATCACGCCGGTGGAATTGGAAATCGCCTTGGGCATCCGACCTTGGAAAGAGTACGTCATTGACGAAATATTTGCTTTTTAATATTTACTAACCTAAATTTTAAATACGTATAATACTATCAAGGGCCAACGTATTTGATAGGGATGGGTGAAGTAAATGAAATCCATAATTGATGAGGCTTTGAACAGGCACCAACAAGATGAGAAAGTTCAAACCGTGAAAAAGGAAGCGGGAATTATCAAGGAGTCTCCGGACGATGAAGAATTGAGGCAACTCGTCGAGACCCTGAAGATCAACGTCAAGATCGTCGGCTGCGGCGGCGGGGGTTCCAACACCGTGACGCGTCTTAACGACGAGGGTGTGGCGGGGGCTCAGTTGTGCGCCGTCAACACGGATGCGACCCACCTCCTGCACACTCACGCACCGAAGAAGATGCTCATTGGCAGGAGGGCCACCAAGGGCCTCGGTGCCGGAGCGTTACCGGAGGTCGGCGAGAATGCCGCACGGGAGAACGATGAGGAGCTGAGGGCATATCTGGAAGGTTCGCACATCGTCTTCGTCACCGCCGGTATGGGCGGCGGCACGGGTACGGGATCCGCTTCTGTCGTCGGAGAGATCGCCAAGGAGCAGGGCGCGCTTGTAATGGGCGTCGTGACAATGCCCTTCAAGGCCGAGGGCCGGGTTCGGTATGAGAATGCCCAGAAGGGCCTTATCAAGCTCAAGAACATCTGCGATACAACGATTGTCATCCAGAACGACAAGCTCCTGGAGCTTGTACCGAGGCTGCCCCTGGACGCTGCCTTCAAGGTGGCCGATGAGATATTAATGAACTCCATCAAGGGCATCACAGAGGTCATCACGATGCCCGGACTGGTCAATCTCGATTACAGCGACCTGATGACGGTGATGGAGAACGGCGGCGTGGCCATGATAGGGATTGGCGCATCGGACGATGACAGGGAGCGGGTCGAGCTCGCAGTCAACGAGGCGCTGGATTCGCCGCTGCTCGGGGAGATAGACGTCAACGAGGCAAAGGGTGCGCTGGTGCGGATCGTCGGCGGCACGGACATGAGCATAGCGGAGGCCCAGCAGGCCGCCGAGCTGGTAAGCTCCAAGGTCAGCCCGAACGCCCGCATCATCTGGGGCTGCACCGTGGACCCGACGCTGGGCAAGGACGTGCAGATACTCCTCGTCATCACCGGTGTCAAATCCCCTGCGATCGTCGGGACGGAGCACACGTCTGCCGAAGGCATAGACATGGTCGAGTGACCGCGGGATTCACATGGCCGTGAAGGAGTTCAGGCGCAGGTACATTCTGTTCGAGGTTGAGGCTCCGAGGGTGCTTGAACGCTGGGAGCTCATCAAGGCGTTGCAGAGGAGGGCAAGCCAGATGGGCTTCGACAATTACGAGGAAGGACGCCCGTGGCTCACCGCCTTCAACGACAACCGCGGCATACTCAGGTGCAGTCACACGGATAAGGATAAAGCGATCGAGCTCCTCACCAGCATCACAGAGGTGGGCGAGGACGACGAGCTCAAGGTCGTGGTCCGCACGCTGAAGACCTCGGGCACCATCAAGAAGGTCAAGGAATCGATGCCGCCCGCAGATGAGGAATCGACAGAGCCTGCAATAGAGGATTCTACTGAACCTGCAATAGAGGAACCAACAGAAGAAAATTAAGTTAAATAGGGGTCGGCCGAACAGCCGACCCATTACATTCTTGTCCGGGTCAATTGAGTCGGTATGAGGGTGTTCCTTCGTGAGAGGAACCAAGATTCTCCGTCGTGCACGGTAAGTGTGCTATCATGGCAGCTCGCAGTTATTGACTGCGAGAGTTGTGACTGTACGATCCCTGGCTGTGAACATCCGAGTCAAGTGAGTTTGGTATTCAGAACTCGTTTGTTCACATGTCCATGCCCGGAGGCATGCCGCCCATTCCGCCGCCGCCCGGTGGCATCGGTGGTCCGCCCGCGCCCTTCTTGGCCGCGATGACGTCGTCGATCCTGAGGATCATGTTGGCGACCTCGGTGGCGGATTCTATGGCCTGGGTCTTCACGCGCATGGGCTCGATGATGTTCTCCTTCTGCATGTCCTTCACGTTGCCGGTGAAGACGTCGATGCCCGCTGTTTTCCTCTTTTTACCCTCGTGCTCGCTCCTCAGCTTGATGAGGACGTTTATGGAATCCAGGCCCGCGTTCTCGGCGAGCGTCCACGGGATGATCTCGGTGGCCTTGGCGAACGCCTCGATGGCCAGCTGCTCCCGGCCGCCCACACGTGAGCCGAACTTGGTCAGGGCCAATGAGAGCTCTATCTCCGCAGAACCCCCGCCGGGTATTGCCATGCCGTCCTCGATCGCCACTGCCGTCACCTTCAGGGCGTCGTGCAGCGCCCGATCTGCCTCGTCCACGACGTGCTCGGTCCCGCCCCTGATGAGGATGGACACGGCCTTCGCGTCCTTGCAGCCCGTGATGAATATCATGTCACTGTCCGAGATCTTCCTCTCCTCGACGAGGCCGGCCTTTCCGAGGTCGGATGCCTTCAGGTCGTCGAGGTTGGTCACAAGCTTCGCGCCCGTGGCCTTGGCAAGCTTCTCCATGTCGGACTTCTTCACCCTGCGGACCGCGAAGATGTTGGCCTTGGCAAGGTAATGCTGCACCAGGTCGTCCACGCCCTTCTGGCAGAATACCACCGTAGCGCCTGATCTCTTAATCTGGTCCACCTTGGACTTGAGGGTCTTCTCCTCCTCGTCCAGGAACTTCTGCAGTTGGCCCGGGTCGGTGATCTGTATCTTGGCGTCGACCTCCGTCTTCTTGATCTCAAGAGCTGAATCGATGAGGGCTATCTTGCCGTTCTTCACGCTCATCGGCATGCGCGGGTGCACCCTTTCCTTGTCGAGGATGATGCCCTCGATGAGGGTCGTGTCCTTCACGGAGCCGCCGTGCTTCTTCTCGATCTTGATGTCGTCGAGGTCCACGAACGGCTTGCCGGCCCTCTTGTCCATCACAGCTGTCACTGCCTTGACGGCTACCTCGGCCAGGGCTTCCTTGTGGTCGCCCACGCTCTTGCCCGTCATCGCTGTTATGGCTATGTTCTTCAGGGCCTTCGTGTCCTTTGCATCGACCTTGACGCCGAGTTTGTTCAGTATCTTCACTGCCTCGACCGAAGCCAAGCGATAGCCGTTTGCTATGACGGTCGGGTGGACGTTCTGCTCGATGAGGTCCTCCGCCCTCTTCAGGAGCTCCCCGGCCATTACCACTGCGGAAGTGGTGCCGTCGCCACACTCGTTGTCCTGGGTCTTTGCGACCTCCACCACCATCTTTGCCGCGGGATGCTCGATGTCAATCTCCTTGAGAATGGTCGCGCCGTCGTTTGTGATTACCACGTCGCCCATGCTGTCCACCAGCATCTTGTCCATTCCCTTCGGACCCAGGGTCGAGCGCACCGCATCCGCGACTGCCTTCGCCGCGGCGATGTTGTTGAACTGTGCGCCCTTGCCCTTCGTCCTCTCGGTTCCTTCCTTCAATACTATGATCGGTTGTTGTCCAGCCATCATTTTTCATTCCTCCCTATACACTGTAAGGTAGCGGTGGCTATTCTGGAACTTCTATATAAAGTTAATGTCTAAACTATATGATTCATATCTCAATCTACCAACAATGAAACTGGCGGCCCTCTTCTCCGGAGGTAAAGACTCGACATATGCGGTTCATCTGGCGCAGCAGAAGGGCTGGGAGGTTGCGAAATTAGTCTCCATTTTTCCAGAAGCGGACGATTCCTATATGTTCCACGTTCCTAACATCCACCTAACGCCATTGTTAGCAGATGCCCTGGGCATCGATTTTGTGAAGCAATACACGAAGGGCGAGAAGGAGAAAGAACTGGAGGACCTCAGGGAGGTCTTGGCCTCCCTGGAGATCGACGGGATCGTGACCGGAGCCATCGCGTCAAACTATCAGAGAACGCGCATCCAGGACGTCTGCAACGATTTGGGTTTGACCTGTTACAATCCCCTTTGGGGTCTGGACCAAAAGGAGGTGCTGGTGGAGATGATCGATGCCGGATTCCACATCCTCATCGTGGGCGTCTTCGCCGAAGGATTGGGAAAGGACTGGCTCGGCAGAAGGTTGGACATGGATGCACTAACAGAACTGGAATCCATCGCAAACCGGTTCGGTATCAACGTAAGCGGTGAGGGAGGCGAGTTCGAATCACTGGTCGTTGACGGGCCAAATTTCTCGAAGAGACTGGAGATCGTAGATTCTGAGATCGATTGGGAAGGTTTGGGCGGCGTGCTGCGCATCACCTATGCCAGACTGGCTGAGAAGTGATCGGTTTTGAGGTTCTGTCTTATCTTGAGCCGTTATTTTGGCTTTGTGTCAGGGCAAACCAGCCTTTTGATTATTCAAAGTATCAAACTTGCGGCTGGATAATGACCTTGATTGATTCGTCACCTGTTGCCACCAGGTCGAAGCCCCTTTGGATGTCTGCCAAAGGCAGCGTGTGTGTGATCATCTCCTTGACAGGTATGGCATTGTCACGAATGAGCTCCAGGGCCTTGACGTGGTCGGGCGGTGCGCCGGCATAGGTGGTGGTGAGGGTCACCTCCGTTTTCCAGAAGACCTTGTTTATCGAGAAGGGCAGCTCCTCGCCCTCGTTGGTCGGGGCGAAGAAGAGGACGGTCCCGCCGTGCTCCACCGATTCCAGCGTCGCGGTGACGGCTGATAATGCTCCCGTACAAAGGATTACGCGGTCGGCCTTCTTTCCGTTGTTGGCCGCTATCATGTTGGCTGCGAGGTTCTCGTCCGCGGCGATGGCCTCGTCGGCCCCGAACTTGCGCGCCGCGCCAAGGCGGAAGCCGCTGATGTCTGCCGCGATTATGCGGTCTGCCCCTCTTGCTTTGGCGAGTGCGATGTGCAGCAATCCCGATATTCCGCTGCCGATGACGAAGACGCTGTGGCCCTTGCCCAGGTGTATCTTCTCCTGCCCCCGGAGCACGCATGCGAGCGGTTCGGCGAACGTGGCTTCGGGAAAATCAACGCCCTCGGGGATTAGATATACGCCCTTCTCCGCGTTTATGGCAGGGACCCGTAAAAATTCGGCAAATCCGCCGGGATCGAAGTGGGTGCCCTTCTGCAGGGTCTCGCATACCGTGTGGTCGCCCCTCTGGCAGTAATCGCAGGAGTTGCACGGGACGTGGTGTGAGACCACTATCCTGTCACCGACCTTGTACTTCCCGACGCCTGTCCCAATCTTTTCGACCGTGCCCGAAACCTCATGGCCGAGGACAAGCGGGACCTTGTCCCTCCTATACCACTCCATCAGGTCGGAGCCGCATATACCGCTCGCCTCTATCCTCATCAATAGCTCGCCTTCCCCAATCCCGGGGATTGGCGCCTCTTCCACGCGGACGTCGTCGTTCGCATAGTACATCGCCACCCTCATCGTACACCTCCTGACACACCCAGATTGGCGCGCACGTATAGTAATTTATTGGTATGGTAAGTATCTTATAAGCGGGGCAATTATCCGCAACCGATGGCCGTAATATCAATGGACTATCATGACCTGGTCTCCCTCATTGGCCAGGACCTTTCAATGGAGGAGATCCTCAACATCCTGCCCATGATGGGTTCCGACATCGACAGCGTTGACGGTGATGAGCTCAATGTCGAGTTCTTCCCGAACCGCCCCGACCTCTATTCGGTGGAAGGTGTAGCCCGTGCCCTGCGGGGCTTCATCGGGAAGGAGAAAGGGCTGGCCGAATACGAGGCTGGCAGCAGCGGCATTGTGCTGAACGTGGACCCGTCGGTGAACGACGTGAGGCCCTTCATAGTATCGGGCATGGTCAGGAACGTGGAGATGAGCGACGAGTTGATCAAGTCCCTCATGGAGGTGCAGGAGAAGCTGCACCTTACCCTCGGCAGAAAGCGGAAGAAGGTCGCTATAGGCGTTCACGACCCCAGGTCGCTGGTCCCGCCGTTCGTGTACAAGGCCATTGATCCGAAGAGCCTGAGCTTCGTTCCGCTGGGCCACTACGACGAGATGGACCTTTCAGATATACTCATCAAGCATGACAAGGGCGTGGAATACGCCTGGACGCTCGAGGGATTGGACAGGTATCCCATCATCCTCGACGCCGAGGACAAGGTCCTCTCTTTCCCGCCCATCATAAACGGCGTCGTCACCCAGGTAACGGAGGCCACGACCGACCTCTTCCTCGACCTCACCGGTACCGACTTCAACGCAGCGAACACGGCCCTCAACGTCATCTCGACCCTGCTTGCTGAGCGGGGCGGTGATATAGAAACGGTGGAGGTCGTATACGCCGATGAGACCTTCACCCTGCCGAACCTAGACCCCGTTCAGAGAACCCTGGCCCCTGCCGAGGTGAACTCGCTGCTCGGAACCGCTTACGACCCCGGGCACATTGTCGACTTCCTGCAGCGATTGAGGTTCGGGGCGGCTCTCGAGGGCGAGGACATTAGTGTCCGGGTCCCCGCATACAGGAACGACGTCCTCCACAACGTCGACCTGATCGAGGACATTGCCATCGGCGCAGGATATGGGAACATCATCGGTATCCTGCCGAAGGCCCTGACCTTCGGGAAAGAGCTGGAGGTGGAGAGGTTCTCCAACCTTGTTCGGGAATTGATGCTCGGGTATGGCTACACAGAGGTCAAGAGCCTGACGCTTTCCTCGGAGCACGACCAGTTCACACAGATGCGGCGGCCCGAGGACCCTGATTTAGTGAAGGTACTCAATCCCATCTCCGAGGACCTGACGTGCACCCGCGTCACCATATCGCCGAGTATCTTCAGGTTCTTCCAGGCCAACAAGCACAGGGACCTCCCCCAGAGCGTGTTCGAGGTCGGGGACGTACTGAAGGGCATGGACACGCACCGTCACCTCGCCGCCCTGACCGTCCATTCGAAGGCCAGCTTCACTGAGATGAAGTCCCTGGTGCAGAGCGTGCTGCGGGACCTGAGCTGCGAGTTCAGCCTTGCGCAGATAGACGACGGCGCATACGTGCCCGGCAGGTGCGCGGCAATACTCATCGAGGGGGCCGTGACAGGCAGCTTCGGGGAGTTCCACCCCAACGTGATGGCCAACTTCGAGCTCGGATATCCGGTGGCGGGTTTCGAGATTTCACTTGAGTCATTCTTGTGAATCCGGAGTGCCGAGATAGCTAAGCCCGGTTAGGCGCCTGGCAGGTGCCAGGCGGCCCGGAATAAGGCGCCGGCCTTGAGTGCTTCGTAGAAGCGTGGTCGTGCTTTGTACGACGGCATTGAGAGCCGGTGGGCGCAAGTCCGCGGGAGTTCGAATCTCCCTCTCGGCGCTTTGTTTTTTGTATATTTGCTCTCGCACCTCAAGGAGACCAGTTTATTATTGCAGGAAAATCAAACTGTTCTTACCCGCAAGAATGGATTCTTACCTGGAGGCATTTCTCTTGCCCGCTCCCTCTTGGCGTTTTCATTAAACATAGACAATTGTCGAACTTGTGACAGGAAATTATTTATTCGACCCAGGTATTTTCCAGGGTGCCAGATGGGTGTTTGTTCTATGAGCGCGCAACACGATTTCGAGAACATTATCGTTGAGGGCGATGTGGTGGTGAGAGTGACAATGAACCGGCCCGAGATACACAATCCCTTCGACGAGAAGACGATCGCTGAGCTCACTGCCTGTTTTCAAAATGTTCAAAAGGCGGATGGGGTGAGGGCCGTCGTCATCACCGGGGCCGGCAAGTCGTTCTGTGCCGGCGGGGACCTCAACTGGATGAAGAGGATGGCCTCTCTTTCGAGGGAGGAGAACGTTGCCGATGCGACGAGGCTTTCCGAGATGTTCGAGGCCCTCGGTGACATTCCCGTACCCACCATCGCGCGGGTTAACGGAGCCGCGTTCGGCGGCGGCTGCGGCCTTGTATGCGCGTGCGATTTTGCTATTGCCAGCGAGAGCGCGAAGCTTGCGCTGAGCGAGGTGAAGGTCGGACTCCTGCCCGGAGTGATATCGGCATATGTAATCGATAGGATCGGTGTGAAGAGGAGCGTGCAGCTGTTCACCACCGGGGAGAGACTCAGCGCCGGTAGGGCCCTCGGGATGGGGCTGGTCGACAGGGTAGTGCCAGCAGAGGAGCTTGACAACGCTGTGGACGAACTCGCCGACCTCATCATGACAGGGGGGCCGCAGGCCGTGAGGATGTGCAAGCGGTTGGCAATCATGGGTGGGCGCCTGGACAGGGAGGCGTTCAAGCGATATAGCATTGAGGCCATCGCCGACGCCCGTGCGTCCGAGGAAGGGAAAGAGGGAGTGAGCGCGTTCCTCGAGAAGAGAGAACCTGCCTGGAGGAAGGGGATTGAAGATTGACAAAGTCCTGGTGGCAAACCGCGGGGAGATCGCAGTCCGCATCATCAAGGCCTGCGGGGAGATGAGCCTGCAGACCGTGGCAATATTTTCAGACGTCGATGAGGAGTCGTTGCATGTGCATCTTGCCGACGAGGCACACCCCCTCGGCGACCCAACGCCATCGGAGAGCTACCTGAACATCGATAAGATCATCGGCATCGCCAAGGATTGCAGGGCGGATGCCGTCCACCCGGGCTACGGATTCCTCTCGGAGAACGCGAACTTCGCATTGGCCTGCGAGGATGCGGGTCTCAAGTTCATCGGTCCCTCCGCTGCGGTGATAAAGGACATGGGCGACAAGATCGAGGCGAAGAGGACCATTATGAAGGCTGGTGTTCCGGTGATACCGGGGTATACCGGTGAGGAGCAGGAAAGCCTCGAGGACGCCTGCCAACGCGTTGGATTCCCGGTTCTAATAAAAGCCGCGGCCGGCGGCGGCGGCAAGGGCATGAAGGTCGTGCACACCAAGGATGAGCTGGCAGACTCGATAGATTCTGCCAGACGGGAGGCGATGTCCTCCTTCGGTAACGACGAGCTGCTGATGGAGAAGTACCTGGAGAAACCGCGCCACATCGAATTTCAGATACTCGCCGACGAGCGCGGGAAGGTAGTGCACCTGTTCGAGCGCGAGTGTTCGATCCAGCGAAGGCACCAGAAGGTGATAGAAGAGACGCCCTCCGTGGCCCTTGACGAGGAGTTGCGCGCACGGATGGGCGAGGCCGCGGTCAAGGCCGCTGAAACCATCGGCTACACGAATGCCGGGACCGTCGAGTTCATGCTGGACAAGGACAGGTGCTTCTATTTCCTTGAGATGAACACTCGCCTTCAGGTGGAGCACGCCATCACGGAGATGACAACCGGCGTCGACATCGTCAAGTGGCAGCTGAAGATTGCGGCCGGCCAGCCCCTTACCCTCGATCAGGAAGCCATCAAGCAAAGGGGCCATGCCATCGAGTGCCGCGTTTACGCCGAGGACCCTGAGAAGGGGTTCATGCCCTCGACCGGTAAGTTAAAGGCCATGGAGGTCCCCAACGGTGTCAACATCCGCCACGACACAGGCGTCCGGGAGGGGCTGGAGATCACACCCTACTACGACCCCATGCTGGCCAAGCTGATAGTGCACGCCGAGGACCGCGATGACGCGATAAGGAAGATGCACTGGTCGCTGTCCAATTACATAACCCTTGGCGTGACAACAAACGTGCCCTTCCTCAGGGCCATGATAGAGAACGAGGCGTTCAGGCGGGGTGATATTGACACACATTTCATCGACACGTATTTCCAGAACTGGACGATGTCGTCGGAGCTGCCCATCGAGGTTCTCATAGCCGCGGCCCTGGACGATTTCGGCAAGGCCCCTGTCGAACACACGAACGGACCCAAGGTTGACGCGGACGAGCACTCGCCGTGGAAGAGCGCGGGTGCGTGGAGGATAGACAGCTAGGTGTGGTCATGGAATTCCAGTACGAGTTTGCCGGCAAGTCTTACCCCGTCCATATCAAACGGGACGGCAAGGGGTACAAGGTGACCGTTGGCGAGGAGGTGTTCGATGTCTCGTCCAAGGAGATACGGCCCGGATTCTTCACCCTCAACATCAACGGCAAGCCATCGAAGATATCAATGGCCACCGAGGGGAGCCTCCGCCACATCTTCTTCCATGGGCACGTGTACAAGTTCACGCGCGCAGAGGGCAAGCGCAGGAAAACTGACGAGCTGGAGATGCTCTCGCCCGACATCGCATCCCCGATATCCGGAAAGGTCGTCAAGGTGGATGTGTCGGATGGAACGGCCGTGGCCGAGGGCCAGGTGCTCATGACCATCGAGGCCATGAAGATGGAATACCAGATCAAGGCCCCGTACGCGGGGACTGTGGAGCACGTGCATTTCAAAGCGGGAGACCAGGTCGACATCGGCGTGGTCCTCGTTAACATGATGAAGGGAGATGATCCCGGGTCACCGGGACAATGATGAAATCACAAAACCTTGAGGAGGAATAGGTGTGGAACCCATCGAAAGCAAGATAGACGTGAACGGCGCTGAGTTCAGGGAGAACAGGGAGCATTACCTCAGAATGGTCGCGGACCTGAAGGAGAAGCTCGGGTGGGCGAAGGCCGGAGGAGGGGAGAAGAACACAGAGCTGCACAAGTCCAGAGGCAAGATGCTGGCCAGGGAGCGCATCGATGCCCTGCTCGACCCTGACTCGCCCTTCCTCGAACTGAACCCGCTGGCCGGCCTCGGAATGTACGACGACAAGGCCCCGGGGGCGGGAATAGTCACAGGCATCGGCCTTGTTCACGGGAGAGAGGTCATGCTCATTGCCAACGACGCCACCGTGAAGGGGGGCACGTACTTCCCGATGACCGTAAAGAAGCACGTCCGCGCCCAGGAGATAGCCATGGAGAACAATCTTCCCTGCGTCTACCTGGTGGACTCGGGCGGGGCGTTCCTGCCAATGCAGGACGAGGTATTCCCCGACCGCGAGCACTTCGGCCGCATATTCTACAACCAGGCCAAGATGTCGTCGATGAGCATTCCCCAGATCGCCCTGGTCATGGGCTCGTGCACCGCTGGCGGGGCCTATGTCCCTGCCATGTCCGACGAGACCGTCATAGTCAAGGGCACCGGAACCATCTTCCTCGGTGGACCTCCGCTGGTGAAGGCCGCGACCGGCGAGGAGGTCAGCGCCGAGGACCTGGGCGGCGCCGACGTGCATTGCCGTGAATCGGGTGTTGCCGACCACTACGCGACGAGTGACGAAGAAGCGCTCGCCTACGGTCGCAACGCCATCGAGAACCTCAACCGCCAGCCCAAGACCCACCTATCGGTCCGGAAGCCTGAGGACCCGATATATCCGATCGAGGACATCTACGGCATCATACCCAAGGACCCGCGCACCCCTTTCGAGGTCCGCGAGGTCATAGCCAGGCTGGTTGACGGCAGTCGCTTCCACGAGTTCAAGGAGCTGTACGGCCAGACCATCGTCTGCGGTTTCGCTCATATAATGGGATATCCCGTGGGCCTGCTGGCCAACAACGGCGTGCTTTTGTCCGAGAGCGCGTTGAAAGGTGCTCACTTCATAGAGCTCTGCTGCCAGAGGAAGATCCCCCTCGTATTCCTGCAGAACATCACCGGCTTCATGGTCGGCCGTAAGTACGAGGCCGGCGGGATCGCCAAGGACGGGGCGAAGATGGTGAGCGCGGTCGCGACCGCCCAGGTCCCGAAGTTCACCGTCCTCATCGGTGGCTCGTTCGGCGCGGGAAACTACGGCATGTGCGGGCGCGCCTACGGCCCCCGCCAGTTGTGGATGTGGCCGAACGCGAGAATAAGCGTCATGGGCGGCGAGCAGGCCGCGAACGTCCTATCCACGGTCAAGAAGGACCAGCTATTCAGGAAGGGCGTGGAGATGACGGACGAGGAAGTCGCCGACCTGAAGAAGCCCATCCTCGAAAAATACGAGCAGGAGGGGAATCCGTACTACTCCTCGGCCCGTATTTGGGACGACGGCATCATCGACCCCGTGCAGACGCGATTAGTACTGGCCCTGGGAATATCGGCGAGCCTGAACGCACCGATCCCGGAGGCGGGTTTCACATTATTCAGAATGTAATGTTATAAAATCACTCATCGTCAGTCCAATGGGTGTATGAGGGCTCATACACCTTTGATTTATAGGGCATCTCGGGTCCAGCTTCGTAGGCCCTCTTGAAGGCTAGTAAACCTGTGAAATAAAGGATGAATGCTAGGATGAATCCGATCAGGGAAGCCAAGCAGCAGATCAGGGCAAGCCCGGCGAAGGTCGAGGGAAGGACGATTATCAGGGCCACCATACCAAATATTATACCCAAGGAACCGAGAATGTGATAGAAACCCTTGAGAAAGTCGGGCCATCTGCTGGTCGATACTATCTCTCTTGGAACGATCGCGTAACCTATTCCGAAAAAGATGAGGCTAGCGATTCCCAAGAGCATGTCCACACCTGCCATAATATTGTAATCCACGTCTACATCGATCGTTGTAATCAGGATCCTTGGTAAGAATCCGCAGATGAAAGAGAACACTATGAAAACGGTACCAAGATTCAGCCAGTGATTTTCTACTTTGTATTCGTCTCTGCCAAGGTGTAGGAACGCCACCCCGACCATTCCTATGATTTCACCGACAAAACTTAACAAGGCAAAGATGAAAAGTAATATCATAAGTATGAGCACCAAGGTCTCTGATTCGCTCAATACGAATAATGCAATTAAAATTCCGAATACTAAAATACCTAATAAGGAAATTATTATTAACTTGAATCCCAGAGCAATCAATCCCATTCCTTTTTTGGTTTTCACAGGATTGAAATCCTCGGGGAATTTATCGTCTTGCGGAGGTTTGGAATAAATGCTCTGTATTAACTCGTCTTTCTCGTCGACTTCTGGCGTTTTTAACGTTTCCTCGGGTTTTTCAAAATCCATTATTGGTGATTTACAGTCAAGGCACAATCCTGAACGGTCGGCATAAATCTTTACGTTCTGGCTATTACACTTCGGACATTCAGGAATTATTTCTTTAGGCACACTTCCTCACGCTCTTCCTCTACCCTGGAAATTATTATCGGTGTATTTAGGTCTTTCTCAAGTTGATACTCTCTCGTCATCCAGCGTTTCCTTCGCCTCGGGCACCATCTTGAAGAACTCTTCTAGTTTCTGACAGGCGTATTCGGCGCACTTGCCGCAGTTCTCCAAACCCTTCGCGATACCGCAGGCGCGCATCTCGCATTCTGAGCAGTGGTGGATTTTCCTGCCGGGAGTTGTGCAGCCATCGCAGTTTATGTGCTCTGGCTTGATGTCAGCGCCGTACGCTTGAGACCATTCCGTCGCGGTCTTTGCCCTGAGCCCGTCGTCGTCGGCCTGGGTGGCCTTGTAGGCCGGACACTCCGTGCAGACTATTCCGCATACTCCGATTATCTTCGTCATCATAATCACCTCACAATACCTTTACTAACTCGGCCAGCGCTTCAAGACCTTGCTCCTCCGCGTCCCGCGCCCTCTGCAGGTCCTTGACGGCGCTTGCCCTCCTTTCGTCATCTTGGAGGTAAGAGAGCTGGCGGCTCAGGAACGGATATAGGTCTGCGGTGCATTGGATCGCGTCCCTGGCCTCGGAGTAGTGCTCTATCGCGGTGTCGAACAACTCGACATGGTCGTTAATTTTGAACTTGGCCTCGTTGAGGAAATCGACTGCGAACTTGCGGCACTCGGACCAGACCTCGGCGTTATAACCGATGCCGTGGGCGTGTCCCTCCTGATAATCCACCGAGTCGTCCAGGAACTTCATCCAATAGTCGTAGGCCTTGAGGCCGGAGGCGTACTTGGGGAACACATATCCCTCGGGATTTTCAGCGAACCACAGAACCTTCTCGAACGCCTCCTTGACCGCCTTTGCTGGGGGCGCGGGCTCGACCGGATGCACGCCGCACATCTCGATGTAGCCTATCTCGGTCTGTCCCAGCTCCTGCCACGGCTTCGGTCCCTCGCCGTCATTGGCCAGGCAGCCGTTGTAGTAGTAGCCGACATCGTCATAACCGTGCACGCAGTAGAACTCGGGCACCTTCATCTCCCATCCGTACACCGGGACGTTGGCGTCAATGCACTTCTTAGTGAAGTCCCACGCTGCCTCCGGAGCGTCCACCCAATCCACGCTGCCCTTCTCGTTCCTGAATGCCGCCATCCCGTCGGTCTTGTATCCGAGGTTGGGGGCAAGCTCGAAGAGCATCTGGAACCGCCAGGCCGTCGGCCCGCTGGGGCAAAGCTCCTCGTGAATGTTCATGACGAACGCGTGGCCTGTGCCCCCGAATATCCACGGCAGGCTGATATCGAGATTCAGATAATCCACCGCCCCCTTGATGCAGCCGATGTGGGTCGTCCACAGGCTCTTGAACCTATAACCGTCAAGCATTTTTGCCATTGATCCTCACTGTGTGACAATACTGCTTGATAGTATATAACTCTATCAAGCAGGGGTGGGCGAAACTGTTAATCATACGAAAAATCCTGGATTGACGATATAGTATTTTGAATATTTTTTGCCAACGCCGAAGGCTTGGCATGCCGGTAAAAGCCAATGCCGAAGACAGGCGGGGAGAAGGTTACCACTTTTCCCAGTACTTCAGGTCGTCGGTCGGCGGCCTCTCTTCGGCCCCGTAGTCCCCGCCCCAGACGTTCAATCCCGCGGCCTCGTCCTCATCAATCTTCTGCTGGAGCATATTCAGCATCTCATCTTCGTCGCCGAAGCCGATGGCCCTCATCTTTTGGGGGGTGGGCACGCCGTTGGGCGTCCATCCCCGGCGGAAGTAGACCGCATCGGCCAGTTTTTGATACTGGTCCTGGCGGTAATCGTATAATATCCTCATCTTCTCCTCGACCGGCATGCAGGATACGTCATCCTGGGATATGCCCAGCTTCTCCACCAGCACCTTGTCGTACCTGTCCTTTCTGGAGTTGTACTCGAGCTCGGTGACCGGGCCCATTGACCTGTACGGTATCCAATCGTCGGCGCGTCTTCCGCGGCCCATCCACACGTTCATCGCCCGCTGCCAGTTGTACGCCCTCTCGCTCATGGATATCAGGTCGTGGCTCGTCACCTTTTGCCCTGTTACCGCCGCGAACATCTCAACGTAGTTCTGCACGTGCTCCGGCACCTTGGCTGGTTCGTCGGATTGGGCGTTGTCCGCCGGTTCCACGTCGTTCCACGGGAGCTTGCACAGCCCGTTTAGGCCGAACCAGGTCCTCCACATAGGGAAGTACCACAGCGCCTCCGCTTTGTCCTCGAAGGTCGGTATCTGATTGTTCACCATGTCCATGAATATGAGCCAGGCCTCGTCGTGCTGCGGTCCCTTCAGCGTCAGACCGTAACCCCCCTGCATGGCCAGCGATTCCTTGGTCACGTACTCGGAATACTCCAGGCCCTTGGACTCCATGCCTGCGTCCTCGACGAGCTGCGGGTCGCCCCATCCCTTGGCCTTCAGCCAGTCCTTCATCCTGCGGCAGCCTTTGCTCGCCGCGTTCATGAACTCCGATTCGTATCCAGAGGCCATCCTGTGCAGGAACTCCATCATGGCCTCGGCGTTGCCGAATCGGAGGTCCAGGCCGTCGCACCTCTCCTTGTCGAGGATGCCGTACTCGAACATCTCCATGTAGAAGGCGATGGCCGTTCCGGCCGAGATGGTGTCGATGCCGTACGTGTCGCAGTAGAAGTTGAACTCCAGCACCCACTTGGGCTCCCAGATGCCCATGTTGGCGGAGCAGCCCAGTGTCTCGTATTCCGGACCGTCGATAGTTACTTTTTGGCCCTTGTATGGCCCGGTAATGACCTTGACGCCGTCCGCGGCTTTCGCGCACGCCATGGTGCATCCGTACCAGCAGCCGTCCGGTATGACCTGGGTCCACAGCTTGTAGAAGTTGGGAGAGTATATCTGAGACGCCTTCTGATGGCTGCCGAAGCGGTAGTTCTCGGTCGGCAATAGGTCATAATCGTCCATAATCTCGACAAGGTGGCCCGTGCCCACGGTCCGCATGTTGCACTGCTCCTTGTCCAGGTCCCGGATCTCCCTGTGATATTTGATGCCCACCTTGGCCATGGCGTCCGCGTCGTTGGGGTCGTTGGTCAGGCCGTCGATGGCCTCCGCTCGAGCGACCACGGCCTTTATCCTCTTGTGCCTGAGTACCGTGCCAAGGCCCCCGCGGCCGTGCTGCTTCAGTCGTGCCACCTTCCTCCTGATGTCATAGAAAGAGATGTTCAGGCAGCCCCAGTAGCTGTTCTCTGCCCCCTTGCCTGCCGAGACCGCGGCAACCCTCTGCCTCGCCTCCTCTGTATCGTCGACCGCATACAGGTGTGTCACTTGCTCGGCCAATAGGTGCGAGTTGACCTCTTCCTTGGGTGCGGTTTCTATGGTGACCCTGCCCTCAACGCCGTCGATGAAGATTACCACGTCCTCGTCCGCCCTACCGTGTATCTGGACGGCGTCGAAACCGGCAAATTTCATGTACGGCGCGAAGAAACCGCCGGCATTGGAATCGCAGATGATGTCGGTCGACGGTGAAACGGTAAGGCCGAGCGACTTGCCGAACCCGGGGTACTGGGTGGAGCCGCCGAGGGGGCCGGCCGTTAACACGAGGCCGTTCTCGTCGCTGTCCCACCGGGTCGTCGGCTTGATGGTGTCCCACAGTAATTTGAGCCCAAAACCGCGGCCTCCGGTGAACTTCCTCTTCATGTCCTCGGTGACTGGTTTCTCCCTGATCTCCAGGTTTGACAGGTCTACGTAAAGGGTGCGGCCGGCATAACCGTTGCTGACCTCCCTTTTCTTGTATTCGTAAGACTTCAGAACCTTGTGCCCATCCTTGAGGGCTTCTATGTCCCAGGCATGTTTTGTATTGCCTGAATCGAACTCCCCTACAGGTATCTGGCCGTCGATATCCCCCGTCGGTAGGCATTCAGTTCCCTGGCGGTGGTAAACGGTTTCCCTGAGCGCCTCCACCTCCTCGAAGTACAGGGCCTCCTCGGGGCAGGCCCGAATGCACGAACCGCAGGAGATGCACTTGAATGGCTCGACCTCGCCCTCCCACTTGCGCATGGCGCCGATGGGGCAGAAG
>LSSH01000038.1 GCA_001595885.1 Candidatus Proteinoplasmatales archaeon SG8-5 | reverse complement strand
GGAGGACGTGGGCGCGGTCGAGAGGGGATTCCCCAACCTGAGGAGGCACATCTCCAACATCAGGGAGTTCGGGTTCACTCCAGTGGTGGCGTTGAACGTCCATTCCAACGACACGAGGGCCGAGTTGGACAGGGTGATGGAGCTCTGCGCATCGGAGGACATCCAGTGCATCGGAACCAGGGTACACGCCCGGGGCTCCGAGGGCGGACTGGAACTCGCCCAAGCAGTCATGTCCTCCCTGCAGGAAAGGACACCCAACTTCGCCTACGGGTTGGACAACACGATCAAGGATAGGATGCAGACGCTGGCAGCCAAGGTCTACGGCGCGGAGACGGTGGTTTTCTCGCCGGAGGCCAAGAAGGACCTCGACCTGTGGGAGGGGCTGGGCTACGGCAAACTTCCCCTGTGCGTGGCCAAGACCCAATATTCATTTTCCGACGACAAGAAGCTGCTCGGCGCGCCCGATGGTTTCGAGATGCACGTCCGCGAGATACGCCTCAGCGCCGGAGCCGGCTTCCTCATACCCATTGCCGGCGAGATAATGACAATGCCGGGGCTGCCCAGGCACCCGGCGTCAGAGAAGATTGACATGGACGCGGACGGGAACATCGTCGGTCTGTTCTAAATGAGTTCCGATAATGTCCTGCCCCACTGGGTCATCGCTCGTAATCGCCAAGTTGCTTACGATTATCGAACGGGTTCCGGGCAGGTCAAATCATGACCAGGCCGCCGTTGACGTTGAGAATTTGACCCGTTATATAATCCGAATCGTCCGAACAAAGAAATGCGACCGCTTTCGCGATATCCTCCGGAAGCCCTATCCGACCCTTTGGGATGTTATTCAACACAGCCTTTGCCTCGTTGGACGACCCTAATACGAGCATATCGGTGTCGGTGTATCCGGGCGCGACCGCATTAACGTTAATGTCGGGGGCGAGCTCCAGCGCGAGTGATTTGGTCAAGGCCAGGATGCCCGATTTGGACGCCGCGTAATGGACCTCGTGGTCGGTTCCGGTGTAGGCCACGCAGGACGAGATGTTGACTATGCGTCCGCTGCCCCTCTCCTTCATGTGTGGGATGAGGGCCTTGCAGACAATGAAAATGCCAGTGAGGTTCACGTCGATGACGCGCTGCCAGTCCCCGAGGCTCAGCTCCCAGGATTTGAGGTGCTGGTGAATGCCCGCATTGTTGACTAGGAGGTCCACCTTGCCGAAGTCCGCCAGGGTCTTGTCCCTGACGGCCAGCACGGCTTCCTCGTTCGCGACATCGCACCTCATGAACGAGGCAAGAACCCCTTTCTTTGTGACGTCCTCGTGGGTCTGGGCCGCCGACTCCTCGTTGCCTTCGTAGATGCCGATTATGTCGGCGCCGCACTCGGCCAGCTCCAGCGCGATGCCGCGGCCGATGCCCCTGGACGCGCCCGTGACGAGCGCCACCTTTCCTCCCAAGTCGTGACTCATGGTATCACTTCTAAAATCCCGAACTCACATATATAGGATGGCATTGCCCCTCTTTCCCACCTCTGTGATGGCCCCCGTGCGCCTCAGCGTGTATGTCATCGCCCTGGCGAGCCAGATGGGCCGTCCGACGGCCTCGGCCAGGTCACGATTTGAGAAGGGCCTCGGCAGCTCCTTCGGTATGAGCTTTTGATAATCCTTATGACTTGCCAGCACGTAGTTGTCCTTGACCTCTAGCAGCCTCCTGTCATGCAGCTCCCATCCGCGTCTTCCCCTGGCACCTTTGCCGCCTCTCCGCAGGACCTCCTCCTGCCTCGTCAACAGGACCTCAACGGTGAGGTTCGGGTGCATGGCCACGTTGGGGATGCGCACCAGTTCTTCGAACACGTCCACCACCTTACCTGTCTTCGGAGAACGCCGCCGGCTCAACTCCTTCCCTCCTTCATCTTGCCTGACTATCCATTTCTCCACGGGTATCGGATGCACAAGATGGACGTGGTGGTCCCTGAGGAGGTAGACGAGCTTGCGCCGTATTTGGGAGAAATTTGCCGTCTGGATCTCGATGAGCAGGTCGCCGCGCACGATGTCGATGTAGAATCCGTCGACCTTCCTCTCCACCTTGTCGCCCTCTTCGGTGTACCACCGCTTCAATGACGCGTGCAGCGACTTCTCGGCCAAGGTGCCAATCCTGCGCGAGCCCATGCACGGATAATGGAAACTGGCTATTTGAATTCGATGTTATTAAGTAGATTATGACCAATTTGTAAACGGAGACCCTATGGAACTCATGTGCATCGTTGCCGTCATCGCCCTCATCGTTCTGATAATCCTGTGGAGGCTTGTGGGCACAGGCACCTACAGGCCGCCGCCGCCCATCCAATACCCGGCGATGTCACCGCCCCCCACTCCCGGCCAGATCAAGAAGGAGAGGGAGGTCTCTGAGGGCCTCGTCAAGGTCGAATGCCCCAACTGCGGAACGAGATTCGAAAAGCGGCTGGGCAGGTGCCCGCGGTGCGGAACATCAATGATATAGACTCAGACCTCGCTGACCCTGTGCCTGTCCTTCAACTCGCCCTTCTTTCCCTTGTTCCACTTGCTGACCTTGCTGAAGTAGCCGGTGACGCGCGTCATGTGCTCGATGTTCTTGCCCTGGTGGGTCGCCTGGATAAGCTCCTCAAGAGCCAAATCCTGGATGACCGTGTCGGCGAAGTGCGTCTCGGTCTCGTACATGTTGTTCTTGACGAAAACGCCTGCAACGCCCTCGTGCGGGGCCTCGGCAAACTCGTAGTTGTCATCGTTTTCCTTCAAATAAGCTATGAAATCTTGCTTTTGCATCTAAATCACTCCTACCTGGATCCTACGGATGGAACATGGCCGAGGCCATATTAAATTGAATTCCCTAATTGTAGCCATCGAACTCCGATATTTCAAAATCCGGAACTCATACAAACTAAATATCAACCGATGAACTTCAGCTGATGCGCCTCGGTGAACAGCCGCTTCCTGGCAAGGCTGGATACGGTGATGGCGGTTATTATTCCGGCCGAGAATATCATGAAGAAGACGGCTATCTGGTATTCCGCGGCTACCAGCGGCTCGGTGCCGGCCATCAGCAGGCCGGCCATGGCCCCGGGGATGAAGATGACGCCCAGCGTCTTGATGCTGTCGATGCTCGGTATCATCGCCGCCTTCACCGACGTCTGGATGTAGGGGTCGATGGCCTGGTCGGATGTCGCGCCCAAAGCGAGGGCGGCCTCGATCCTCGCGCGATTGTTCTTCACCTCGCCGATTATCCTGTTCAGGCACAGCGAGCAGAGGTTCATGGTGTTGCCGAATGCCATTCCCGCGAGTGGAATGATGAACTCCGGCCTCGAAATCATGATCTCGGTCAGGAGCATGATGATGAGCGTTATCGAGGTTCCGATGACGATGCTGGGCGTGGTTATCTGCCAGGCCTTGGGAATCTGCTTGGCCCTGCGCGCTGAGGTGTACCCGGCGAGTATGCACATGGCGATGAAGAGTATCCACGTGTAAAGGAGCCAGTCGGGCGAATCGAAGATGTAGGTGAATATGATGGCGAGTATCATCAGCTGCGCGAATCCTCGTGCTGACGACAGGGCCGCGTCCTTGCCGATGCCTATTCGTTTCATATATGATAAGACGAGGACGATAGCCAGCAGTACGGCTGTGAAAGCCAAACGAATGAGTCCTTCCCACTCGTCGTAAGGAATATCAGCCAGGCAGTTCACCCCCGTCGACCTCGCCGATGTTAACCGAGCCCTTGATAGGCCCCTTCCCCAGCACAACAGCCTTGTCAGCCATCCTCCTCGCCTGCCCGATGTCGTGTGTCACCCAGAGGATGGCCAGCCCATGGGTTTCCCTTAGGGCCCTAACCGTCTGCTCTATCTTCCGCGCGGCCTTGGTGTCCAGCGATGATGTGGGCTCGTCCAGGAGGAGGGCCTTGGGCCCGACGGCCAGGCTCCGAGCGAGGCACACCCGCTGCTGCTCCCCGCCGGAAAGCTTCTCGGCGTTCCGCTTCAGGAACGACCGGTCCAGGCCGACGTCGTCCACGGCCCCGAAGACCCGCTTTTCGGACCTCTTGCCCATCAGTTTTAGCCCGTAGCCAACGTTCTGCTCCACCGTCCCGGGAAATATCGCGGGGAACTGGAACACCATGCTCAGCTCCCTCCGCAGCTCGGGGGGAGCATATGTCCTGATATCCTTGCCCTCAAAGAGGACCGAACCTTTGGTGGGTTCCGTAAGGCGATTGATGCACCTGAGGAGGGTGGACTTGCCCGAGCCCGATTCACCCACGATGGCGATGATGTCACCCCGCTGGATGTCGAACGAGACGTTCTCGAATATCCAGCGCTTGCCGCGTTTCTTGCCAACTGATTCGAGTTTAATGAATGTCAATGCCGGTTCCCTCGCATGGTGACCCTATTATCCAAAGTATGATAAAAATTATCGCTCGGTTGGAAATTATTAAAAGGAAGGCGCATTTCTCTGGCTGTAGATGCTCCCATAGTGAATAGCGACGTGGACAAGCCACTCTAACACACTTCGGGAGCTGCAGTCTCATACGCAACCAAGCGCTCCCATAGTGTAGACCGGCCAATCATTCCAGCCTTTCGAGCTGGGGACTCGGGTTCGAATCCCGATGGGAGCATTTTTCTTTCACTTTCACCCACCCCACCAAAACTATTCTTTATCTGTGGTCGATATTCCCACCGTGTACGTGGAGCACCAGATGATCGAGGCGGGCACGATCGAGGAGAGGCATTATCAGCGGACGATAGCGCTGGCCTGCGTGAAGCGCTCCACCCTCGTGGTCCTGCCGACCGGCCTGGGAAAGACCGTCATCGCCCTCCTTGCGATAGCAGAGACCCTGCGAACCAAGCGGGGCAAGATACTCTTCATGGCCCCGACGAAACCGCTGGTGGAGCAGCACGCCAGGTTCCTGAAGAGGCACCTCATAGCCGAGCCGCCGGCCGTCTTCACGGGCGAGGTGCCCCCGGAGAAGCGCAAGGAGCTATGGCGGAAGAACCAGATAATCACCGCGACACCGCAGGTAATATCCAACGACCTCGTGTCCGGCCAGATAGACCTGAACGAAGTTTCGCTCATCGTCTTCGACGAGGCCCACCGGGCCGTGGGGGATTACGCCTACGTCTTCATCGGGGAACGGTACAGGAAGGTCAAGGACGGTCACGCCCTGGGTATGACCGCGTCGCCCGGCAATGACTCGGCGAAGATACTGGAGGTGTGCGAGAACCTGAACATCGAGGGGGTGGAGATACGGCACGATTACGACCCGGACGTCGTGAAGCACATACACGACATCTACATCAGGTGGATGGAGGTCGAGGTTCCAAAGGAGATGGCGAAGGTCATCGAGCACCTGAGGAAGGGTTTTGAAGAGCAGGTGGCCAAGCTGCGTAAGCACGGCTACCTGCGCAAGGGAATGGTGACAACGAGTGCCCTGCTGGCCGCCCAGAGGGAGATACAGGGGTCGTTGAGGACGGGCAGCAAGTCATCTGCCGCATACAGCGCGGTCACGACGGTGGCCATAGCCATGACCCTCAATCAGGCCTTGGAGCGTGCCGAGACGCAGGGGGTTGCCGCCCTCAAGGCCTACTTCGAGAGGATGAGGACCAAGGCGCTGTCCAAGAACGCGACAAAGGCTTCCAGGCAGGCAATCGCGCTGCCCAAGGTGCAGATGGCCATGAAGGCCGTCAAGGGCCTTGAGGCGGCCAAGGTGGAATCGCCGAAGCTCGAGAAGGTGAAGAAGATTGTCGTCGCCCAGCTCAATCAAAAGGCGGATTCCAGGATAATAGTGTTCACCCATTACCGCGACACCTCGGAGCTCGTGACCGACGCGCTTGGGAAGATAGAGATCGTACGCCCGGCACGGTTCGTCGGTCAGGCCAGCAAGGGCTCGGACAAGGGAATGCGGCAGAAGGAACAGGTGGAGATGATAGACCTCTTCAAGGCAGGGGAATACAACGTACTCGTGGCGACGAGCGTGGCCGAGGAGGGCCTTGACATACCATCCACAGAC
>LSSH01000037.1 GCA_001595885.1 Candidatus Proteinoplasmatales archaeon SG8-5 | reverse complement strand
CGTTCGGCGTGCCCATACTAGCGTTGAACGCCGGGGTGAGCCTCTGGACGGCAGTGCTATTGGGCGCGGTCCCCTTCGTACTCGTTGACATCTTGAAGCTCGTCCTCGCGGTGTTCACTGGCAATGTATTGATGACAAAACAACCCTTCGGCCAGTCCTAAGGCCTCACGCGCCTCAACCTGAGGTACTCGACCTCGTCATCGCCCCTTGCCCTTCCGAGAAGAATGTCCTTTTTCACTCCGTGAGCAAGGCGGACCGCCCGGCTGATCTCCGCCCACATGCTCACGTACTTGTGGGGTATCGAATGCACCAGATATTTGGCGTGGTTCGTCTCGGGGTTTCCAGTGTAGGCGCGGAAGTGCGAGCCGTACTTGAATCCCGTTTTCACTAGGATTCCCCTCCTCTTCAGGTCCTTATACACCTGCAGCCTGAGGTCGAAATCGGGCTGGGCCTTCCTGGCCTCCTCCCTGAACTTCTTCAGGCTCATAAGGCGGCCGGATTCGGCGCTCCGGACCTCGATGAGGCCACGCTCAAGCAGATATGCGGTCTCGAGAAGTGAGAGTTGGAGCCCCGGACCCACGACCTTGCCGAAGAATTCGACATCGTGCAGGGCATCGGCCTCATACGGGTTCAGAACCATGACCCTGTCCTTGAGGAACAGAGCCTCGGCCTGCTGCTCCTCCTCGTCGCTCTTCACCCTGCCGTGGGGCTTCACCATTTTTGTGCGGTAATAGGTGATGTCGCTCTCCTCGTCCACAACGGCAAGGAGCAGGACCTTCTTCACCTGCCTGACCTTGTCAACGATGTCGACGACCTTCTTGATGTCGAACTCGCCCCTTTCGGATATGGCCAGTATCCAGAACTTCGACGGGTTCTTGCCGGGAATGCCCCCGCGCGGCAGTACCCTGAAGTCCAGCGGCCTGTTGCCCTTCTTGACCACGTATCCCCTCTGCCTCATGTCCCTGTAAACGAGGTACTTGATCTCGAAGTTGTCGACGAGCTTATTGCCAAGGCGGAAGAGCTTGTCCAGTTCCATTGTCCGGTTCCCCTTCCTGACCTCGAGTTTACCAACCTCTGTCAAATAGATGGCCTCGATGAGGTTGAGCTTCAGACCTCCCCCGGGCTGAGGGCTCCCGAAATACCCCTTGTTGTATATCTGGCTCGCCTCAGCCTTGTCCTCGACCATTATATCCTTATCGATCATTTTACCTGGCACCTTAGGTCACCGTTCGCGTAGATATGATTCACGTATTTATCAGTATGGCAATCCTATTATCCGTGAGTGGGATACCTTATTGATGACTCCCCCGAGACGCACATCAGGACCGTCGGAAGGGAAGGGCCGCGGTCAACACCGGCCGGGGCCTGAACGACAACTGCCAGACAACTCCTTGGTCAAAGGGCCCCTCCCGCTCAGCTGCGTCATGTGCCAGGAGGGCTCGAAGATGGTTCTCCTTGTCACTGGCCTGTGCTCCGAGGACTGTTATTACTGCCCGCTGTCCCTCGAAAAGCAGGGCAAGAGGGTCACATACGCGAACGAGAAGCCGGTAGAGAAGGACGAAGACGTGCTTAACGAAGCCAAAAGCATAAGCGCCAGGGGCACCGGCATGACCGGCGGGGACCCTCTGCTTGAGATGGATAAGGCCGTCCATTACATCCGGCTGCTGAAGGGGGAATTCGGTGAACGGCACAACATACACCTCTACACGTCCACCACGGACCCGAAGAAATTGGTCCGGCTTGCCGGGGCCGGTCTGGACGAGATACGGTTCCATCCGCCTGCAGATGTTTGGGATCGCTTGGGGGACACTGGTTTTGTTACAGCCATAACGGATGCCAGACACCTCGGTCTTCGTACCGGCATCGAGGTTCCCGCGATCCCGGGGCACGAAACCCAAATCGCCGCACTATTGAGGTCCGTCATAGAGGCGGGGGCCCAATTCATCAACCTGAACGAGCTCGAGTTCTCGGAAAGCAACTGGAAGGAATTGAAGAACCGCGGTTACGCAGTGAAGGACGACGTATCAAGCGCGGTCGCGGGCAGCGAGGAAACCGCCCTGAACATCATCAGATCGGTGGACTCTAAGGTCACTGTGCATTACTGCTCCTCAAGCTTCAAAGACGCTACCCAGCTCCGAAAGAGGTTACTAAGGAGGGCAAAGAACTCGGCCACGCCCTTGGATATCATCAATCACGAAGGGATGTTCATCAAGGGCGTCATCGAATGCGGGAGCCCAGAGTCACTCGCACGAAAATTGGCCAGGGAATATAAAATCCCAAAGGGACTGATAAGATACGACAGGGAGAAGAGCCGCGTCGAGTTGGCTGCCTGGATCCTCGAGGAGATCTACGATCAAGTGGAAGGCGAGGCCTTCATCGTGGAGGAGTATCCGACGGCCGACCGACTGGAGGTCGAACGACGACCCCTGGGCCCGCTCGATGTCCGAGTTATAAAATAATCTTTTTATATTATGTTTCCTATTCAAGTCTGGTGAAAGTATATGGGAAGCGAGAATGAAACTCATACTGAGTTGAGGCCAGCGCCCCTGCCCGATTCGACAGCCAAAGAGGAAGCCGAACCCGAAAAGAAGGAAAATCCAGTCAAAACCGGCGTGGAGAAGGTCACCGACACGGTCGGAGAAGCCATCGACAGGATAGACGACAAGATGGACCAGGAGGTTAAGATCGCAGGTTTCAAGATCCCATTTGTCACGTTGATCATGAGCATATTGATTATCGTAGGCGCAGTCCTGCCATGGACGGTTATTCAAAACGGATATGAAACGGATATTGGACTCATTGTACTGATTCTGGCCGTACTAGTCCTGGTCTTCGCAGCGATAAAACAGCCAATGATAAGCGGGTTGTTCGGTCTGATAGGTTTCTTCCTTCTGCTCTACTTCATAATTGATAATGATTTCGACATCATCGAATACGGTTATTGGATATCCTTTGTCGGCGCGCTCCTCGGGTTCATATTCGGATTCCTGAAGAAATAGACTAGACACGGATGGTCCTACTGGGCCCACCTTTCCATTTTTTACAATTAACTTTTTATATAGTGATTTCTATTCAAGTATGGTGAATAATTATGGGTAGCGAAGCTGAAGTAGAAAGTGCGCCAGCCGAACCAGCACCTCAGCCGGCACCCCCACCACCGGCACAGGACCCACCGCCGGTTCCCCCCCCTCCGCCGATGGCCCAATCGGCAAAACCAGAGACAATCAAACCGTTGTTGGCTGGAGTATTCCTGATAATAGTAGCCCTGATGGGAATAATAATTGGCGTAGTTGTAATGGGCGCGATTGACATCGCGATAGGCCCCCTTGACGAATATCTTGGAGAATCAGACGTAGACGTGGATGCGGTCCTTGCATTAGCAGAGAGCATTCTCATGGTCTGCGGTGTGATATTCATCATATTCAGCATACTTGCCCTACTCGGCGGAATTATGGCGATAACCAGAAAAAGCTGGGGATTCGCCGTGGTCGGAGCCATCTTTGGCCTTTTGACGATCGGCCCCTACGGACTCGGATTTGTCCTGGGCCTTGTGGCACTGATACTCATCATAATATCGAAAGACGAGTTCTGAAGCGATCACACCCACGCTCCAGCAATGGGCGGCCGTGCTGCCGCCCCCTTCTTACATTTAGTTTTTCTTTTTTATACAATTAGGTTTTTATATTCCCATGCATATCCCCCTCCGGTGAAAGAGATGTCCAATGGACAAAGACCATTCGGAGTGACCCTGCTTGGGATTTTATACATTCTCCAAGGTTTAATGTGGCTTGTATTGCCGTTCGTTGTCACGGTGATGTTGGCAGGCTTCATTGGGGATGAGATAGCCGGTATCGACTTTGCTGCCCTATCCTTGATATGCTGGATACCATTCATTATCATCGCGGTTTTCTACTTCCTCGTGGCCTTCGGGCTGTTCGCGGGCAGGGGTTGGGCAAGGCTAATTGCCATAATATTAGCGATACTTGGTCTGTTGAACTTCCCCATCGGAACCATAATCAGCATCATCATCCTGATATACCTGTTCCGGGCGGATGTCAAGGCCTACTTCAACTGAGCAACTCAGGCTAAATGGGCGGCCGAACAGCCGCCCCCTCTTCCTTGCTTTATTATTATCTGTGAGTTAATCCCCTGCCCCCAAGCCTTTGCGCTCCGCCCAACGCCTAATCCAAGATTAGGCTGGCTCGCAAGTCACAAAGTGGCTTGCGATAGGACTTGACTTGTTCAAGTCCGTTTCGCGACTAACGTTGCTCGGCTGCCCCCTCCCCCACCTGCTCGGGGCGCTGCTGCATTATAGCTCGGGTCTGCACATCTCCCTGAACTTGCAGGTCCTGCATATGTCGAGGTCCTCCGTCTTTGGGAAGTGGTCGAGGTCCTTCGGTTTGTTCTCCGTGATGTTCGAGCATAACGATTCGATGAGCTTCAACTCGGTCATTATCTTGTTCTTCAGCTCCATCGGGTTTACGAGCCTGCCCTCGACCTCTATGGGCTTCTCCGATGGGAAGGTCAGGTACTCCACCACACCCACCACGGACTCCAATGGAAGGCCGAGGATATCATTGGCATAGAACAGGTATCCCTGCACCTGCACTAGGTTCTCATCCCTCCGCGGCTTGCCCGTCTTCCATTCTACCAGGTAATGGCGATTGTCCCTGTACTCGAAGATGAAGTCGGGCTTTGCATAGGCTTTCTTACCGTCCATCCTGAACTCGCCGTATCCCACGGGGTCAATGAGCCAGGAGTTCCATGTTTCGCGGGGCATCTCCTCTATCATAGTGAGCCATTTGGAGCCGTAGAAGGTGGTCATGCTGGTCATTATCTTGCCGTGCCTCTCCTCCCTGTCCTCCTCGCTGAAGGGGATGTCGTACCTCTTCTCGACCAGCGGCTTGTTGTTGACAAGAATTTCGAATTTATTCACAGCCGTCCTCTTCGCCTCCTCCAATGGAATGAGGTCACCGTTTATCTGGAGGTCCTTCAGGACCTCGGAGATGGTCTGGTGCACGGCAATGCCCATCTCGAACGCCACCCTTGAAAGTTGGGACAATTGCATGATCCTGTTCCTGTCCCGTTCGGGTGCGAATCTCTTCCCGTAATAATCGTACCAATACATCCTGAGACAGGTCCTGAGGACGTTCATCCTCGAGTAGGACCAGCCCGGTTCCCAGCTGAAGGGATACTTCTTGGTTTCCATCATATTCGCTCCAACACCTGACAGAGCGCCTAATCGGACTTAAACATTGTGCACATCCAAATCCTTTTCTACCCGATTCCGATTGCCATTAGCCCGGTTCATTGGAGGTATCGGAATGGCGAAATATGAAATCGCATGGCTACCCGGAGACGGTGTAGGAAACGAGGTCATGGAGGCGGCAAGGCTCGTCCTCGACGCGGTCGGATTGGATGCGGATTATATACACGGAGATATTGGTTGGGAGTTCTGGAAGAGCGAGGGCAATCCCCTTCCTGACAGGACAATCGAACTGCTAAAGGGTACGGACTGCGCCCTCTTCGGTGCGATAACGTCAAAACCGAAGGACGAGGCGGCCATGGAGCTGGCCCCCGAACTCCAGGATAAGGGTCTTGTATATTCCAGCCCGATAGTGGGGATGCGTCAGCTTCTGGACCTGCACACCAACATGCGACCGTGCACGGCCTTTCCCAACAACCCGCTCAACTACCGGGACGACATAGACCTGGTGGTGTTCAGGGAGAACACTGAGGGCCTGTATGCCGGTGTCGAGTGGCATCCGGTTCCGGATGAAATTAGAATCGCCATGGCCGGACATAAGAAATTCGCTAAGTTCGCAGACGTTTCCGGGGATGACATGGCCATCTCCACACGGATATTCACCCGGAAGGGATGCCAGCGGATACTTCGATCTGCATTCGAATATGCCAAGAAGACTGGACGCCCCACCGTGACGGTCGTGGAAAAACCAAACGTGATTCGCGAGACATCGGGTTTGATGGTCCGCGAGGCCAGGAAGATGCAGCAGTCGGATTACCCGGATGTTGAACTGTGGGAGACCAACGTGGACGCGATGTGCATGTGGCTGGTCGAGAACCCTCAGGATTATTCCGTACTGGTCAGCAGCAACAT
>LSSH01000036.1 GCA_001595885.1 Candidatus Proteinoplasmatales archaeon SG8-5 | reverse complement strand
GGGCGCTGCTGGCGAACGACAACGACCCGAACAATGATGCGTTGACGATAATTGCCTTCGACGCGGTCAGCGCGGAAGGGGTTGCGGTGGACGTGGACCCGAACGGCGACTTCAGGTACGACCACACGGCAATGGCGAAGTTCCAGGAACTCGCGGTCGGCGAGAGCATCGCGGACTCTTTCGGATACACGATTTCGGACGGCCACGGCGGCGAGGACACCGCCACCGTCACGATAACGGTCAACGGCCTCAACGATGCCCCCACGGCCGCGAATGACGCGTACACGGTCGCCGAGGACAGCGGAGCGACCCAGTTCGGCGTGCTCGCGAACGACGACGATATCGACGCAAGCGATGTGCTGAGCATCGGCACCGTATCCCAACCCGCCAACGGGGTGGTGGCCATAACCATCAGCGGCACTGGACTGCAATACCAGCCCGCGGCGGACTTCAACGGCCAGGACACCTTCGGCTACACGGTCTCGGACGGCAACGGGGGAACCGATACGGCGGTCGTGACGGTAACCGTGACAAGCGTTAACGACGCGCCCGTCATCACCACGACCTCGACCCCTGATGGGATCGAGGGGACCTCATACTCCCTGACGGTCAACGCCACCGATGCGGACGGTGACACGCTGACCTTCTCCGGGACCACGGATTCGACCGACCTGGCGATATCTGTTTCAGGCATTGTCAGCGGAACGCCATCTGCGAGCGGCCAGTTCTGGTTCCTCGTGACCGTGAGCGACGGCAACGGAGGCACCGACTCGGCCAACCTGACCATCGACATCGCCCCCGACCAGGACGGCGACGGGATCCCGGACGCGGCTGACGACGACCGCGACGGGGACGGCGCAGCTAACATTGACGACGCCTTCCCTGACGACCCTGCCGAGACCCTGGACACGGACGCCGACGGAATAGGCAACAACGCGGACGACGATGACGACGGCGACGGCGTTCCGGACGCGGACGACGAGGACCCGCTCGACCCGGCCGTCGGGAAATCCGGAGGCCTGCCCATGTGGCTGTACCTGGTCCTCATACTGGTCATAGCCGGCGTGGCCGCCGGCGCCGTATTCATGAGAGCCTCGTCAAAATCCGGTAAGCAACCCACGTTCGAAGACGAGGGGCAGATCGAAGGACCGGACGGGGAAGCAGGAAGCCCGCCTGGAGAGACACCCGCAGGGGGTCCAGCCGAACCGCCCGCAGAACCGGTTGCCGATGAGCCGGGCGAACCACCTGCCGAGCAGCCTGCCGAACCACCGACCGAGTAACCTGCCGAACCACCTACCGAGCAGACTCGACAATCGAGCAGTCAACCGAGCCGCCTGCGGAATAATTGGTAATGAGAATTCATGTCCGGTTCCATCAGGTCTCTTCGTAGATATCCTCGATGTCGAAGACCGCCAGCATCTTCCTGACGTCCATCTCCAGCGCCTGGATGTCGTCGGCATTGGGCTGCGTGACATCATGAATGTCCAGCTCGTTGAACACCGTGTTATTCGGATAGAGGTCCCGCGCGAGGTCCACCAGCCGCCAGTACTCGGTGAAGATGGGATTCACGTGGCTGTGCTTCCCCCTCTTGCCCGACCAGAAGTCCTCGCACTCCACCAGTAGAACTGACAAGCGGGCCTGCAGCTTCTCCTTCTCCTTTGGGATGTCGGCCTTCTTGGTCTGCTTTTTATTCTCCTTCTTCGGTTTAGACTTCTTCGAACAGGATTTCTTGGGGGCGCTCTTTGATTTCTTCTTCGGTGGCATAGGTAACAATATGTGAGTTCAGGGTAAAAGGGTTTTCGGGCACTCTTACCCGTATTTCACTTTCTTCAACTTTATTATTCCTAGGATACATATAATAATAACTAGCACTCCAACAATGCCTGCCAAAACTCTTAATACTGGCTCAAACTCAAAGTACAGCGCTAAAAATATCGCCAAAACACCAAGGACAATGAATAATATCTGAAATGATAACAGTTCACCCACCATCTCTCGTCTATGCATTGCCTTTCACATTTACCAAAGGCTCCCTCAACCATAAAAGGCTTTCGGGTTTTATCTCCTCCACCGCCCTTTGATTGAATGTGTACTGTTCGGGCGGTTTGCCATACGACTCTGGATCAACGAGCGGCGCAAATTACTTAAACACCGCCAAATTCGTCGACCCAATGAGCCTGACCGAAGAAGACCGGAACCTCATCGCGAAGGCGAAGGAGTTAGTACGAGAGAGGAAGGTCAGCGGCGGCTACGTCGGGTCGGTGGGCGCGGCCCTGGTCACGGCTGATGGGGAGATATTCACCGGCGTATGCCTGGACCTGGCCTGCGGCATCGGTTTCTGCGCGGAGCATTCCGCGATAGCCGGCATGATTTCACACAGCGATGAGACCCGCATCAGGACCATCGTTGCCTACGGCGGCGATAAGATAATGTATCCCTGCGGGCGGTGCCGGGAGATGATGGCTTTGATCGACAAGAGGAACCGGGAAGATACTTGGATTATAGTCTCTGATGACGAGAAGGTCAAGCTGAAGGAGCTGCTGCCCGGCGAGTGGATGTGAAAGACTATTGGGCTTATTAGACCTCTTGTATGATGTAATAAATCTGGTTCAAGCAGTAGTATTTTAACCGAAGAACATGAAGGTTATTTCCCTTAAGTACATGAAGAAGACGTACAGGAACGCGGCAGATATGTATGCGCTCATCAATATCTGGAATCCTGTGTACTTGTTCTTGTCCAGCGGCTTTCTCCGTCCCCGCACGTCCGACGACAGCATCGTCGGGCTCATAATCAAATCCATGAATAATGAAATAGATTATTCGATTATTTAAGTAGTTTGGTACAGGTGATTGAAAAGCTGGCTTTCAAGCCTAACCAAATAAAAGGATTATTAAAACCAACCCGACTGCCAACACCAACGCCACCAAGAACAGGACTTTCATCAAGCCAGGTCCGGTCGACTCCCTGACGTCCTTCTGCTGGTCCAGGTAAACCTTGGGCCTTCCCTTCAATGGTCCAATATAACTCATCTCTCATCCCATCTTGTATCTTAGCAGCGCCCCCACGCCGCCCAGCGCCTCCAGGGTCTTGCCTGCCTCGTGGACCTCGCTGATTATGACGACCTTGGAGCCCTGGTTCTGGGCGGCTGCCAGTATCTCCTCGTAGGTCTTGGTCCTGATGCGGTTGCTGGTGACGAGGAGGGTCTCCACCGCCCCGGCTTCCACCGCCTGCCTCGTCTCGGTCTCCCCGTAGGCGTACAGGCCTTCCTTCGATATCTCGGCGAGCAGCCCCTCGACGAGCTGGGTCTCCATTGCGACGCGCGAGTCCTCCAGGACCTTGGAGCCCACCCCCTTCTTCAGGACCTCGGTGACGCCGGCCATGCCGCTCTGGCCGCTGGCCTCCAGGTGGCAGTCCTTGAAGATGTCAGCGGCCTTGTCCCTCCCGTAGGCGACAACACGTTCCTTGGCGAAACCGGGACCGAGGACTATCAGGGGGCCGTCCCCCATCTCGGTCTTCAGGGCGGTGATGACCTCGTCGAAGTAGCCTTGCTCTCTATCGTCCTTGGTCTTGTAGAGCTTGCCGGAGCGGGGGGAGCGGATGGTTGCGGTCTGTTTCACGCCGTACTCCCTCAGCTGGGCTACCACCGCTTCGTCATCGTCGATGGACAGCAGGGTGATCAGGCCGCGGGCCGTGGTCTTCTCAGCGTCGACCAGGATGTCGAGCTGGTGGGGGAGCCATATCTTCTGGATGCTGAGCTCGTCGTCGAGCGATATGTTCAGGGTGTGGTAGCTGCCTATGTCTTGCCTGCCCTCCTCGATGACACCGTGGATGCGCAGCCAATCGGAGAATTCATGGAACTCGGTCTTCTCGACGCGGATGCCCAGCCACATCCTCTTCTTCTCCCCCCTCTCCGCGCGGATGGCGTCCGCCCGCGTCTCCTCGCGCCTGGTCGTCAGGGCGAAGACCAGGTCTCCTCCCTCGATGACGTTGTACAAGTGCCAGAGGTCGTCCAGAGTCTGGACCTTAAGCTTGATGTTCCCCGTTCTCGGGTCCCGGTTTATCACCCTCAAGGTTCACACCGTCAAGGCACATGGTTCTCGGATATTTGGAAGTATCTACCCGAACCCTAGAAAGGCTGGAGCACATCTCATCAAGCCGCCACGAAGCCGTACAGCACGAAAGTGGCCAGGCACAAGGCCAGCGCGAACCACTTCACCGCGGCGGCGCGTCTTCGGCGCACGACCATGTCAAAATCAGACCCGTCGTTCATATGCATCCCATCCAATACTATATTATTATATTAATATATAAATTTTTTCATTGGATAATTATTCGTCTGCCAAGGCCGGAATTCGACATCTTTTTCTATTGCGGGGGCATTGTTCGTGCATGATCGGGTCAGTGCTGCAGCCGTCCGAGCTAGTGGGCCGCCAGGACGAGCTGGCCAGCCTAAAGGGCTCTCTCGATGCCGCGATCGGTGGGAACGGTTCAACGGTGCTCATCTCGGGCGAGGCCGGCATCGGCAAGACGCGGATGGTGAACGAGCTCATCGGATACGCGAGGTCCAGGGAGTGCAGCGTCCTCCAAGGTTGGTGCTTCTCCGATTCCCTCACCCCATTCATGCCGGTCCGCGAGGCCTTCAAGAGCGTTGGCTTCGACCACCTGTTCTCACACGAGAAACCGCCGAGACTCGAGTGCGTCTACGTGATGAACTCGGCGGGCATACTGCTGTCCAAGAGCGAGCGTGTCGAATCCAAGCTGGACGCGGACCTCTTCACTGCCATGCTCAGCGCGGTCGGCGACTTCGCCAAGGACTCCATGAGCATGTTCGGCTCGGGCCAGCAGAGCGCCCTCAACGTCATGGGCTTCGGCGATTACCGCATCATCATCGAGAAGGGCGCGGTTGTCCACATAGTCGCCGTGATATCCGGCAGCGAGAACGAGTTCCTCATTTACGACCTCAGGAGGGCGCTGCTCGACCTCGAAAGGGAGCTGGGCGACGTGCTCAAAGACTGGGCCGGGGACATGACGGAGGTTAGTGCCATAGAGCCCATGATTAACCGCCTGCTAAGCTCAGGGAAGTACGAGGGCGTCGATTACGCGGCAGAGGACCCGAAGCTCGTGCAGGAGAACCTGTTCGACAACATACTCCTGGGCCTTCAGAGATTGTCCACGGTCAATCCCGTGCTCATGTTCCTTGACGACCTGCAGTGGTCCGACCCGAGCACCCTGGCGCTGCTCCACTACCTCTCCAGGAACACGCAGAAGGACGCTGTCCTGCTCGTGGGAACCTACCGGCCCGAGGACGTTTCCCTGTCCGAGGACGGGGCGCCGCATCAGCTCGAGACAACGATGCAGCTGATGAACCGCGAAGGGCTCTTCGGCAGGATCGACCTGCACAGGCTGGACCAGGCCGGGACCGGCGCGCTAGTGAACAACGTGCTGGCCCCCGCAGACCTGGGCGAGGAGTTCATCAATAGGATATTCACCGAGACCGAGGGCATGCCCCTGTACGTCCTGGAGGCCCTCAAGCTCCTAGCGGAGACCGGGTCGATCGCATTGAACGAGGATGGCAGATGGGCCCTCGCTACGGACATCGACGAGCTGGAGATACCCTCCAAGGTCTACGACGTCGTCAAGCGGAGGATAGACCGCCTGGCGGAGGACCAGAGGGAGATGCTCGAGTGGGGGGCGGTCATTGGCGAGGAGTTCGGCACGGACATACTGGAAGGCATTCTGAAGACGCCGAGGCTCGGCCTGCTCAAGAACCTCAACGAGGTGGAGAAGAAGCACCGGCTCATACACTACCTCGAGGGCAGGTACAGGTTCGACCACACCAAGATCAGGGAGGTGCTGTACGGCAGCCTCGGCAACGAGCTCCGAAGGGAGTACCACAGGATGGTGGGCGATGCCATCGAGGCGATGCGGGACGTCGAGGAGGACGACGTGCTGAGCGACCTGGCCCATCATTACTACGAGGCGGGCGATGCCAAAGCCCTTGATTACCTGGTCAGGGCGGCCGACAGGGCGAAGGAGAGGTTCTCCAATCCCGAAGCCATCAGGCTCTGCCGGAGCGCCCTTGAAATGGTGTCCGACCCTGCGGAGCGAGTCACGATACTCGAGAAGACGGGTGACGTGCAGGCCCTGGTCGGCGAGTTCGACGGGTCCGAGAGC
>LSSH01000035.1 GCA_001595885.1 Candidatus Proteinoplasmatales archaeon SG8-5 | reverse complement strand
CCATACAACGTGCAGTATCTCGGAGGCGCTTGGTATCGTGTTGTCAAACCCGACTGTTATCGAGGGGCCGCCTGGCATCCTCATTGCGTCATCCCTCTGTCCGTAGAATCTGCTGACAGGTATGTCGCATCCCGGGTCCTGGCCGACCTCGGCGCTCCAGGTCTTGCCGTTATCCTTTGATTGTGAGTAATGGACTTCCCAGAAGCTCTCTCCGTTGTCTACGTATTCCTGAGCCCAGACCACGTGAATAATTCCTTGACTGTCTATGACTATGCTAGGATCCACGGCGTCTCCCATCACAGGGGCCCTTCCCTTGCGGCCCTCGCTGATGATCCTATCGCCTTCGTCGTCATTTGACCACTCGAGGGGGTAACCGCTCATTTCAGGAACTGTGCATGAGTGATGGATCTCACGGTCGCCGGTGGTCTCGTCTATCTCGTCCCATACGGCATGGACACTTCCAGCCCAACCCAAAGGCTCGGTTATGGAATTGTAAGGAGTACAGGCCACGTCAGGGTGAAGCGCATCGAACGCGCCGGGCTCATCGTGGCTGACCACGAAATCGCCCTCTACCCAACCCCTGGCGTCTTCGCCGGTCGGGGCTGCGAATACCGCAGCTGGTACGAAATAGGAGATGCTCATCATCAACGCTATCGCTATCACTAGGCCCATGCGTATAGCCGGTGTTCGTCTTACGTTATCCTTCATACGGATCACCTTTCTTAGGCTAATCTGGGATTTCATGCGGATGCCGGTTTATATAGTTTTGGAGTTAAATCCCTAGTTTTACACCAGGGAAGTCGATATTGATCACCAGTCCACGGTCCAGGTCGCATCGGCCGTAACCAGTATCCAGTAACCCTCTCCGGGCTGCATCATATATGTTCCCGGCAGCTGTGCTATCTTGTAAGGGGCCGCGCCGCTGTAACCGTCCGCCCTTTGGAAATTGGCCACACCGGCGAACGAGTCAGTCACGCTCTTGGACGACTGCGCAGGATATCCGACGTGGTTCCAGCCCGCCTTGAGCGGGATGTCGGTGTGGTTGGTGTAATCCCCGTAGATGGTCAGGTCGCCGTCGCCCAACGCGACAATGTTGATCCAGAATCCCATCTTATGGTCGATGTCGGTCAACGTGTTCAACGATGCGGGCATGAAGGTCGCGTACGTCTTCCATTGACCGGCTCCGCCGCCCCTGTCAAAGAACTGGACCATGTCCCAAGTGGTCGAGGCGTCGCCCCAGCTGTCGTCGAGAACCGCAGAAATGCCGGTGTTGTTCTGGACCAGCGGTACGGATATCAGGTTCCAGCCGAGATGGACCGGCACGTCGAAGGTCGTGTTCGTGATGTAATGGACCTCGGTGTTCTGGTTACCTCTTGACGGCCCTATCGCTTCCTCCCAGAATATCTGCGGTCGCCATTGTCCTCCCATGAATGCCGTATCCATTGCCACATTATAGGCATCCTTACCGTCCGGAAGGCTCAGCACTATGTCCTCGACCTCTCCTGTCCAGAATGAAGGGGGAAGGAAGGGATTGCTGGACATCGAATAATGTATCTCGGACGTCCCGTGAACGTTATCCATTTCCGTCCATGTAACATGAGCTTCCTGTCCACCGGGTGTTGTTGCTATAACTGGGAACCAGGCATCGTTCCCATCAGGGAAGCTCACCATGATATCATACATTTCACCGTTCCACGTGTCTCCCCTGTCCATTGAGCCCGAATAGAATACCTCGGATGGGCCCATCTCGGACTGGTCCCATATCACGTGCACGAAGTCGCCCCAGGCGTCAATCCTTGCCCTGTAGGCATAGGAATCCGGCATTATGAAGCTGATAGGCCGCTCCATCTCCCACGTGCCATCGCGACCGAAATCCATTGACCTCGCATAGAACACGTCGCCCGCATACACGCCAGGCATGAGTTCGATCTCCTGGGTCCATACGACATGCACTATCTCCCCGGCGCCCCCGCCGACGGCTATGTCCGCGTCCCAGGCATCGGGGTAACCCGGCATGCTTATTATCTGACCCATACCCATGGCCTCTGACCAGGTGTTCCCGAAGTCCTCGGAACGGGAGTAATGGACCTCCGTGCCCTCTCCCGTGGACGAGACCTCGCTCCAGACAGCGTGTAACACCGGCGGGTCGGGTCCTCCGCCGGGGCTCACGTCTATCCTGGGCGGGTATATCCACCAGCCGTCCTGACCTGTTCTCTCACTCACAAGAATGTCCCCGGGGCCGTCGAATCCTGTCCAGGTCAGACCGCCGTCCTCTGAACGGGAGTAATGTACCTCATAGGTGCCGTCCGGGTAGCTTTCCGCCCATATCACATGCAGCCAGCCGTTGGGATCGACAGCGATGGACGGGTATTGCGCATCCCCCGAGTTGGCCTTTCCGACGGCACAGGAGCTTATTATCTGGTCTTCGGTCTCACCGGTCCAGACCATTCCCCTGTCCTCCGCCTCTGATTTGGAGTAGTGTATCTCATAGTAAGGGTCCTGCGGGGTGTTGTTCAGCTCGAACCACACGGCGTGCATAGAACCATCAGGAGCCACCACGACGTCCGGCGCTGAAGCATTCATCTCGAAACCGGGTTCAGAATAACTGATGATGAACTCGTTGTCCACCCAACCCAGTGGTGCGGGTTCTGACCCTCCGCCGCTGACCGGCACCCTCTCGAACTCGGGTAACGCCCTATCAGGGACCTCATTGACCGGGTCCGAGTTCCCAACGCTGAACAGCGGGGCCGTGTATCCCGTTACAAGAAGCACTCCCAGCAATGTTATTGATGACAATAGGAAAATCCTGCGATAGCCCACGATTATATCCATCCTTCTTCCTCCTGCTTAAGTTATGTATGGAGTAAATCCCTTAAATAAATTTCTACACTATGATTTATCAATTATGCTCTGCATTTCATTGCGGATGATTTTGGTAAGGGATTCCATCTGGGCCTTCTCCAACACCTTCAGGGCCATGGAGTAATGGTCCAACGCCTCCTGGTTTTCTCCGCGCCTGATGTATGACCGTGCCATTGAGCGATGGGCCATGGCTATTCGCTTGTCCTCCTCGATCTCCCTTGCGAAGTTCAGGCTTTCAGCGAAGTACCTGTCCGCGGTCGGGTAGTCGCCTTCCAACGATGCGAGGGTTCCCATCAGCATGTAATCGTAGGCGAGTATGTCTGTGAAAGAGTGCTTCTCGGCAAGTTCAAAGGAGCGCTGGCTGTGTTCCTTGGCCTTGGATATCATATCAAGCTCCAGCTCGACCTCGGCCATGTTGCTCAAGGCCTGGGCTATGCCCCAGGTGTCGTCAGCCTTCTCCATCATCTCGAGGTTCAACTCGTGGTTGTTCAGCGATTTCCCGAACTCACCCATCAGGAAATATGCCTCCGCGATGTTGTTATAAATGTTGGCAATGCCCACCTTGTCGCCTATCTTCCTCTTGAGCTGCAGGCTTCGCCTGAAATAATCCAGGCACTTCTCGTGCTGGCCGAGGTCGTTGTAAAGCACCCCCATGTTGTTCAGGACGCTTGACATCCCCTTGACGTTGCCCAGTTTGCTCATGATTTCGTTCGACTTGCCATAGTATTCCAGGGCTTCCTCGTACTTTCCCAGCCAGAAGTGGCCCACCCCCAGGTTGTCGTTGACGTATGCGATCCCCTGGTCGAACCCCGCCTCTTCAAAACATTTCAGGGCCTCTTTCCAGCTGTCAACAGCCATTTGGTTGTCCCTGAGTTGCACATACACCACACCCAGGCCCATGTATGCCTGCCCTATCTCTCTCTTCTCGCCCGAGAGCTTGCTTTCCTTCAGGTATTCCGTCTGCAATGCCAGGGCACTGTCGTAGTCCCCCTTTCTCAGGTGTATCTTGCCGAGGTATCCGTTAATCCTGGCCTTGAGTAGGTTCTCACCGATGCTCTCGGCAACCTCTATGGCCTCCCCGTAATACTTCACGGCCTGGTCATAGCTGCCCTGGTTCTGGAACGTACGGCCGATCTTCATCTTTAGCTCAGACACTGTCGAGGGCTCATCGATGATGGTCAACACCTTTTCGTATGAATCGAATGCGTTAGTGTAATCGCCGTCCAGCTCCTGCAGGTCTCCCAGCTGCTCGAGTATCTCGGGGGACCTCTTCTCCTCGACCTGGCCTTCTTCTATCAAAGCGACTGCCCTGTCAAAGAACTGGATGGCCTCCCTCGGCGCGAAGTTGTTGGTGGCCTTGTATCCCGCCGATATACTGTAATCGATGCCCTTCTCGTATTCCTTGGTCCTGCCGAAGTGATATGCCAGCTTGAAGAGCACTGGTTCGATGTCGTCCCTGTTATTGTCCTCGATTATCTCGCCTGCCTGCCTGTGCAGCATCCGCTTCCACCTGTCGCTCATGCCCGAGTAGATGACCTCCTGTATCTTCGCGTGCTGGAACCTCAGCTCTTGAGCGCCTATCCTGTCGAGGATGTTGACCTCAACGAGATGGTGGATCAGGGAGGAAGCATACTCCTCGGTGAAGCTGAATCCGCTCCTGAGGACCGGCTCCTCGAATCTGCGACCGAGTACGGCGCCCGATTCGATTAGTCTCAGGGAATCCACGTCGATGGCCTCAAGCCTCCTTGAAACCAGCTCCACGACGGACGTGGGAATGGTGTCCTTGGGGCTGCGCTTCATCACCCAAAGGTCCTCCTCCTCCACCAGCGTTCCCTCGGCAACCAGCGCCCTGACGACCTCGATCGTGAAGAAGGGATTGCCTCCGGTCTCCTCTTTCAACTTCACCAGCAGTTCCTCGGGCGCGTCCCCCCCGCCCAATTGGTGCCTGACCAGACCTTCAAGGCTCTCCTCGTCAAGGTTCTCGAGACCTATTTCCAGATAACCTATCTCCTGGGCCATGGATTCCAGTATCTGCCCGAGGCTCTTGCCCTCGCCCTCTATCTCCTCGGGCCGATAGCTCATGCAGAAAAGGATCCTGTCATTCAGGATGTTCCTTGCCAGGAAAGGCAAGGCCATCATCGTAGATTCGTCCGCCCAGTGTATGTCGTCGAGTATCAGCAGGAGTCCGTTCTCTCTGGAGGCTTCCATGATCAGCTCGTGAATCCTTGTCTGGACCTTCAACCGCTCGATCTCCAGGTCAACATCGTCCAGGTTACGAGTGACCCTGTATTTCCTCCCGCCCAACGAGTGCAGCATCGGGAGGGTGCCGGAGAGCTTGTCAAGGTCGCCGTCCCAATCGGCCAATATGTCGAAGTACATCTCCTCTATCTGCGAGACCTGTTTCCTCAGGTCCTTGCGCATGTCGGGATGCTCCTCTCCCGACGTGACGGCGGCGATGTATACCAGTTCACCGTGCTCGATAAGGATCTTGGTGTCCTTGTACTCGAGCTTGCCCAATCCACCCTTGGACGCCTCGCCGTCGTCGCCGATGCCCCCGAACGAATCCTTGACGAAGTCCTGGACGGCCGTCAGCATTGAGCTGAGGATGTCCTCGTCTATGCCCTCTTCGTCCGAGGTCGATACATTGGCTATCAACAGTCCGACGTTGGATATCAGGAATATCTCGCTGAAGTGGCTGAACTCCTCGAGCGTGAACAGGACCTCATCGGTGAGCGGGGCCAAGGCCTCCTCTAAAGGACTGTAAGGTTCTGCCAACTCCTGCTCCGTGCACTCTCCCTTGAAGACGGCCAAACCTCTCCTTTCCGCCTCGTCCTCGAGGAATTCTATCAGGGTGGACTTGCCGATGCCCGCCTCTCCGTGGATGATGACGTTCCGGCCGTTCTTCTCACCTAAACTGTTCAATACGTCGATCAAGAGGCTGCGTTCTCTTTCCCTGCCGATCAAATCGACTTTACCCATTGAACTAGTAATTACATGAGTATAATTAATGGTTTTGAAATATCAATAGTTGGTTAGAATAGGTTATTCCAGGCGACGTACGACCTCAGTTTGATTAGCGTGCATATTCGGTGCACGTCTATCTCTGCCTTGCCAGAGTTTCTTATGTAGATATTAGTGCTCGAGATTCCAGGTGTTTTTCCCATGCAAGAGTTTACACCAGTGCACGTCAATCTCGGCTTTACTTCGAGCTGTCTGATTACGCCTCTTCAGGCGTCATACAACCTAAGGTTGAATACAGAAAGGAAACGGTGCATGACTATCTCTCGCATGCTAGAGGTTATTTCTGGAGGTA
>LSSH01000034.1 GCA_001595885.1 Candidatus Proteinoplasmatales archaeon SG8-5 | reverse complement strand
GAACAATTTCCAGCCCAACCCGGACGATATACTGGAGCTGATCACGCCGCGGACCAAGGCCATAATAGTGAACTCGCCGAACAACCCGACCGCCGGCATGATGGACCTGGACACGGTGAAAGCACTGCGGGACATGGCCATCGACCACGACCTCGTCATTATATCGGACGAGGTGTACGACAGGATCATTTTCGAGGGCGAGCACCACTCGATGCTGAACGGGGATTACGACCACACGGTGTACATCAACTCCTTCTCGAAGACGTATGCCATGACCGGATGGCGGGTGGGATACCTGGCCGCATCCAAGTACATGATCACCCAGCTCTCGAAGATACAATACTACAACATAGCCTGCCCCTCCACACCGCTGCAGATGGGGGCACTGGCAGCCCTGGACACTCCCGGGGAGATACTAGATGAAAGAATAGACATCCTTAAAAGGAGAAGGGATGTCATGGTGGACAGATTGAACAAGATAGACGGAATAACCTGTCTCAAACCCAAGGGCGCGTTCTATACGTTCCCCAGCTTCGAGCATTCGATATCGAGCGAGGACTTCGCGATGAAGATGCTTGATGCTGGAGTGATATGCGCTCATGGCTCGGCCTTCGGAAAGGGCGGGGAGGGCCACTTGAGGTTCTCCTTCGCGAATTCGGTGGAGAACATCGAGAAGGCCATGGACATTATGGAAGAAGTATGCGGGACCATCCCGATCGAGTGAGACAGGTAGACGTGATGAAAGAAGTGATAGAATGGAAACGCAGAGATTTGAAACGGATTTTGCTGGAAAGAAATTGATAATAGAGACCGGCCGATACGCCAAGCAGGCATCGGCCGCGGTGACCGCCCAGATAGGCGATACCGTAGTACTGGCAACGGCGACGCTGTCAAAGAGCGCGAGGGACATAGACTTCTTCCCTCTGATGGTGGATTACGAGGAGCGGTATTTTGCTGCGGGGCGCATCAAGGGCCCCAGGTTCTCGAAGCGGGAGGGAAGGCCCTCCAACGAGGCCGTTCTCATCGGCAGGATGATTGACCGCGGGATAAGACCGCTGTTCAACCAGGACATGAGGAACGAGGTCCAGGTCATCTGCCTGCCCCTGAGCCTGGATTACGAGAACAAACCCGACATCGTGGCCATGATAGCAGCATGCGCGGCCCTACACATATCGGACATACCCTTTGACGGTCCCATAGCAGGGGCCAGGGTGTGCATGATAAACGGGTACCTCATGGTGAACCCCATCACCGACGAGATGGAGTACTCTGACCTTGAGTTGATAGTGATGGGCGACGGCGAGAGGATCACCATGGTGGATTGCGACGCTGACGAGCTTTCGGACGCCGAGATAGGATCGTCGTTCGAAGTCGCGATGGAGGCCATGAGGCCGTTGGCCAAATTCTTCGAGGATATCAGGGGGAAAGTGGGCAAGCCCAAGAAAAAGGAAGAGGAGCTGATAATGAGGGGGGGTCTTGAGCCCGAGGACCTGAAGGTCATCGAGACGATAAAGAAGGCGGCCTTGCCCCATCTGGACAAGTACCTGTTCAGCACACCTGTGGGCTCCAAGGGGGAGAGGAAACTGGTCCTGAAGGGATTGGAGGACATGATCATCGCGGCGTTCACTAAGAAGTTGACCACCAAGGACAAGACAGAGGAGGAGGCAAAGGCGTACGTGGAGAGATTGCTGTCCAGCTTCTTCTTCGACTTCATAGAGGAGCAGGTCACGAAGGCCATACTGGACGGTGACAAGCGGGTGGACGGCAGAAAACTGGACCAGATCCGACCGCTTTCGTCGGAAGTTGGCCTGATACCCAGGACCCACGGAAGCGGACTGTTCAGCCGCGGAGAGACTCAGGTACTCTCGGTGGTCACCCTGGGCGCACCGTACGATGAATTGTCCGTTGAAACAATGGAGAGCGACGGCAGCCAGAAGTACTTCCACCACTACAATTTCCTGCCCTATTCGGTGGGCGAGGTCAAACCGATCAGGGGAGCCGGCCGGCGCGAGATAGGTCACGGTGCATTGGCGGAAAAGGCCCTGATACCGGTGCTGCCAGATGAGGAGGAGTTCCCCTACACCATTCGCGTGGTCTCCGAGATATTGGGTTCGAACGGCTCCTCATCGATGGGAGCGACATGCGGTTCGACCCTGTCACTCATGGACGCGGGCGTCCCCATCAAGAAACCGGTTGCTGGAATAGCCATGGGTCTGGCCTCGGACGGCAAGAAGTGGAAGATACTCACGGACATCCAAGACCTCGAGGACGGGCCCGGCGGCATGGACTTCAAGTTCACCGGAACGAGGAACGGCGTCACCGCTATACAGATGGACACGAAGACGAGGGGTTTGAGCAAAGACATGGTCAAGGCCACCATGCCGCAGATGCGGAAGGCCCTGAACGAGATACTGGATACGATGCAGAAGGCCATACCCGAGCCGAGGAAGGAACTGTCACCGCACGCACCCAGGATAATCCACTTCTACATCGACCCGGAGAAGATCGGCGACGTGATCGGTCCCGGCGGAAAGGTCATACGGGCCATCACCGACGAGCTGGACCTCAAGATTGACATCAACGACGACGGCATGGTCATGATAACTACAACCGATGCCGAGAAGGGTGCCCAGGCAGAGAAGATGATACGCGACATCGTCAGGGTGGTGGAGGTCGGCGAGATATTCGAGGAGGCTGTGGTCGTCAAGATAATGCCGTTCGGAGCCTTTTGCAACCTCACGCCGGGCCAGGACGGCATGCTGCACGTGTCCGAGATAGAATGGGGCCACGTGAACAAGGTCACGGACAGGGTCAACCTAGGAGACAAGCTCCGCGTGAAGGTGATTAAGATAGACCAGGGCAAGGTTGACGTGTCCATGAAGGCGTTAATACCGAAGCCGGAGGGCTATGTGGAACGACCTCGCAAACCTCGTAGGTCCTTCCAGAAGAGCAGGGGTCCGGACAGGGACGGTTACAGCCGAGACAGACGCGACTCGCGATTGAAGGGTGACAGGAAGCGAAAGAGGGATTGAACAGCTAACCTTTCTAATCCGCCTTTGGCCCGGTCTTCCACCGGGAACTGTGTTTGGTGATTGGTCCCGCTGTAATTGGTCTATAAAGTAAGATCTGAATGGAAACAACTCCAGTTCCAACGGAGAATCGCATCATCCGATGCTCGATTCTCCACCTTTGTGTTGGTCTGATGATAATCCTATTTTTTCTTGGTTCTCTCTTTAGGTACCTTTTCCCAGTCGGCCAAGAACTTCTCAATTCCTATGTCTGTCAACGGGTGTTTGACCATCTTTTGGAGAACGTCCCAGGGAACGGTCGCGATGTGCGCGCCCGTCTTAGCCGATTCGACAACGTGCAGCGGGTGCCTGACGCTTGCCACTATGATCTCCGTGTCGAAGGCGTAGTTGAGGTATATCTGGACTATGTCGTGGACTATCTGCATGCCCTCGTGTCCTGCGTCGTCCAGGCGGCCGATGAACGGACTCACGAAAGTCGCGCCGGCCTTTGCCGCGAGCAAGGCCTGGTTCGGAGAGAACACCAGAGTCACGTTGGTCTTGATCCCGAGGTCGGTCAGCTCCTTGGTGGCCTTCAGTCCTTCGGCAGTCATCGGAATTTTGATGTTGATGTTCTTGTGGATCTTGGAGAGCTCCTTGCCTTCCTTAACCATGCCCCTGGCGTCCGGGCTGACCGCTTCGGCGCTGATCGGACCGTCCACGATGGCGCATATCTCCTTGACGACCTCCTTGAAGTCTCGCCCCTCCCTTGCGATGAGGCTGGGATTCGTGGTGACCCCGTCGATTATTCCCCACGAGTTCGCTTCCTTTATGTGCTCAACATTGGCCGTGTCCAAAAATATCTTCATCTTACCTTCTCCTCTTGATCACGTCATGGGCCCCGTCGACGATGTTATCGACGGTGAGCCCGTACTTCTCCATCAGTTCGTCCGGTGAACCTGATTCTCCGAAAGTATCCGGGATGCCCACACGTCTCATGGGTACGTGGTGGTTCTCCACGAGGACCAGAGCGACTGCGGCGCCCATGCCCATGACCACGCTGTGCTCCTCCGCGGTTACCATTGCCCCGGTCTCCCTCGCCGCCTTGATGAGCGTCTTCTTGTCCAGGGGCTTGATTGTTGAGAGGTTGATCACCCTCGCGCTCACCTGATGCTTAGCCAGCTCCTCTGCGGCCTCGAGGCATTTGGCCACCATAATACCGGTACCGACCAGGGTGACATCGTCACCGTCCCGCATCACCACGGCCTTGCCTATCTCGAAGTCCTCGCACATATCGTTGGCCGTGCACACAGGCACATTGGCCCTTCCAAGCCTGATGTAGACCGGCCCTTCGTAATCCGCGGCTGCCCTCACGGACCTCTCGGTCTCCGGGGCGTCCGCGGGGACCAGCACCGTCATGTTGGGCAGCGCCCTCATCAGTGCGATGTCCTCTATCATCTGGTGGGTGGCACCGTCGCCGCCGACCGTGATGCCGGCGTGCGTGACCACCAGCTTCACGTTCAGTTTCGGGTAGCAGACGCTCTGCCGCACCTGGTCGTACACACGGCCGGTACCGAAGATGGCAAAGGTGCTAGCGAAGGCGATCTTGCCGCAGGCGGCCATTCCGGCACAGGCGCTGATCATGTTCTGCTCGGCGATTCCGAAATTGAAATGACGGTCGGGGAACACCTTTGCGAACTCAATCGTCTTCACCGACGAGGACAGGTCGGCGCTGGCAACCACTATGTTATCGTTCTCCGCGCCCAGTTGAACCAGGGCCTTGGCGAAGGCCGAACGCTGGGCCTCCAGCTTCCATTCCATCATGGCTTGCCTCCCAGTTCCTTCATCGCTTGCTTGTACTGGGCCTTGTCCGGTGCCTTGCCGTGGAAGTCGACGGCCCCTTCCATGAAGCTGACGCCCTTGCCCTTCACGGTATCGGCAATGATCACCGTGGGCTCTCCCTTGTGCTTCCTGGCCTTCTCAAGCATGCTTATCAATTTCCTGATATCGTGCCCGTTGACCTTGATGACGTTCCAGCCGAAGGCCTTCCACTTGTCCGCAAGCGGCTCGATGCACATGATGTCCTTTGTGTGGCCGTCGAGTTGGAGCTTATTCCTGTCCACGATGCACGTGAGGTTGTCGAGGTTGAAGTAGGCGGCGGACATAGCGGCTTCCCATATCTGGCCGCAGTCGCATTCGCCGTCACCTATCATCACATACACCTGATATTTCTTCCTATCCAGTTTACCGGCGATGGCCATGCCGATGCCGTTGCTCAGGCCCTGCCCCTCGCTTCCTGTAGAGGATTCAACTCCCGGCGTCTTTGTCATGTCGGGGTGACCCTGCAAGCGCGAGCCGATCTTCCTCAATGTCTTCAGCTCGTCAACGGGGATGTAACCTGATTCGGCCAGGCAGCCATAAAGAGCCGGAGCGGCGTGGCCCTTGCTCAGAACGAACCTGTCGCGTTCCGGCCATTGGGGGTCCTCAGGCCTATGCTTCATCGTGTGGAAATAAAGGGTCACCAGGACATCGGTCGCCGAGAGCGAGCCGCCCGGGTGTCCGGAGCCTGCCTCGTAAACCATTTTTATGATGTGTCTCCGGACCTGCCTGGCGGTCTCATCCAGCTTCTTCAATGCTTCCTCGCTGTCCTTTCGGGCCATTAACCTCCTCCGTGGGGGGGGAAATGACGTAAACGTTCATATCATTTACTCTGTTATCCCATTAATTATTATAGAGGAAACTAATCCCCCCCTCCCTACTCGGCTGTAGCAGCCATGGGAGGTGTGTATGATGGTAATCGAAGAAGTTATCGAGCGGGTGATTCAACGGGATCCCGGACAGAAGGAATTCCACCAGGCGGTGAGGGAGGTTTTGGAATCCGTCGAGCCAGTGATCAAGAAGCACCCCGAGTACGTCAAGGCCAAGATTCTTGACAGGGTTGTGGAGCCTGAGCGCCAGATCATATTCCGCGTACCTTGGGTGGACGACAACGGAGATGTCCAGATGAACCGGGGAATGCGAATAGAGTTCAACAGCGCCATAGGTCCATACAAGTGCGGACTGAGATTCCACCCGTCAGTTTACGAGGGCATCATCAAGTTCCTCGGGTTCGAGCAGATATTCAAGAACGCGCTTACGGGTCTTCCGATGGGCGGAGGCAAGGGCGGCTCAGATTTCGATCCCAAGGGCAAGTCCGATAACGAGGTTATGCGATTCTGCCAGAGTTTCATGACAGAGCTCTACAGGCACATCGGACCCAACACTGATGTTCCGGCCGGCGACATCGGCGTGGGCGGCAGGGAGATCGGATACCTGTACGGCCAGTACAAGAAAATTACCAACCGCTTCGAGTCCGTGCTCACGGGCAAGGGCATCAACTGGGGCGGCTCTCTGGTCAGACCGGAAGCGACGGGTTACGGAACCGTTTACTTCTGCGAGGAAATGCTCAAGACCAAGGGCGAATCCATGAGCGGGAAGACCGTGACCATATCCGGCTCGGGCAACGTTGCGCAGTACGCGGCCGAAAAGGCAATGCAGATGGGGGCCAAGGTCGTCACCCTGTCCGATTCCGGCGGTACAATCCACATACCGGACGGCCTAACCAAGGAAGGCTGGGATTTCGTCATGGACCTCAAGAACGTCAAGAGGGGCAGGATCAACGAGTGCGCGGAGAAGTTCCCGTGCGAGTATTATCCCGGCGAGCGTCCCTGGAGGTTCGAGTGCGACGTCGCATTGCCCTCCGCTACACAGAACGAGGTTGACGCCGACGATGCTAAGAAGCTCCTGGACAACGGCTGCATCGCCGTCGCCGAGGGAGCCAACATGCTTTCGACGCCCGAGGCCGCAGACCTGTTCGTCCAGAACGGCATACTCTTCGGCCCGGGAAAGGCGGCAAACGCAGGCGGCGTGGCCACATCCGGCCTAGAAATGTGCCAGAACCACGTGGGAATGGCATGGTCCTTCGAGGAGGTCGACAAGCACCTTCACAACATAATGGTCAACATCCACAAGACAAGCCTTGCAGCCTCCGAGAAATACGGCGCCCCGGGCAACTACATAGTCGGAGCCAACTGTGCAGGCTTCGTGAAGATAGCCGATTCCATGCTGGACCTCGGCGTGGTCTAAACTTACCTTTGTCAGGCCCCGGCCATCCCGGGGCCAAATTTCTTATTTTACTCATTTTGTGATAATGCCGGTGCCGTCCCTCCCGTCCACCTTTACATTGAGGTGCTCGACGCGCAGGTGCCTGACGTGTTTCCTTTGGGTCTCGGGCTCGATAGAATCAAGCCAGTTCCAATCGACAAACGCCTCCTTCTTTCCGTAAGGCACGGTCAGGTACAAGATGCCCAGCGATGTGATGTTGTGGAAGAAATGGGTTCCATGGGACGGGTCGATCCTGAAATTCTCAAGCGAGGCCTCGATGATGGCCCTGGCATATGAAATCTGGTCCCACTCGACCGGGACACCGAGCCAGCGATCGCGCGTCCCCCAGCGCCCGGGGCCGATGAGTATGTAAGGCCTCTCCAGCTCCTTGTTGATCTCCCCTATCTCCCTGGCGATCTCCACGGTCCTTGACGAATCAAAGAGCCCTGGAGGGACGTAGACGATGTCGCTGATATCTTCCAGTATGCCGTTGCCCAGCGCCCTATCCGTATAGGCCAGCGCACTTTCCCTATCCCCCTCGCTGATGTGTACCTCTTTGTGCTCCCTCATCGTCACGAGTGGGCGTATCTGAAGGACATGTACCACCGGTTTGCCGTCGTCATCCTCGGAAAGGGCGAACTCGATCTCCACCGGTCTTCCCATGCCGCTCTGTCCGATGTTCAACAGCTCCTTGACAATGCCGACCAGCGGTATCATGTCGTACTTCAGTATTCCAGCGAAGGTGATGACCCTCGGTCCAGAGATTCCGATGCCGTCCCTGAGGCGGTTGTCGTTGGCGTCGAAGGTGCTTGCCACCTGGTCAAGGCCGCCGTCCTCCTCTGCGGCCCTGATGGGCAGCTTGAGCAACGTGACGTTCTCGCCCACCGTGAGGTCGAAGCACGTGAGCTCCAGGTTCAGCGCGTAGAACGTCTGCTGGGAGTTCTTCATGGCCTCCTCGGGGGTTGTGAAGCCCGGGATGACCTTAGGGTGCTTTGGGGAGAAGCTCAGAACCTGTTCGCCCTCCACCACCGTGTTGCCCAGGCCCAGGGCGAGGCTGACTATGCCTTCCTCGCGTTTGAGCGGCTTGACCGGATAGAAATTGTATGACTGCGCCACCCCAGATAACATGGGATAGAACCGCGTGCCGTGGGCCCTGCCCACCAGCTTCTGCACGACCACGGCCATCTTCTCCTCCTCGGCCATGTGGACGGTGCTTTGTATGTAGGATTGGGCGGACTTCGAGAAGGTCGAGGCGTACACGAGCTTGATGGCCTGGCACAGCTGGTCCAGGCGCATCTCCTCATCCTCGCAGTTGTTAGGGAGTATGTAGGTGGCGTATATGCCCGCGAAGGGCTGGTTCTGCGAGTCCTCGAGCAGGCTTGAAGAGCGGACCGCGATGGGCCAGTGCACGTTTTCAAGATAGGTCCTCAGCGCATCCCTTATGCCGGACGGCATCCGCGCCTCTAGGAATTCCTCCATCACCTCCCCGTCCGACATGTCTGTCTTCAGGGCGGCCTGTAGGTCGTTCTCGTCAAGGAAGGTGTCGAACTCGTCCGTTCCTATGACCATGGTATCTGGTATGTTGACCTTTAAGTCGGGAAAGCCGATGCCGCTCCTGTTGATGAGGGCCCCGAGGAAGGCCAGACCACGGCCCTTGCCCCCCAGCGATCCCTTGCCAAGACGCGTGAACGTCCCCTCGAACTCGAAGGATTGACGCGAGAAATCTGTGATAACGCCCCTCTGCTTGGCCTCCCTGGACTCCCTGAACGCATCGATGAGGAACTGGCGCATATCCTCGGCATCCTTGAAATCGTCAATCCTCTTGCTCCTCAGCTTGAGGGCGAGGGCGAACTCGCCCCTTGCCCTGAGCCAGTTGGAGAACTGGTTGGCGCTGCCGTGCAGCCTCAATGAATCGATGGAGACCTCCTTGACGATGTCTATGAACTCGCGCATGTCCTGGGCCCTGCCCACCACCTCCCCGCCCGGAACCCTGAACACGAAATCGCCGAACCCCAGGCAATCCCTGAAGAAGTACCTCAGGTCCTGAAGTAGCGTGTCCGAGCGCTTGTCGAGGAAACGGTTGCCCTGAGCCTCGGCCCTCTCCCGGAATTTCTCCTGTGAGGATTGGACCAGCACGGGTATCTGGTGGTCGATGCCCTCGATGAAGTGAAAACCCGCTTCCAGGTCTCTCTCGCCCCCCCGCTCGTAAGACACGTCGGTGATAACGCCTATGATGTTGTTCTTGAAGACCTCGTACTTCTCCATGGCCTCGTCATAGGTCTCAGCGAGGATGATCTTCGGCCTGGCCTTCTTCCTGAACAGCTTCTCATGCTCGTTCAGACCCTCGGCAATGAGTGAGCCGGTCTGCTCCATCACCTCCCTCAGGATAATGGGCAGGAACATCGAATAGAAACGGGGCGAGTCCTCGATGACGAGGATGACGCTTACCAATCCGGACTTGGTGTCGTTCCTCGCGTTTATTTGGTCCTCCACGTATTTGATGATGGCCAGGAACAGGTTGGAATCGCCGCTCCAGTAGAAGACCTTATCGATGCTTTCACTATCGCCCGGCCTGTGGAAGGTCGCCAGGTCTCCCCTGTCAGTCAATAGCAGGATGACCGGCGTCTCCGACTGCATGTTCTTCGCCCTTTCGCCGAACTCGTAAGGGTCCATGTCGATGAGCCTGGCCATCGTGATGACCAGGTCGTAGTGCCTCCACCTGAGCTCCTCAAGCGCCTCCACCCCGGAGGACACCCTTATGACCTGCGGGGGCGTGGAAAGCTCGAACTCCGAATAATGGGATGAGATCTGGTTTGTAAGCAGGCCGTCCTCCTCGAGGGTGAAGGCGTCGTAGAGGCTCGACACGAGCAGGATGCGCGTCACCTTGAACCTCATGAGGTCGTAATACTCGTGGAACATGCGGTTGATGTCCCCACGGTTCTTACCGTTCTCATCCATACGTTCACAAACCCCATCTCCGTATTTAGATTTTGCTGGCCAAAGGTTCATTTTCGGAGGTCATGTGAAGGTTGTCGGACTGCGATCGCTGCGCCGAAACGCACGGATATTTATCAACGCGGGAATGCACGATGACGCGCCAAAGCAAATCTTAAAATTCCCCGTGCCGATACAGGTCTGAAAGAGGACTCCGGGCTATGGGAGAGCCCGTTTTTCCTGTCGTTTGGGCCAGAGGGCATACTCGCGGGAGATACTCATATGGGATTGGCGGCCAGCAAGGAGATGACCATGTACTTCGGAGCGCTTCAGTCGATGGCGGACGAGTGCTACTGGGTCGCGGCCGAGGCCCGCAAGAAGGGACTAGACCCCTCGCTCGAGGTCGAGATACCACAGGCTCAGGATCTGGCATCCAGGGTGGAGAAGCTCCTCAACCTAGAAGGCGTGGCGAGCCTCATCAGGGAGATGTCCCAGAAGTACGACCGCGAGGAGATGAGCATCCGCATAGCCAAGAAGGTCGCCCGGGAGCTGAAGGGTCGGTCCAAGGCGGTGGCGCTGGACAAGGCGGTGAGGGTCGGTCTTGCTGTGCTGACCGAGGGCATCCTTGTTGCGCCCCTCGACGGCATCGCCGGCGTAGAGGTGAGGGGCAGCGGCAAGTCATCTTACGCAGCGATAAGCTTTGCGGGTCCGATCAGGTCTGCAGGCGGTACCGGCCAGGCCATGAGCGTACTCATCGCCGACGTCGTACGCAGGGAGCTTGACATAGGCGCCTACAGGGCCACGAGGGAGGAGGTGGAGAGGTGGAAGGAGGAGATCCCCCTCTACCGCCAGGTGCAGCACCTGCAGTACGAACCCCCAGAAAAGGAGGTCGAGCTCGCAGTCGGCGGCTGCCCCGTCTGCGTGGACGGCGAGGGCACGGAAGATGCGGAAATCTCAGGCTACCGAGACCTGCCGCGCATGGGCACCAACCGCCTCAGGGGCGGCGCCTGCCTGGTCGTCGCCGAAGGCCTGTGCCTCAAGGCCTCGAAGCTGCAGAAGCACGTGAAGAAGTTCAAGATCAGTGATTGGGAGTTCATAGACAAGGTCATGAAGCTGAAGGCTAAGGCCAGTGACAAGGAGGAGATAAACGGCCTCGAACCGAGCGAGAAGTTCATCAAGGACCTGGTCGCGGGGCGACCCGTGTTATCCCACCCCAGCAGGAAGGGGGGCTTCCGCCTGAGATACGGGCGCTCCAGAACAGCTGGATTGGCCTCCATCAGCATACACCCCGCGACGATGCACGTGCTCCGCGACACCCTCGCCATCGGCACGCAGATCAAGATCGAAAGGCCTGGAAAGGCCGGCATCACCACCCCCTGCGACAGGCTAGAAGGTCCCTTGGTCCTGATGAGTAACGGTGACCTGGTGCGTGTTGACTCGGTAAAGGCAGCGGTAAAACTCGACCCAAATAAGGTGGACCGCATCATCGAGCTGGGCGAGGTCCTCATTCCCGCCGGCGAGTTCCTCGAGAACAACCACCCGCTGGTTCCCGGCGTCTATGACCTTGGCTGGTACCTCACCGACCTGAAGGAGGCCGGGGTGAAGGACCCTGTCAAACACGCGGACATCGACCTGGAGATGGCTATCAAACTGGCCAAGGAGAAGGACGTGCCCCTGCACCCCTCGTTCACGTTCCTCTGGAACAACATATCGATTGAAGATGTCGATGCACTTCGTATCGAGATTCAAGAGAAGGGCAAGGTGGAGCCCGACCACCTTGCCCTTCCCGACAAGATCCAAACGAGGAAGTTACTCATCGAGCTCGGCATTCCCCACAGGAAGGGGAAGAAGGACACCGTCAAGCTCGAGAACGGTATCGCACTCATAGCCTCCCTCGGTATTGACGTCAAAGGGGGCAAGATGAGAGCGAGAAAGCCGGGGAAGAAGAGCAAGGCCAGCACTCTCGATTACGTCTCATCGCTGGCGGGTTTCCGAATCGCCGACAAGTGCGGCACCCTCATCGGCGCGCGCATGGCCAGACCCGAGAAGGCCAGCGAGAGGAAGATGAACCCGCCCGTGCACGGCCTCTTCCCCGTGGGCACCGCGGGCGGCCCCCAGCGCCTCCTCAACAAGGCCGAGGGCTTTGCCGCCTCCGGCCTCAAGCTTGACCTGGACTCGCGCGTCTGCACCGAATGCAACGAGCACGGGTTCCTGCCCCTCTGCGAGTGCGGCGGTTATACCGTCTCGAAGGACCGATACCAGGACCAGAAGGTGAACATGCACCAAATCCTGAACGGGGCCCGCCGTCGACTGGACATACACGAGCTGCCGAAGGTGAAGGGCGTTCAGGGCATGATATCGAAGAACAAGACGCCGGAGATGCCGGACAAGGGCATACTCAGGGCAAAGCACGGCGTGTTCGTGTTCAAGGACGGTACTGCCAGGTTCGATTGCACCGACGCGCCCCTCACCCACTTCCGACCCCGTGAGATAGGCACGAGCGTGAAGCGGCTGAACGAGCTGGGCTACACCCGCGACCTTGACGGCAAGGAATTGAGTGACCCGAACCAGCTGGTCGAGCTCAAATCACAGGACATAATACTTCCCGAGAACGGCGGCGATTACCTCCTCAAGGTGGCGGACTTCGTTGACGAGCTGCTCACCTCCTTCTACGGCCTGGAGTCATTCTACGATGCAAAGAAACGCGAGGACCTGGTGGGGGCCAGCCTGCTCGGTCTCTCACCCCACACGTCCGGCGGCGTCCTGGCCAGGTTGATCGGTTATACGAAGGCCAACGTCGGCTTCGCGCACCCTTACTTCCACGCGGCGAAGCGCCGCAACTGCGACGGCGACGAGGACTGCTTCATGCTCCTGCTGGACGGTTTGCTCAACTTCTCGGTTTCCTTCCTGCCCGAAAAACGCGGCGGCCGAATGGACGCCCCCCTCATCCTGGTGACGAGAATAGACCCCAACGAGATCGACAAGGAGGCGCACAACATCGACGTCATGTTCTCCTACCCCGCCGAGTTCTACGAGGCGACCATGAGGAACGCCAATCCCAAGAGCGTGGAGAATGTTCTTGATACCGTCGGCAGCCGCATAGGCTCGGTGCTCCAATACGAGAAGTTCGGCTTTACACTGGACACTGACGACATCGCCTCCGGCCCCACCGTCTCGGCGTACAAGACCCTGGGCACTATGGCGGAGAAGACCCAGCTCCAGCTGGACCTGGCAAGACGCATATGCGCCGTCGACGAGAGGGACGTGGCCGAACGCCTCATCACCAACCACTTCCTCCCCGACATGGCCGGCAACCTCAAGAAGTTCTCCTCGCAGAAGCTCCGCTGCACAAGGTGCAACACCAAGTACAGGCGCATGCCCCTGGCCGGCCGCTGCTCATGCGGCCACAACCTGACGATGACGGTCCACGAGGCAAGCGTGAGAAAGTACCTGGACATCTCGAAGGAAATAGCCGAGGAGTTTGAGGTTTCAGGTTACGTCTACGAGCGCATCAAGATGATGGAAGGGGCAATGAGCTCGATGTTCGAGAACGACAAGGTCAAGAATTGCACGCTCCTAGACTTTTAACTGCTTCCCGACAAGTCTATCGGCCAGGTCCAGGAACTCGTCAACCTGATCCGGTTGAATGGTCGCCCCGGCGGCTATGTTATGACCGCCGCCAACTCCCCCGAGTTGCTCGGTGACCCGGTTCATCACCTCGGAAAGGTCCAGGCCGCGGCCGACCAGCTCCTTCGTACCACGCCCCGAGACCTTGATGCCGTCGTCGGACTCGGCCATGGCGAAAATGGGCTTTGAGGGATTGACCTTGCCCCCACCCAACAGCATGCCGGCCACCGTCCCCACGATGGTGTCGCGGATCATGCCGCCGACGTGGACGTGCTGGATGTTGTCCAGTTCCTGAACTCCCACGTCGAGCATGACCTCAATGGACTCGACAAGCTGCTTCTTGTGGCCGCGTCTGAGCCCGAGGGCCAGGTCCAGCGATTCCTTCCTGTCGCCCTTGCAAACCGCAAGGCCAAGCTCCGGCGAATCATACCGGCCGCAGGAGTTGAGCAGCGTGGAGAACTCCTTTGCCTCGTGCAGGGGCGTGCCCTCCTTCTCATTGGGGAATATGTAGACCTCGCCTATCAGCTCCTCCCTCGGCGCCAGCCTGGCCAGCGCCGAGATGACCTGCCTCTTCTCAGCCTTTCGCAGGTCAACCCAACGACGCCATTCCTCTCCCCTCTTCAGATCGATCTCCAGTTCCATGAAGAAGCCCATGCTGCCCTCGTAGTCGTCAGTAATCCCTGGTAACTTCACGTCACCCGAATACTGCAGCATCTTCCACACGGGCCTGGTCTCCCGGCCGAACAGGTTGAGGTCCTCTATGACCTCCAACACCCCGGCCTTCTCACCGTCTGCCAGTATATCCCTGTTCGTGCCCATCAGACGGCCGTTGGCACGGTCCTGCATGTCACCGACAGCGCCCACCACGGCCAGGTATGAGAGGCACCTTAGCTCTTGGTCGAGCGCCTTAGCCACGAGGTAGGCCGTGCCGGCGCCGCTGATGTCGCCTGCACCGTCCTTGTCGGCCAGGTGCGGGTTAACCTGGAGGATTTCAACTGGGGGTTCGTCCGCATAATCGAAAAGGGTCTTCCCCCCTTTCTTGGATACAGGCTGAGCCGACGAGGGCACGTGATGGTCCGTGATCACGCAATCCAGGCCGCCGAGGATGTCCAGAGAGCCGCTCCCGAGGTCAGTGAACCATACAAGCTCCGACTCCTTCAACTCACCGACGAACTCGGCATCCAGCTTCTTGGTGAACTTGACACTGTTGTCTATGCCGACGTAGTCGAGGGCCAAGGAGGCGATGCCCGCGGCCGAAATGCCGTCGGCGTCAATGTGGCTGGCGATTAGGACGTGGTTCGAACGCCTCAGCCTGTCCGCAACCCTGATAGCCGCTTCCTTCACACCGGACCTTATGGCAAGGCCATAGAAAAGGGTTTTACCGATGAATCATATCAGGCAACCATGGCATTCAGGGTGCAGACCTTGAAGACGCTGGCCCTAAGAGGAGCGGCGAACGGATACATTACCGTCTCGACCAAGGAGCTGGGGAGGGAACTCGGGGTGAGCCAGCAGACCGCTTCCAATAGAATACTGGCACTGCTGGACGAAGGCCTGCTGACCCGCAAGCTCGGCACCCGCGGCCAGAGCCTCAGGCTGACCAAGGACGGCATCGCCCTGCTCAGAAAGGAGTTTGCGGATTATCATCACATCTTCGAAAAGAGGCCCAGCATGACGATAAAGGGCAAGGTCGCGACCGGCCTGGGTGAGGGCGAATATTATCTCAAGCAGCCGGAGTACAAGGACCAGTTCTCATCGAAGCTCGGGTTCGTGCCCTTCGAAGGCACGCTGAACCTGAAGGTCTCCGAGGATGATTTCGAGAAACTGGGCATGGTGCAGTCAAGTGCAATCGAGATAGCGGGCTTCAAGGCCAAGGGCCGGACCTTCGGCGCCGTGTCCTGCATTCCAGTGAAGATCGGGGACGCCGAATGCGCCATCGTACTGCCGAAGCGCACCCACCACAGGGACGTGATAGAGGTGATCTCGGCCGAGCGGCTGCGCAAGAAGTTCGGTTTGAATGACGGGGATGCCGTCGTTCTGATAATTTCTTAATTGCCAGTGAGGAACGACACCGTTGTCGTTCTGGTGATACTTCGATATCAGCCAGGTTGTCTCCCCTGTGGTCCTTCCTGACCCTTGTCCCCGGGCCCGGTGGCCCCCAGGTCCTGGTATCCTTCCCTACCATTCTTTTCGGATTTCTCTTCACTTGCCTTCTGCACCATCTCCCTGTGGACTATCCTGATGTCCTGCTTGATGGCCTCGTCCTCGAGGCCGATGTCACGGAGCACATGCCAGGCCATCCGCCGACCCGCCACCTCCTCGGAGATGATGACGTCGTCCGCGAAACGACCCAGCCTCTCCTTGTCGAAGTTGCCGTACGCCCTGGCGACGATGTAGGCGTCGGGATTTGCATTATGGCAGTGATTGATGGCGTTCTCCGCGTCGATGGTGTCTGAAACGACTACGATGATGAGGGTGGCTATGTCGACGCCGGCCCAGTGGAGCACGTCATAGTTGGCCGCGTCCCCGTAGACCGCATCTATACCCCTCTCCCTCATTCGCGCGACCTTTGCGGGATCGTAGTCCACGATAGTATAGTGCTGCTCGGCCAGGTCCAAGCATGCTATGGTCTCCTGGACCACCTCGGCGTAGCCTAGCACGAGGATGTGGGTGCCGTGTTTCTCCTTCCTGGCAACGCGCTCCGACCTTTCCTTGTCCAGCTCCCCGACCTCTTCCTCCTCCGGATGAACCCTGACGAGCTTGTGGTCGGCCAGCCAGTTGTACACTCCCGGGCCTGACTTGATAGCATACGGGGTGAAGACCATGGTGATGAGCGCGGCGGTAACGATCACAGAATAAGTCTCCGAATACACACCGGGCTCTGTCAAAAGGATGCCGGCCTCGACCCCGAGGGTGGCGATGATGAACGAGAACTCGCCGATCTGCATCATGCTCATGCCCACCATCACCGAGGTCTTGGGATGATAGCCCATGAGCCTAGTGGTTATCGAGTTGGCCAGGCATTTGCCCCCCATGAGTACCGCGATGACGACGATTATTGGGAACGGGTTGTTGAGGAAGTAGTTCGGGTTGATCGTCATGCCGACCGAAACGAAGAAAATTATTAGGAACACATCCTTCAGAGGCTTGATCTGGCTCATAATGTCGAGATTGTGCTCGCTCTCGGACAGTATCACACCGGCCATGAAGGCTCCCAGCGCTAACGACAGCCCGAACATTTCAGAGATCACGGCAACTCCGATGCATATGCCGAAGACGGTCAGAAGGAACAGTTCCTTCGAGTGCGCCCTGCTAACGCTTTCGATGATGTGGGGGAAAATTCGGCGACCGGCCAGTATCACGACTATCAGGAAAATCAACCCTATCATAATGGGTAGGAACCTGAGCCAGAGATCGTCCACGTCCGAGGTCATGCTGGAGATCGTTGTTATGATGACTATCGCGCCGATGTCCTCGACGATGAGGCGGCCGACCAACAGGCGGCCGTGAAGGGTATCCAGCTGTCCCGTCTCGCTCAGGACCTTGATGATTATTATCGTGGACGATATCATCAGCATCGTGCCGAGGAAGAAGGACTCCCACAGCGTCCAACCGAGGACAAGGCCGACAACGGTCCCGAGGAGGAACATGAGGAGCATCTCGAACGTACCGCTTAGCGCGGAGGGACGCCAGATGTTCTTCAGCTTCCTGGGCGAGAACTCCAGCCCGACCACAAAAAGAAGAAGGGACACACCAACCTTGGCCAGGGCCTCGATCTCTTCTGTGTTGTTGATCAACTGGCTCCAGCTGTACGGGCCGATTATCATGCCGGCGAACAGGTATCCGAGCATTGCAGGTTGACCCAATTTATTGGCGATATAACCCAGAATAAGCGCCATAATCATCATTATGGCTATATTGGCCAAGAAGTTCAACGTGTCTAACTGCATCCCATCCGCATCCTGCAAGACGATATGAGCATAATATTATTTAATGGTTGCTTATAAAATTAACAGAACACTTTCGCCGACCTCCCGCTTCCCCTTATATAATCCCCCGCCCTAGTTCATTCGTCGCCGGCGTTCCGTTACCGGCGGCTGAGAAAGCGAACGGAGGTGAAACACTGAGAACAGAATCCGGCATCGGCCGGTCCATTTTCGGAATGAACCTCCTCCCACAAACGGTTAGCAAACAAAGGAGGTGAGAAACAATGGCAACGCAATCGCAGCTCGTCGGCTACGTGAGAAAAAGCAGAGGCGGGGGGGCGCTGAACCTCAGCATCGACGCCGCGGCCTTCTCGAAGGCCGAGAGGTTCACCGGCTCGGACGGTCGCGAGTTCGTCAGCCTGATAGTGAACCTGGACAAGGTCCAGGACATCATCGAGGGCGAGCGCGAGGTCACCAGCCTGTGCCAGTTGATAGACGGAGAGTGAATCCGTAATCATACGGTTCATTCTCGGTTGAAATATGGTCACATTTGAGGATTATGTCATTCTCTCTAAATGGACATGCTCTGTCCAAATTGAAACGTGACCATGCAAATGGGACACCGTCCCACCCTTTCCAATTATTTTTTATGCGATTCGTCGTTAAAGGCCCCATGAAGTTGATCCCTGCCGTGTCCATCATGTCCGGTCGCGTTGTCGAGGTCGAAGGCGGCCAGTACAGGTTCCACAGGAACGAGGAGGGCAGGTACCGCAGCCCTGGCAATCTGGTTCAGGAACTGGATTCGGACGTAGTGTTCATCCTTGACATCGACGGTATCGAGGCAAACCGTCCTGACCTGAACCTCATCACCAAGATGTCCAGCCACAAGGAGCTGTGGGTGGATGCCGGTTCATTGACGTGCGGCGGGGCGGCCGACGTCCTGATATCGGGCGCGGCCATGGTCGTTGTGGGTACGAAATCCGTTTACAACCTTAAACACCTTGAGGAAGCTATAGAGCTCTCGGAGAACGTCATTTTCTCACTGGACTATGATGACGGCATCGTAACCGGTGATAAAAAAGTCAAGGCCATGTCTGTCGATGAGCTGCTGACCAAGGCCCATGAACTAGGAGTGAGGAAGGCCATGCTGTTCGACCTCGGCGGCCTAAGGGACGACAGACCGCCCGACACGGATCTGGTCGGGAAGCTGGCCGGGAAGTTCGATGATTGTTACGTGGCAGGTCATATCAAACCGGATGCCATCACCGAGCTCGATTCAGCGGGGGCGACGGGCGCTTTGATAGATTTCAGAAGCCTGGGAGATTTTGATGACGAGTGAGCTCGAGGTGGCACTGGCCCAGGTGTTCGCCAAGAAGGGCAAGGGGGAGCTCGCGGAGAAGGAGTTCGTGTTCGCCGCTTCTTTCGACCTGCGGTGGTTCACGCCGAAGGAGGCGCAAAGACTCCTCGACATCGGCATCGAGAGCGAGCTTCTGGTCCTCGACGGCGACAAGGTCAAGCCGACCTTCGATCACAGATCGGTGAAGGCCCCGTCCGGGTACAAACCGAGTCCGGAGCTGCTCAGGTCCCCCACCCGCCCGAAGGGCATGTTCCTGAAGCTGGTGGATAAGATTTCGGCAGAAAAGGAGGTGCCCGCGAAGAAGGTCATTTCCGAGGTCAATACAATCCAGGACAGGATGGGAGTGGAGACCGAAGTCGCGGTCCTCATTGTGGCCAGGTCCTACGGCATCGATGTCGGCAAATATCTGGACGAGATTGAAGAAGGGATTGCGACAAGATACAAGAAAAAGTAGAAGAGATAGCCATTCACCGATGCAAACTCTAAACAAGGCAGAACCTCATGCACGCATATCTCCAAATGTAACCTCTAGCAAGGCAGAGTTTACTAACCTCCAGCACAGATGTATACAATTAAACCTCTTGCATGGCAGAGAGTACTAACCTCCAGCACAGATATATACAATTAAACCTCTAGCAAGGCAGAGTATACTAACCTCCAGCACAGATATATACAATTAAACCTCTTGCATGGCAGAGATTGTCGTATACCGTTTGTTATTGAAGATAATATGTAGGTGTACGACGCCTGAAATCCGCATTCTAACCGAAGTAGTTGAGCTCGTCCTTCCCGCCGGGCTCCTCCGACATTGGCTCCTCAAGCCTGGCAGTGAGGTCGTCGAGTTCCTTCGCCCTCGCCTCCAGGTCCGTGAAGTCGATGTCGATGTTCAGGATTTTTACCAGTATCTCGAGCAGGTTCTGCGCGCTCTTGGGGTCGGAGAAGTATCCGGAGGTCTCGCCCATGAGGCACGCGGCCTCCAGCCCTCTCAGTTGCCCTATGCCGAGAAGAAGACCCGCGGCACCGACGATGCCGCCGGCCGGCTCGTCCTTGGAAAATGCCACACCAGCGTTCTTCAGTTTCTCGACGATCTCGGGAGAGGTGGCGGCGCCGAGGACCCTAGGCTCCTGCACAATCCTGCCCACGCTCCAGCCCCCGAGCGTGTACACCATCTCACCTCCCATGATAGAGAACAGGTCGACGACCTTCTCCGATAGGTCGTACTGGCCTTCCTGGGAGGTACCCTGGTAATCCCCGATGAGGATGATGAGGTCGTTGGCGCCCTCGATCCTGTGGTAGAAGAGGTCGTTCGACACGAGCCTTATGACGCCGTCCTCTCCGATGAGGACCTGCGGCGGGAAGTGCTTTGAATAGATGCTGGCGAACTTCTTGGCCTCCAGTTTCTTCACCAGGTACTCGGCCGCGAGCTTTCCCACGTTGCCCACGCCGGGCAGCCCCTCGATGAGGATGGGCTTGTTCAGTGTCGGCTCCTCCGTGTATCTGATGGTAACCGATTCCATTTCAGCCCTCCTTGGCCAGCGCCTTCAGCTGCCGCCTGTACTTGCCGTACCTGTCCTCCGGGGAGAACCTCGGCGGGTGGGGAGTCACCGCGGAGCCTCCGCAGGCACACTCCTTCTTGAGGGTGTAGGAGCCGCAGTCCACGCACTTCAGGATCCGGGAGCTCACTTGGCCCCCTCCCTGTCGAACCTGCCGGTTCCACCGCAATCCTCGATGCTGGCTATGGCCGCCTCCGCCGCCTTCCTGATGAGCTCCTCAGCCCCCTTGTACTCCTCTTTGGTGGCTATAATGCGGTATTTCGGAGCCCCGAGGTACTGGACCTCAACGCTTCCGTTGCCCACCTTCTCGGCGGCCTTCAGCGCCTCCTTGATCTTCTCGACGCCGTCCGCGCAAGGGCAGGTGATCTCGAGGTAGCCGTCCACGGAGGCGGTTGGTGCTGCGACGTTCTCCTCCGCGACCTTGCAGAACTTTTGGACCCACTCGCCGGTGAACTTCTCGTCGAGGCCGATGTCTGGCCTGGCCGCCTCCTCGA
>LSSH01000033.1 GCA_001595885.1 Candidatus Proteinoplasmatales archaeon SG8-5 | reverse complement strand
GCCAGGCCCAATCTCGGCTCCCGCGCCCTCGTCGTGAAGGGAAAGATCGAGATGGAAACGAACCGACGCGAGGACGCACTCGCCAGCTTCGAAAAAGCTGTCTTGCACAATCCGAGGAACATTGAAGCCCTCTATGAATTGGGGAACGCCCATCTGGAAGCTGGAAATCTTAAGGAAGCCGCCAGGCACTTCGACACCGCGCTGGGCATCCACGACCGATACATCTGGGCGTGGCTGGGCAATGCGAAGGTCTATCAAAAGCAGGGCAACGCGAAGCAGGCACGGCAATGTGCCGAGGCCGCGCTGGAAATAGACAAGGATTTTGAAGAGGCCAGAAAATTGCTGGCGGGGATGGACAAATAACCTAATCACCACGGTTGAATCAAACCCACCAAGCCCCGCCTGTGATGGCGGGGTTCGAACGCCAGATTCAGAAAATCTGGCTCGTGTGACAACACAAACTGTAAGGCGATTCAAAACCCGTGTATTAGCGCGGGGATGTCAAAATTCTAGTTGCGAAGTATGATCTCGATGTTGACGCCGTCCGGAACCTGGATCCTCATCAATGAGCGCAGTGCGCGCTCATCGGCATCTAGATCTATTAACCTTTTGTGGATTCTCATTTCCCATCTCTCCCAGGTCTCCGTGCCCTCGCCGTCCGGCGATTTTCTGCACGGGACGACCAGGCGCTTCGTGGGCATGGGGATGGGGCCGCTCATGCTCACGCCGGTGCGCTCCGATATCTTCTTTATCTGCTGGCACACGCTGTCCACCTTCTTCGGGTCGGTGCCGCTCAATGATATCCGCGCTCGTTGGTCCGCCAAACATACCCCCCTTTTCACGTCATAAGGATTTTAAATCAAAATCATAAGAAAAAGAGAAAGGGTGAAGGAGACTCACATCTCCTTCTTTTCCACCGCGATGCACATGCCGGCGGCCACTGTCTGGCCCATGTCACGGATGGCGAACCTTCCCAGCTGCGGGAACTCTTTCGCGGTCTCGATGACCATCGGCCTCGTTGGCTGCACCTTGATGATGGCCGCGTCGCCCGTCTTGATGAACTCCGGGTTCTCGGCAACGGTCGCCCCGGTCTTCGGGTCCAGCTTCTTCTGGATCTCGAGGACGGTGCAAGCGACCTGGGCCGTGTGGCAGTGGAATACCGGGGTGTATCCGACCGTCAACACGCTCGGGTGGTTGAGCACCATAATCTGAGCCGTGAAGGTCTTGGCCACTGACGGCGGGTTGTCCGACGGTCCGCCCACGTCGCCCCGTCGTACCTCGTTCTTGGCAATGCCGCGGATGTTGGCTCCGACGTTGTCTCCGGGCTCGGCCTTCGGGATCTCCTGGTGGTGCATCTCGATGCTCTTCACCTCACCGACCTTGTTGGACGGCATGAAGATGATCTTCTGGTCCGGTTTGAGAACGCCGGTCTCGACACGACCGACGGGCACCGTTCCGACACCGGTGATGGTGTAAACGTCCTGAATGGGCCAGCGCAACGGCAGGTCCGTGGCCTTCTGTGGCAGGACCAAGGCGTCCAGCTCCTGAAGGAGCGTATTGCCCTTGTACCAGGGCATGTTCTCGGACGGCGGTTTTGTTGCGTTGTCCCCCTTGAATGCGCTGACTGGGAGGAATTTCATCTGCTCGTCCTTGTAGCCCACCGACTTCATCAGGGTCTCGACCTGGCCTTTCACCTCTTTGTACCTGGCCTCGTCGTAGGCGGGTTGTGTGGCGTCCATCTGGTTGATGGCTACGATGACCTGCTCGACACCGAGGGTCCTGGAGAGGAACACGTGCTCCTTCGTCTGGGCCTCAACACCGTGCTGGGCTGCTACGACCAGGACAGCCGCGTCTGCTTGGCTGGTTCCGGTGATCATGTTCTTGACGAAGTCACGGTGGCCGGGAGCGTCAATGACAGTGAAGTAGAACTTGTCTGTGTCAAATCTCTTGTGGGCGACGTCGATGGTCAGCCCGCGCTCTCTCTCCTCCTTCAGCCCGTCCATAACCCAAGCGAACTCAAAGCTGGCCTTGCCCTTGTCAGCCGCCTCTTTCCTGTACTTCTCGATTATGTGTGGCTCAATTGTTCCAGTGTCCAACAGCATCCTGCCTACCAGGGTCGATTTTCCGTGGTCGACGTGACCGATGAACACTATGTTCATGTGTGGTTTATCTGCCATACATCATTCCTCCAAATGAAGATATGTGCTGTTCCTCTATATCTATCTCGTATTTATACTATACGGAGATTGAATAGGCCAGTAATCCGCGAAACGGTTGCGTATTGTTACCAGCCGAATGGATATTGCACCGCGGAATTCGGACATTGACGAATACCGTGCAATTGTGATACGCGATGACCCTAAGCCGAGTAATACGCGACGTCGTAAGGCTCTGGCTTGAGCCCCTTCCGCGTCCTTATCTGGGCAACGACCTCGTCCTGCAGTTCCCTCGGGATGCGCTCGAACCCGCTGTTCTCGGTGGACCACAACGCGCGACCGCCCGTTACGCTCCTCATCGAGTTCGAGAAGCCGAACATTTCCGAAACCGGCGCGTTGGCCTTGATGGTGACCATGTCGCCCTCCTGGGTCATGTCCTCGATGGTCCCGCGCCTTCCCTGCATCTCGCTCGTCGCGGCTCCCATCACGTCCTGGGGAACGTTGATGAAGACCCTCTGCTTCGGCTCCAGAAGCATGCGCTTGCTCACGCACATGGCTCCGTATACAGCCTGGCGCACCGCGGGGATCACCTGGGCGGGACCGCGGTGTATGCTGTCCTCGTGAAGCTTCGCGTCCATCAGTTTGACCTTGACGCCCATGCACTTCTCGTCGGCCAGTGGCCCCTTCTTCATCGCCTCGGTGAAGGCCTCCCTGCACAACTCCATTGTCTCGTGCAAGTACTGTATACCCTTGGTCATGTCCAGGAAGACGTTCGGACCGTAGATGCACTCCACGTTCTTGGCCTCGTCCTTGTCCATGCCCAGCTCCTGGAACTCCTTCTGCAGGACCTTCGGGTCCTTTACGCGACCGCCTTCGGAAGGCACCTTCCCTTCCTTGATATGCTGCATGACTGGCTCCTCCAGCGGCTCGGTGATGATGTAGAAGCGGTTGTGCTTGTTCGGTGATTTTCCTTCGAACTCCGAATCGGTCGTCTTCTCCACCGCCTCTCTGTAGACGACGATGGGCAGTGATGCCTGGATCTCCACGCCGTGCTCGTTGACGATCCTGTATTCTGTGATCTCCAGGTGAAGCTCGCCCATGCCTGACATCAGGTGCTCGCCAGTTTCCTGATTGATCTCCACCTGTATGGACGGGTCTGCCTTCGCCACCGTCCTCAGGACCTCGACCAGTTTGGGCAGGTCCTTGGTATGCTTCGCTTCTATCGCAACGGTGACCACGGGTTCCGAGTAATGTACTATCTTCTCGAAGGCCTCCGTAGCTGGGTCGTCGCTGACCGTGGAGCCGGCGATGGCATCCTTCAGACCGGTAACGGCAACAATATTGCCTGCGCTGATCTCCTCAACGGGAATGCGGTCGGCTCCCACACATAAAGAGACCTGCTGGGTCCTGTTGGGATTGGGCATGCCGATGACGTGGAGGGCCTCTCCCTTCTTGATTGTGCCGCTGAAGAGTCTGCCTATCGCGACCTCCCCGGCGTGCTGGTCCATGATGATCTTCGTGACCATGAGCGCCACAGGACCCGACGGACTGCACTTGAACATGCTCTGGCCGATCTTGGATTCGATGTCGCCGTGCCAGATGTTGGGTATCCGTATCTTCTGGGCGTCGAGCGGGTTGGGCAAATGGTCTATCACCATGTCAAGGAGTATCTGGTGTATGGGCGCCTTCTTGGCCAGCGTCTTCTGGTCCTCCTTGTCGCAGAAATCGTAGATGTCCTTGAACGTAATTCCCGTCTGCTTCATGAACGGGACCGAAATGGCCCAGTTGTGGTATGCCGAGCCGAATGCAACGCCCCCTTCCTCGACGGTGAGGCCCCACTCCTTCTTGAACTCGGGGGGCACCATCTTGTTGATCAGCCCGTTCACTTCGTTGATGATCTTGACGAACCGCTCCTGCATCTGCTCGGGCGTCACTTCCAGCTCGTTGATGAGGCGATCGACCTTGTTGATGAACAGCAACGGCTTGACCTTCTCCTTAAGCGATTGCCTGATGACGGTCTCTGTCTGGGGCATCACGCCCTCGACGGCGCACACAACGACGATCGAGCCGTCCACCGCCCTCATTGCACGTGTCACGTCGCCGCCGAAATCCACGTGCCCGGGAGTGTCTATCAGGTTAACCAGGTATTCCTGGCCCTCGAACTCGTGCACCATCGATGCGTTTGCCGCGTTGATCGTGATACCGCGCGCTTGCTCCTGGTCGTCGTAGTCCAGCAGAAGCTGCTTCCCTGCCAGTTCCTCCGACATCATGCCGGCTCCCGCGATCAGGTTATCGCTGAGCGTGGTCTTGCCGTGGTCGATGTGCGCCGCTATTCCGATGTTGCGGATCTGAATCGGCTTGGTCATCAAGGCCTGGGCCTTTCTTATGTTATCCTCTTTCCGTCCCATGTAAATCCCTCTTGAACTAATAATCCTGAATAATCATCATCTGGCGGAGCCAGCGATGCGCTCCACCTCTTCTTTCTTCGCTACGGCAAAGCTGTTCATGTCGCCCTTCGCCGCGAGCATGATCTCGTTGGCCAGGCACATCTCGATGGACTTCGTGTTCTTGTGCGAGGCCGCCACGGCGCCCTTGCAGATGTTCCTGATGGCAATGTCGAGCCTTCTGGACGAGCTCGTGTCCACCGCCTTCGGCACCGAGACACCGCCGTACCTCAACCGTGTCACCTCCTCCCTGGGCGTGCAATTCTCAAGGGCGTCGATGAATACCTGGACGGGATTCTTCTTGGTCTTGGACTGTACGATGTCGAATGCCTTGACCACCACAGAATAGGACTTTGTCTTCTTGCCGGTATTGTCCTCGGTGCGCATCATGTTGTTGACCAGCCGCTCGATGATGTGGACCTTCCCCTTGGCGAAGGGTCGGTTAGCGTGCTTGGCGCCGCTGTGAGGCACCGATATGGGGTCAAGGTTGATGTACCTGGCAAGCCCGAGGTCGTTGACGACGATGTCGGAGGTGTCATACTTGCCGAACAGCAGCATGTCGAACTGAGCCGGCGCCCTCTTGGGCGGTTTGGGTGCTTCCTCCTTCTTTGGAGCTTCCTTCGGTTCCGGAGGTTTGTCATCCTTTGCTGGCTTCTCCTCCTTCGGCGGGGTTTCCTTCGGCTTCTCACCCTTGGGTTCGGCTTCCTCGGGCTTCTCCTCCGAAGGAGCCTCCTTCGGAGCAGGCTTATCCCCTTTGGTAGCACCCGACTCCTTGGCTTCATCCCTTGTCTTCTTTGCCTCGCCTTCGTCGCTGGCTGGGGCCTTTTTCTCTGCTTTCTCCTCAGGTTTCGGGGCCGTGTCCTCCTTTGGCTTTTCCTCAGCTTTGGGGGCTGGCTCCTTGGGTCTTTCCTCAGCATTCGGTTCGGGCTTCTTCTCTTCTTTTACCGGCTCTTCCTTCTTCGGCTCCGGGGCCTTCTCGTCCTTCTTGGGTTCCTCGTCAGCCATATGCCTACCTCACCGGCTTCTCCTTCCTGCCGCGGACCATCTCGTCCAGCGAGACGTTGTTCACCTGGATCACCTTGAACCTCACGCCCGGTATGTCGCCGTACGAACGCCCCATCCTTCCGCCGATTCCTTCGACGAGCACCTCGTCGTGCTCGTCTATGAAGTTGATGGCCCCGTCGCCCACCGCGAAGGCTGTGATCTGCCTGCCGTTCTTGATGAGCTGGACCTTCACGCACTTCCTGATGGCGGAGTTCGGCTGCTTGGCCTCGATGCCGACCTTCTCCAAAACGATTCCCCTTGCCTGTGCCGAGCCTTCCAGAGGGTCAGCCTTCTCTCTCAGCTTGAGCATCCGCTTCTTGTAGTTGCGGTCGTTCCACCTGAACTTCTGGCGGCTCTTCTTCAGCTTTCTGGCTGTGTGTAAACCTCTGGCCAATTAAGCACCTGCTTTGGGAGGGGGACATAGGGATTGTTATATATATCTTATGGCAGACCAGTATACGATATTATCAAAATTATTACTCCCCACTCAGTCTCCTCAGGTTCTTCTCGTAAAGGTCCTTTGAAATCTTGCCGTCATGGAAGGCCTGCTTTAGATTCACGATTCTGGGATCCTCCTCATCAGGATGTGGTTCATCGGAGAGTGCCCCGCCGGGATATTCTTCAGCGTCCATGGTTGAATCCTCCAACTCATCCTCGGATTCCGCATCTTCCATTTCAGTATCTGGCTGGGCCTCTTCGGCTTCGGGCGCATCCATTTCCCCAGCGGATTCTCGAAACCCAAGCCCATCAGAGCTAGGTTCTTCGGCTTCCGGCTCAAAAGAGATGTCCTCAGGCTCCCCCCCATCCGTCACTTCGGTATCATTCTCCCTGGCCCCGGTTGAGAGCTCTTCCGGCTCCTCATCCTCCGCAAGGACCTCGTCGTGGGCTTCTGCGTCCGGTGCGGGCTCCCAGTCCTTATCCTCCAACTCATCTTCGGACTCCTCGACATCATCCGAGGGCCTTGGTTCTCCGAAGAGGAGTCGGGCAAAGTATAAACCCAGGACCAAACCGATGACAAGCAACAGAATCATGAGGCCTATCGCAGCATAGTTAGTGCCAGACTCTGCCACCCTAGTGACGCACAAGTGAAGGACCTCTGAGTTCCCTGCCTGGTCCCTGGCCTCGACAACGAGGGTGTTCGGTCCGGGGCTCAATTGGACGAGCTTCCCGAAGGAACCCGCCTGCTGCCTTGTGACATCGATGCGCACGGGCTTCCCGTTTATGGTCACGGTCGACCCGGCCTCTACAGTCCCCGAGATGTTGATGCAACCTTCCTCAACCGTATCATGTACGTCATCGAGATATATTATTGGAGGTCTGGTATCCAGGGTTACGTTCAGCCATTGATATCCTGTGTTACCCGCGAGGTCTGTGAGTTCAAAGGCGAAGGGGTTTACTCCCTCCGTCAGCTTAACCCATGTTTTGAAGCTTCCATCGCTGTTCACAGCCTCCGTACAGCCATTGATGCTCATCGTCCCGACCTCGCTGACAGAACCCGTAATGATGGTATCGGCCTGATTGGTCAAAGACCCGTCCAGGCAGATGGCTCGTTCAAAGGTCGGGTTCACAGAGTCCCTGACGACTGTAAAGGTCCTCCTCTCTTCGTTCCCGGCCTTATCTGTTGCGTTGACCATGAGTATATTGTCGCCCTCCTCAAGATCCGCGATCGCCCGGAACTTACCAGTTGGGTCCCTCTTTACCTCCGCGGGTACCGTACCCAACAGGACATTGACCAATGCATCGGTTTCCGTCTTCCCAGATATCTCAAACGTGGCTTGGTTTGTGTACAAGGTATCTGACAGGCCGTCGAAGGTAATTACCGGCCTTTTGGTGTCCACGGTGAACCCGTAGGATGTGGTGGCCAGGTTTCCAGCAAAATCCTTGGACCTAATTGTAACAACGTGACCGCCGTCAGTTAAAGCGTGAGGGGCGAACACCGCCGAACCGCCCCAGTATCCGAGCTTCCCGTTGGAGTCAGCAGTAAGTTTGACCGAGACCTCGACCCGGGAGGAGACGTCCTTACCGTCGAGAGTGACATGAACGCTTTCCCCGTCCAATTCACCGGATTCCTCCGAGAATATGCAAACGATGTTCTTTTTTGGATTCGCTGTGACCGAACCCGGCCCGGGTAAAACCTGCACATGTACCGGAGCTACCCTGTCCAGGTATATGTCTATGGGCACTGGCAACAAGCCAGGGGAATACAGGTTGCCGAATGACAATATCCCGCTGTAAGACCCGTCCTCTGCGGTGCGTTCAGGGAGATCCCAATGTATGTCGAACCTGTTCTGGTTGAACCTTGGGACCGTCCGGTCATGAACCACGATGTTCTCCACGGGGTCGATGTCAGGCAGATTGCTCGAGAGCTCGTAACCCTTGACACCCTCCTTTATCATCTTAATGATCAGGTCGAAATGTCCGGGGCTGCCCTTCACGTCATAACCAACGACCTTAACGATCCAGACCCCGGGTTTTGGCCTAATGACCTTTGTAGCTTCGTTCGAACCCGCACCGGCAGAATAAGCATACGCCGGGTTTGCGCCCGGATTACCGTAATTATCTATGCCGTCGCACAGGGATTTGTCGATATACTCGTCCCATTGAGCAACACCGTCCTCCTGACCGCATTTGCCATCGTAGAACAGGCACAGGTCCAGGTCCGGGCAATCGGTGTGGCCTATTATCTGGACATCAAGGCTCAGTGTTCCCTCCTCCACATCGATCAACCTCAGATATTTCGCATTGGCATTTATTGTCCACCAGTCCTCCTGTGTGATATCATGGAATATCTCGTCCTGCTCGACCTCCTCCGCCGAATATGTCTTGCCTACCGCTGGTCCGAGAACCGACGAGGTCAATCCGTCATCGAAATCGACGTTGGACCATATGGTCACCGGGAACTGACCCGATATCTTGTTTGTGCTCACCCTGCAGTGGCTCTGGTCGGTCACGCGCAGGTATCCGCCCTTGCCTGAGAAAGGGGTGGATTGCGATGTCCCGTTCATCAGTTTAGTGCGAAGGCACACCACATTCAGACCGGGTTCGTACGAGAAGACAACGGTCTCGTTCGTGCCCCCGGATGATGTCGTGAAGTTGGCCGGGATGTCAGATGGGGATGATGGCCCCCTGCCGGCCTCCTCGAAGAAGTAGGGCGCTGCATTGTCGGAGTACGTGATGGTCTCGTCGTCCGTGATCGCGTAGACGGTGACGTCAATGTCGGTAGGGAGGCGTTCCCAATCCAATGAAAGGTAAGACCTGAAGTTCTCCTTGATGCCGAACATGCCCTCTTCAGGAAGGTCGACGTAGAAGTACCTGCGGTCGCCGCCGTGATCGCTTATGCCGAAGCAGTAACCTCCTGACATCCCGCACGGCGAGTTGATGCAACTGTCGTCCCCGCCTCCGAACTCATAATAGGCCTTGTCACCCATACCCACGTTGACGAGCATGGGCAGAATGGTGCGCCCCTCATAATATTGGTATGTAGCGTTGATGTAATAAATGCCCATGACCTCTGAGATGAACCTGATTATCCCCGTGTTCGAGAAGAACTCGTATTCTGCCGGGGTTACAACGCTCTTCACACAGGTGGTGACATCGTACCTGGTGAGGCCTAGGGATTCGATTTCCGTGTGCGGCAGGACGATCTCCCTGAACGAGCACACATAATACGAATAATTAGCAGTTATGTTGATGATATCAGCCCCGATGGCCAACTTGAACGTCACCGAACCGGTGGAGTTCTCCAGCACGTAATCGGCAGGTGCGCTCAACTGATCTGTCAATAAGTATGAATAGTTAACATAGAACTCGCAGACGCTGATGCTCGGGTCCCATCCGTCAATGTTGATTGTGATGTATCCGGTCGCATTATCGACGATGTAGTCAACGCCCTCTATCCACCCGTAGGCCGGGTCGTTCGGCGGGCCCCAGAAAACATCGGCGGGTCCGGGACCCCATTGGTCTCGGATGGTGAACTCTATCGGTCCAACAACCGGGAGTATCGGGACGGAGAAACCCCATGGAGCGACCTCGGTTCCGTTCATAATGTAAACGGCATTGTTGTCCGTCGAGTTATACCTGTAGGATGTGTGGTTGTCCGTCTTCCAAAGGACAACCTGCTCCGAACCCGCCACAATCTGGCCATGTTGAAGCTGTGTGGCATTTGATGTCGGGTTCACCTCCTCGTAGAAAACGGTTATCACCGGAGTGACAGGCGGTGCATAGACAGTGCTATCCACGACCTGTCGTGACCCGCTAAGGACCTTCGTTACACCGCTGTACGAACCAGGCCTTGCGTCCCCAGGCACGACGACATTGGCCGTGAAATCGCCCTCCTCTCCGGCAGAGAGGGTCCCCGGGGCATCGAAGATTGTCACCCAGTCCCAATCATGATAGGCATAACCGGTCATTTTCAGCGTCCAATTGGCCGAAGAACCCAAGGTCCTGAGGATGAACCATATGTTGGAGTGATAATTCCGATTTGGTAGACCGAGCTCCAGCTCGATGACATTGGAGGGGACGTTCGATGTCTCCTCGATCCTCTCTGCCTCGGCTATCAGGTTGAGGTCCTCCTCCAACGGATTGGTCTGCAGGTCGTTCGCCCAATCCACGAATATGCCGGCCTTCTTGACGGCCACGACTGGCTTCATTGTGGTCTCGTCGTAGAACTCGTCAGCGTCGCACATCGCGGTCATTCTCAGCAATGTGATGTTCCTGGGCATCATGTTAGTGAGGTTCAGGAGGAACGGTGTCCCTGATATGTATCCGATCTCGACGGTTTCCGTCCACACCGGGCACAGCCTCTCAGCTGATATTACGGTGTCAGTTGAAGGTCCGTGATTGGTCAGGCCAACAGTCTCCCCGACCGCAGTACCCTGAAGGACGACCTTTGGGAACGCATAGTATTCGCTATCCCAGTAATTCGAAGGTACAAGTCCCGAAGTCCCGATCTGGATTCCCTCACTCCCCAGGGCCAACTCGACGGCCTGAGGCGCGTTCAGGTAACCCGAGCCCTGGGTCAATACGTCGTAACCCTTGTCGGTGGCGCTGGATTTGATGATGCTCAACACCTGGTCCATGGTCGGGATGGTCCCCGGGTGCGCCTGTTCGTAGGCCTGCTGCACGAGGGCGACGACCCCTGTAGCGACCGATGCCGAGATAGCGGTGTCCCTGTAGGTCTCGAAATTCTCCGGGTGCCCTCCCGGCGTGTCGACCAAGGTCAATGGCTGGGAAACGCGACCCATGCCGATTGCGATCAAGTCGGGCTTCATCGCACCGGCTGCGGTCGGCCCGCGTGCCGAAAACTCGGCGATCTCGCCGTAAATGTGCTTCTGACGCTCGACACTGTCATAAGCGTTGTCCTTGGCCGCTCCCACTACAAGACCGTTGTGGGGTGCTGGGGATGAGATCGTTCCGTATCCGGGCCCGTCATTGCCGGCCGGGAGGACGAATGTGACCTTTCCACCAAGGTGGCCGACGGCTATGTGGTCCAATGCATGTGAGTTCCTGTCGAGCCCACTCATGAACGATGGCTCAGTCACGCCCACGTAAATGACCGAGGCCTCGTCCCCGGAACCCGGAGAACCGTCATATCCCTCTCCCAGGAAATATAGAGAGGTCCTCAGGTACTTACCGGACCGCCCAGTCGCTGTCAGCTTCACCCCCGTTGCGACGCCAGCCATGCTGCCAAGGCCCGCTGGGTCGGTCACCCGACCGTTGGCCGCGATGACCGTTGCAGCCACCGTCCCCCGGTTCTCGACCTTCTCTATCTCGTTGCCGACGTAATCCCGCACCGTCCGCATCTCGAACTCACCGAACAGGCAGACGATGTCCCCGTTCCCTGGTATTGGCATTGGGTGTTCCTCGTTGATAATAATCTCCTCAAGGTCCTTGATTCTATGGGAATAAGGAAGAGGGTTTTCCCCATCGCTGATGTAATACACAACGCCAGCGGAGAAATCATTGACGCCGTCCAGGATGCCGATGTTCTTGTCCACATCCATTATATCAAGGGCCAGGAACGGCGACTCCCTGTTGGCCACGGGGTCGAGAGTGTCAAAGACATAATTTGGTAGCGGTGTGCTGACCCCAGCTGGGGGGGAGTTCAGGTCTACAATGACCGTGTCATACATGCCGGCAACAGCCGCATCGACCACCAGGACGCCCACGTAATCATTACCACTGGCCCCGGGAGCGTTCGTGATGTAATGGCTCAACGACTTGCTCGGGTGTATACCATAGTGATATGTGCCGCTCTTCGAAATAAGGTCGGCGGGGAGGTCGATGGTGGTCTCCGGAAAATCAACATAAACGAGAGAGGAGAGACTCCGAACGTCCGAGGTCTGGAAGTCTGTCGTGGCCGCCCCTACGTTGTGGTCCGACGGTACCGTGTCCTGGGCCACGCTGGGCTCGTCCGAGACAACGAAGAGCTCTACCGACATTGCCTTGTCGTCCGCCACATTGAACATCGCCCTAGGCAAGGCCATCTCTACGAAACCTTTTAGGGTGGTCTCGGTCAATCCCTGGGATTCGGAGGACAATTCCTTGTTGCCCTTATAGAAGTACAGGTCCTCCCCGTGGTCGCTTAATGACGTCAGGTTCCAATCGGACCCGGTCCATCTGTACACGAGGGGGTCAAGTATTGCGTCGGCCTGGCCGATGACCTTGTCGCCGTTCTCATCGATGACGTACGTCTCGGCATCGTAAGGTATGTACACGATCACGTCTGGCTTGTGCCTGTAATATGATTCATATTGAATCACGTTGCCGGCGCTTGCTGTCATGTCATACAACCTGATAGTCGTGTCCTCGCTGCCCACGAACAGGTCGCTCCAGGGGCCGGAAGTGCAAATGCAGTTCACACTGCTGTTACGCCTGTTGTGGACGGTGTTGTCCACCGATGAGGTCAAGGTGTTGATGACTACCAAGGTCCCTTCCCAGGTGCCGACGACGAGCCTATCGGTCGACCACACCACGCCCCCGAAGGCATGGTCAGAGGCGGTCGTCAGCGGCCCCTGGTGACCGGGAGTCTCGGTCCAAGCATCGATTATGGCTCCGGTCGTCGAGTCCCAAATGAACAACCTCCCGTCATCGCCCCCGGACGCTATTCGCGTGCCGTCCGGGCTCCATGCCAATCTTCTGACAGGTGTGTTGAAGACGTGTCCGTTTCCGGGACCAGCGATGTTCTCATGAGACATCTCCAGCTCATGCGCCGAATAGTCAGTCGTGTCGAATATCCTCACAGTACCGTCGTCCATCCCGACCGCGATCCTGTTACCTGACGGATTGAAGGCTACCGATTGCGTCATGCCCCCACCGGCACTCACGTTGTTAGTGGGAAACGAAGGTGCAGCCTCGTCAGAGATGTTGATGAGGGTGAACCTGGAGGTCCCTCTGGGCAGCGCTACCCAACTGTCGTCGGGGCTGATTGACAGGTAATCGAGTATCCCAGAGGTGGTCAATTGAGTGGAGGCCAGAAGGTCCCACGTCGTCGCGTTCCAGATGTAAACGCGGCTTCTGGAGCTTGCGACGAGAAGGTTCCCCGAATGACTCCAGGCGACCGCCTTGATGTCCTCGTCCGGTTCGGTCAGGACCCGGCACAATGACCCGTCGTTCTCGGTCCAAACGAAGACCGCCTCGCTGTCCGCGCCTTGCTTGTTCGATCCATAATCCTGACCGTCACTGCAGGAGGCAAGAAGGCCCATCAACTGGTTATGCGCCAAACCGTTGAGCCCCGATGTGTGAGAGGATTCAGCGTCCACATGATGCCCTTGGGGGTCGGGGACACCCATTGGCCCTATCCCGGCCCCAGAAGTAACATTGTCAAGGTCTATGTACAGGCCGTAGGTCCTGTTTAACTGGGCGTTCATGGTCTCGAAGCCGAAGTACCAGTTATCATAATCCCTGCTGACGTACAGGTTTGTCAGGTCGAAGTCCATGCCTCCGATAGTAGAAACGGGAATCCAGGCCTCTCCGTCCCATATCTCGCCCTCGGTGCTCACTGGATTCGTGTTCCTGTATGACCTGTCGACCATGTTGAAGTCTGTCTCCCTTCCGTTCATCTGGAAAGCCGGGGAATGGAAATACTCGAACGTGGGTGGCGTTCCGCCCTCGATGGAGCCTGTTAGCGTCGTGTTACAGAACCAACTGTTATCTGATATCCTAGAATATGCCACATATTCCCTGTGCGATTCGACGTCCAGCACTGCTGGCCAACCGTAGTTGATTGGTGTGTGGGAGTATGTTATGTTGATCTTGGCCCCTGCATTCAGGGGTATGACGAAAGTGATCTCACCTATAGACGTGTCCATGGTATATTCCGTCCCTTCCGTGAGGAGGGTCGAGTTCCTGTAGACAAGATACGAGTTGGGAATGATGTGTTTATTTATTTGATAATATGAATAACTGGCTGTGATGTTATCCCCCGTCTGCAGCGGTTCATTGAGTAGTATGTCGCCGGTCACGAGGTCTATGGAATATTCGCCCGTGCCCATCGGCTCCAATGCGTTGTTTCTATACAGATTCAAGGAGCTCTCGACAATGCGGCCATTGTTTAAACTCAATAAGGTCTCTCCGCCAATTGCGCAAGTGATAACCTTTTCCTGGTCTATATTGATGATGCTGCTTCCAAATAGGACCGATACTAGACCCTCGGGAGCGCTCGTTACAACGGTCGCATTGGTAACGGTCAGATTACCAACCCTCTCTAATGAATCCTGCAACTCTGTCTTACAGAAGTCCACTCCCGTGTCCGCAATACCGACGACGATTCCAGTTCCGTTCAGGCTGTAATTGCATTCAATATCAGGGATCCGGTGGGCGTCCCTGAAGCTCCAATTGCCCAGTCCGGCAACGCCTTTGACACCGTTCAAGGTGCCGAGGCTTCTGCTATCGGTAAGGCTGTAAGGGGGGTCACCGGGACCCTTATGATTATTCGTGTTCGGCGGTTCTGATATTCCGGGCTCAGCCTCGTATGTGCTAGCTTCCGGGGGTCCAATCAGGTTCTCTACAGTAAAAACTGGCTCAACAGTGTCCTGCCAAAAGTCAAGCGTCGGTGTATTCAATGTATGAATAAATAAAAATACAACAATCATGAATATAATTATTCGTTTATCAATTTTCATTACTCTCACATACCTTACATACGTATGTTTCAAATTTATAAATAATTATTCATTCTCCGGCGTTTACTATGCAATGTGCATTCAATTTAAATATTTAATTAATCAATGTTTAATTTATCTATAATTTTTCGTTAATTGATTAAATGTACTTAATAGATTATCGAACATTGATTACTAATTTATTAATGTACAAATAACTATTTATAGCACTGATTGCATTTTCCTGTTATATTTTGTAATCCTTGGAGGAAAGGAGGGAACGATGATGCAGATAATAATAAGAAATTGTAAGAACTTGTTAATTTTGATAATGGCGATCATGTTATCGACCAGTATGCTGACGCAAAGCTCGGCGGTGATAACTGATGATGTGCGACCTGATCACGACATCCACGAGGAGATCAATTTTTTTTATGTGATACACAAGACGCCACAGGATAGGACAGAGCTCTCAAAGGATGTGAATGTCCAGGTAATTAAAGAGGATAAGATGGCATCTGTTGTGGCGGCTTCAGAAGATGTCATGAAAGAACTCGGCGACGTATACCAGGTGGCGGAGATACCCGACAGGACACGGGTCAGGATGATGGAGACCGGAGTTGATTTTGATTCACGGGCCGGCTTCGATGTACCTCGGGAGTGGAAGGCTGAGAACAGTGAATTGTATCTGGTCCAGTTCGTGGTCCCGGCAGATATCGAATGGGTGGACCGATTGTCAATGGAGTCAACCGCATTGTTCAACATGATCGGCGATAATCTCGCGGTGGTGAAAATGACGCACGACCAAGCTTCAGCCGTCGGGGAATTGCCTTTCATTGAGTGGATGGACCACTACCACCCCTATTACAAGGTTTATCAGAAAGTAAGGGAGCAGACCGGCGAATTCAACGTGAGGATTACGCCATTCGATGTGACCGTGGATGAGCTTGCGACTTCCCTGGAGTACCTGGGTGCCGAGACACTCCTGGTGAACGAAGGTTGCAACAAGGTCGAGGCACGCTTGAATGACCGGCTCCTACCGGAGATCGCAAAACTGGACTCGGTCGGCCTGATTGAGTTCAAGAACAAGGACCTCAGCGAGGTCAATCAGCAATGCTCATTGACCGGAGAGATTGTCGGCGCCCATGTCGTCTGGGACCAGACCAGGAACAACCTGCCACTGATGATCACTGGCCAGGGCCAAGTATACCACCATCAGGACCTCGGATTGGATGACACGCACCTTGATTTCGCCCAGGGACCGCTCGGTGACAGGGTAATCTATTGCCAGGACACGGGAGACCCTGACGACCACTCAACCGCATGCGTCGGCATCGCCGCAGGTAACGGGTACTGCATGGAAGGGTGGCTGGGGCTTGACAACTCAAATCGCCAGTACTACGAGATAGCCGACATTAATCCCCTGGGTATGTTGGACCGCGCCGGAATGGCCGGTAGGGCTCCGGAAACGTACATAGTTGCATACGATAACCTGAACACAGGCGACATGCCTAGGAGCTATGATGGGACAGACCTCCCCGGGGACAACTGCTCCAGGGTGTTCTCCCACTCTTGGGCGGAATCCGGTAATGTAGAAAACGGTTATTGGAGTGACGTCGACTCATTCATGTTGGGACGACCTAACGGCATCGTGTGCTTCTGCGCCTGCAACTGGGGCCCGAACGAGATGACGGTCACCGGTTACGGCAACTGCAAGAACGGCCTGTCCATCGGGGCCGCGGAGGGCAACAGGGGAGATTGGTTCCAGAGCGATGACAACTGCTGGGGCCTCTGGACCGGAAGTGCAAAAGGACCGGTCAGTGCCACGGACATGAGGGTCAAACCCGACGTGGTTGAATTCGGAGCCGGGGTTGTCATGCCCCAATCCGATGACGAGGCCAATCACGACAATTCCCTTTACAGGGGAGCGAACAACGACGCATCCCTCGAGGTTGACTATGACGGTGACGGCCGATGCGATTATAGGAAGAATCAGGGCACGTCGTTTTCAGCACCGGCCGCAGCCGGTGACTGCATCCTGATAAGGGATTACCTGGTGGACGTCCTCGGTTATGACAACAACCCGACAGAAGGACCCAACGAGCCTGACGCGCTGCTCATCAAGGCATTTCTGATACATGGGGCCCAGGACATGGGCTTCGGCTTCCCCAGCTACGGTCAGGGATGGGGTCTTTGCAACCCCATGTACTCGATTTGCCCGCCTGCACCATTGTCAAACCAGTACTGGAGCGGCACCGGCAGCTCAGGGGCGCTTAACATTGAGGTAATGACCTCAGCGGCGCCTCTCAAGGTCACGATGTGCCACTGGGACACGGGCACCGCCTCCGGAGCGTTGACGGTGGACTATGACCTGGTGGTCACGGCCCCTGACGGAACCACAACCTACTACGGGAACGCATTCCAGGAGTCAAGGTCGATTCCGCTGAGCCCGGCAAATGACTGGAGTGGTGTCGCATTACCAAGCTGGTCGGCCTACCCGAGCGCCTATCCGACCGGGGCTTATGATTGGGACACGTCCAACGACGGCGGGGACGACATCAACAACGTGGAGGTCATTCTGATAGATGCCCCTGAGAAAGGTATCTGGACGATCGAGGTCGCGGAGCGTTCCGGGGCGGCGGATTGGCACGTTGTGGCATCGGCCGATTTCGGACCGCAGAATACGTACCAGATCGAGGTCAAGCAGGACGCCAACATGACCTACCACATGAGGGACGGCTACGGCTTCCAGAGCTACCAGACACCGCCGGGAGGAACGGTCGCGGTAGGTTTCACGGTGCAGAACTTCGGGACCTCAACCGACACCATCGACCTCACCGCAACATACCAGGGTGACGGGTACTTCGTTGGAGACCCGCTGCCAAGTGGCTGGTCAGTGGCCTTCGACACCGGAACCAGCTTTTCACTGGCCTCCGACGAGATCAGGCACGTGACAGCATACGTCACGGCCCCCGGGGCGGCAACGGCCGAGGCGCACCCCATCAGGATTACGGCCTCATCGGCCGGTTCGATATCCGAGGATCACATCTTATTCAACATAGACGTCATAGACCAGCGATTGCCGAATAGGGTGAGGGTCACGGACACGCCCCTCTCGGAGATGAACCCGGGCATCGCCGTATGGTCGAATTACGTTGTCGTATCGTATCTCCAGGACACCGGCATCGGCGAAAGGGTGTTCGTGAGCGTTTCCAGCGACAACGGTCAGACCTTCGGCGACCCGATACCCGTGACGACGTTCGCGGACGACCCGCAGTGCATCGAGACCAAATGCGCGCCAGCCGGGCACAACAACGCAGGCAGGGTATTCATAGGCTACAACTCGATGAAGCCGCTGGTGAACGGTGACACCTGGCAGGAGTGCACCAACAGGAGGTGCGTGGTCTGCTACGCCGACCCCCCGTATACGACTTGGAACATCAGGTACCCCTTCAACAATGGTGACGGGCCGGATACCTACAACGACTACCGGGAGATTGACATCGGCTTCTACAACCCCGACGAGATACACTTCATCGAAAATAACTATTACTTCGGGACCTCGAACAACATGAACCAGAACCCTAACTCGATCTCACCGTACGAAAGGTTGTCTGTGGACGGCGGAAACTCCTGGGGCAGCGGCACCAGTCTCTCTGTCGGCGGCAGCAACCAGTACGGTCCCGGCTGCGACAACGACGCGGACGGAGATTTATGCTTCACCACGTACATGACCGGGACCGACAGGAAGATGTATTATCGTAACTACGCCGGCTCCTGGGGCGGGGCAGTGATGGCCATGGAGTTTCCGCCCAACGACGCCATGTGGGGATACTCTGGAGGCGACCCGGCGAACGACAGGTACTACGTCTGCGCCGGGCAGTCCAGCGGTAACAATTACAATGACTTCAAGCTGCCTTACGTGACATATACGGACAACGACGGCGGCAGTTTTGCCGCCCCGCGCGGAGCCCTCGGGGGTCCGAACAACGACTGCGACAACGGCCACTTCGACTCGAACAAGATGATGGATATGGACGTCACCGCAGACAGCGTCGCCTGGGTGACAGCAAAACAGCACCCCACCAGCACAAGCAACGGCTACTGGACATATAATCTGTACAGTGCCAGCAGCCCGTACACCGACGGCTACTCATCATGGACTGACAATTTCGTCACCAGGGATTCCTTCACAAAGGAACCGGCCTTCAGGGCAACGCGCCAGGGCAATAACCTACTGGTAGCGTACAACGCCTTCGAGACAGGGCCAAGCGACGTCTTCCTATTGACACTGTACGACGGCTGGATGACCGACCTCACAGATAACCTTGGCCCGATAACGCGCTCGGTGCAGGTCCCGACCAGATGGATCAGGAACAACCCGTTGAACATCGGCGCGACCATGGACGAGTTCAACACCGGGTATAACAACGTCGCCGCCGCCGAATACAGGTGGGACTTCGGGGCAGCGACCGCAATGGGGCCAGTTGACGGCGGGTTCAACAGCGTGGCCGAGGCGGCCGAGCAATCGGACATGATGAACCTTGTGGTCGGGTGGCACTACATCGAGGTCAGAGCCCAGGACAGCGTGAGCAACTGGGGCCCGTGGACCGGCAAGTGGGTGTACGTGTACTCGAAGGAGATACCGGACGCGCCCGGAGCGCCCTTCCAGGGTCTCGAATCGGTGTTCAACCCGGGAACCGGTAACACGCTCACCCTCTTCTGGACGGCTGCTGCCGACCCGAACGGCAACGAGTTCCCCATCACGTATCACGTGTACAGGAGCGAGACCCAGGGCTTCATACCGGACAACGGCACGAACAGGATCGACATGAGCACCCAGACGACGGCGGGCGAGGTCGGGAACGTGGTGACCTGGGACGACATCACCGTGGTCGAGGGTGTGACTTATTATTACGTGGTTCGGGCCGAGGACACAGGTGGCGACCCGCCCGGCGACCCCCCGACCATGGAGATGAACACCGAGGAAAGGAGCGGGACCGCAGAGAGCCTCCTGTTCTTCCAGGTGCAATCTCCGGGTGCCGGTTATAGGAACCTCAACCTGGACCCGCTTGAGGCTACCGTTCAGACAGGGGCCACCGACGTGATGGTGGCGACCGGCGAATACCAGGTTGACACCACGGACGGGAAATGGGTGACATCTGCAATAGCTGGCCCGACTGGCTTGGACGGTGAGTGGCGCTTCTACGTGTACGGCCAGATGAACAACGACCATGCAAACGGCAACCTGTATGCCCGCGTGTTCAGGTACAGCGACGGGCTTCCGCTCTTCACCACTGGATACGACGACGAGGACATAGCGAATTACGTGGGCAGTCATCACAGGTTCGAGTGGTCTTACATTGCTTCGGGCGTCACGCTTCCGGACGGCGACAGCTTTTACGTTGAACTATGGTTGCACGTGACCGGTGTCTCGTCCGGGCCCGGACCCCAGACAGTCTACGACTACACGGGCGGCGATGCGGCATGGGGCGTTGGCACGGATAGGGTGTGCTATTACATTGACAGCGAGGATTCTCCTCCCACAATCATCAACAGCAAGAACGAGATAACCATAGTGGACACGATCAACAACCCGCCTTACGACGAGATGGCGGCCCAGGGGGATAGCGAGTACTCGCGGTCCGGCGACCCGGGAAGCGGCGACTGGAGCAGCATCTCTCACATATGGAACATCAGCGAGGCTCCAGGTGACATCATGTCAATCGACCTTCACTTCGCAGGTTATGTGAGCCGGGCGGATAGCCCAGACATCGGATTGTACGCCTGGAACCATGTGACAAGCTCCTGGACGTTCGTCGCCTCGGGGACCGTGGGGACATCGGCCCCGGGCTCGGTTGTCAGCGGCATCCTGAGCGGTGTGGACTTCACCGAATACCTCCAGGGCCCGGACAACACCTTCGAATGGCTGGTCCACTACTACCTCATGGACAGCGGCGGGGGCGGGACCCAGACGAGGATATTTACGGATTACGCTAGGGCTACGGTGACAACCGGGGCCAATCCGGACGGCGTGTTCACCTTCGCGTATGACAATGAGGTTACACCGTCGTCGTTACACTGGCCAAGCAGCCTGCCGCCGCCGCCGCAAGCCTACGACATCGACCTGGCCGGCTTCTTGGCCGGTGACTGGGTCTTCGTCTCGTTCCCGATAGAGATCACCGGTGACGTGCCAACGATATTCGATGATTCCGCTTTCGGCGACGGCGGGACAACGTGGGACTGCGTGCAGTGGTTCGACAATGTGAATAAGGTTTGGACCGACTACAACGTCTACAAACC
>LSSH01000032.1 GCA_001595885.1 Candidatus Proteinoplasmatales archaeon SG8-5 | reverse complement strand
TGGTGATTGACAAATGCAGTACAGGGTTCATCGGGTCGATGTAGGCAAGGACGACATCCGGGACAAGCTGGAGCGGTTCCTGAACGAGCTGAAGGGGGACATCATCGCGGTCTTCCCACACGCGAAGCCGACCTTCCAGCCCATGGGGGCGACGGCAAAGGTCGACTCAGTGATGATTGTGGAACTGGTTGACTAGTTTCTTGATTATCTCGGGTGAATGATAACTATGAACGTTCGATCCAGACCGGGGCAATCCTGGGGAATACCCAAGGCACGTTTAAGTACGGTCGGTGATATACACATTATCATGGCTAGGTGTCCGCATTGCAAGAATCAGATTTCGTTCGAGACAATCGTCATGGAGCAGAAGGGCGCGGGATTCCTCCGGCAGGACGTGATTTACTCGTGCCCCCACTGCGAGAGCGTGCTCGGGGTCAGCCGGGGGAAGTATGGCTAATCCTTTGAGTGCGCGCGGTGATTACGGGCCGGAGGGTCAGTGAGCATGTGGGTCCTGTTGGGCTTGATCGTAGGCATCGTCATGGTGATCATACTGGTGGCCGTGGTAATCGTTCTGAGGAAAAGGGGAATGATGCAGCAGAAGGAGACCAACTACAAGGCCTTCTTCGTAATAGGCGTCGGCCTGCTGCCGGTTGGTATCGTGCTGATGCTGGCGGTGGGCATCTTCTTCGTGTACCTGGTGGGCCTTGCCGTGAGTTATATGGCCATCGGGCTGGTGAACAGGGATAAATGGAAGTAGTAGGCTAAATAGGGCTGACCCGCCGCAAGGCCCGGCTTCAGGTCATCTTGGCATCGACGGTGTTGGCGAAGCTGATGAGGGTGTTTACGTCTATGGCGGTGTCCTCGGCCGAGATGACGGTCAGGTCGACGACCACGTTGGCCCGTCTGAAGTTCAGGTACCCGACGTTGTCCTTCACGGCGTAGAACCCTTCTGTTCCGGTCTCGACCGTCCCGGTAAGGAAGGTCTCGTCGTTCTGATACTCGCCGTTCAGGGTCCGGTGGCATTGCTCGGCCCAATAGATGGACTGGTATATGCTCACCGTGTTGGCGAGTGTGGTGAATTGCAGATGATCGCCCTTCTCGAAGAACGAGTAATGACCTGACCCGAAGCCGTCGAAACGCGGGCTCTCTGGTATGGGGCTCTGCATCTTCAATGTCCATTCTGCCGGTACGTCATCAGCCGTCAGCGTGAACTCCCGGGCCTCAGTCGTGATGAGTCTCTCTCCGCCGCCCTCCTGCAGTAAGAAGAAGGCCAGCAGCAGGACTGCGCAGACGGCAACGGCTATGATAGCTACCATGATTGTCTGTTTCTTCTTAGCTCCTTCCTCTTCTTCCATGGCCGTGCGCCCCTGTTCCCGGTGCCGAAAAGAAGGAACGCCCATAAATCGTTTGCGTTCGGCCGAGGCTGTAATGAACACAAAGTTAACCTGGGCATTCGTGATGAGGGAATTGCGCTCCCGCTGACCATTCATGTTTGCATAAAGAGTCTTCCTTCCCTGGTGTTGGTATTCCTGGTATTGTATTCGGATATTTATCAAGATGTTATAGCTTCTGGACGTTGACGGCCTGCGTGCCCTTGTCCGTCTCCTCTACCTCGAACTCGACGCTGTCGCCTTCGTAGAGGACCACGTTCTCGGGCAGTGCGCTCTTGTGCACGAAGATGTCCTTCTCGCCTTCGACCTCAATGAAGCCGTAGGCTTTGATACGGTTGTACCACTTTACGGTGCCTTGCATTGCTAATCACCTCCTCAGAGTCCTTGTTTCTGATTTAAATAAAGTACTGAAAATTAAATCCCAAACCCGGATTTTAGAGATCCTAAAAGGGGGTAGTCTTCTAACTTTCGACTTTACTTGGATATAGCCAAACGTCTACTAGTATAATATATTTTGTATTTACCCATAAAAGACATCCGCAGGGGACTGGATAGGTATTCTGTAACCGTAAACAGGCCACAAACGACAAATCTTATTACTTCCACGCTCATTCACCCGCCGGTAGAATGAGGACGTATCTCAAGATCCAGTTCCACAGCGAGGGGGCGCCCCCGTCGGAGGTCATAGCGAAGCTTGAAAAGCTCGGCTGGAAGCCCATCAGAGGGGAATACGACTTCGTGATGGAGGGCGGTCTCGGCGAGGGTCTGGGCGAGTCCTTCAGGGACATGATCGACAAGCTTCACAACACCCTAGGCGGCACTGACGTCAGGTACTCTATATGCTCCTTTTCGTAGTATCGCGCTGGGATATTCGAAGACCCGGCTAATCTTCCAGACCGCGCCCTCACGACAATGCCATTCCGAACATTATTAATGTCATAATCCCATATACATATTGATGCCCATTTCCGACCTGGTTCTCGAGAAGATAGAGGAGTATTCCATATTCGTGGATTGGAACATGGCCTTCGCCGGCAAGTCGATGGGGAACAGACACCTATTCCGCGTTAACAAGATAGCCATGCACCTTCATGACCAGGAGGGCGGCGACATAGACGTGGTCTTGGCTGGAGCCTGGCTGCACGACGTCGGGCTAGTCGAGGGCAACGAGGGGCATTGCTTCAAGGGCATGAGGATCGCCAGGGAATTGTTGGAGAAGCTGGGGGTCGACGAGGGGACCATAACCAAGGTCCTCCACTGCATCGAGGCCCACGACGGGGAGGTGGAGGCCACGACTGTCGAGGCCAAGATAGTCCACGACGCGGACACCATCGACAAGATGGGGCCGCTCGGGGCCATAAGGCACGCGTGGAAGATGGCGAACATCGCCGAGAAGAGGTACACGGCCCTCGACCTCCTGGAGATGCTGCCCGACCACCTGGCGGAGAGGCAGGCAAAGCTGTACTTCGAATCCTCCAGGAAGCTGGTGGACAAGTATCACCGGGCGATGCGCGAGTTCTTCGTCAACAGAGAGATGGCGCGGAAGGTCATCCACAGGGTGATCGACATGGCCCGGGACGGCGTGCCCTCCGATGTGATTATAAACAAGCTACTGGCTGACGAAAGCCTTCCCGTGGAGTTCCTAGAGGCCCTGGAGGAACAGAGCACGATATCGCTTTTGCAAGAACTTGGATAAAGGGCCAGTCATTTCCGCATGACCGTTATTTATCACCGAATGTTTACGAATCGGGCATCCTCGCGGGGTCTAATGGCGGTTCTTCACTGCCCTCTCTAACGCGATTATATATCGTTTTCAGGCAATATGATTCTTGAGGTGATAAACTGACCGCTAGGAGACAGATAAGAGGGAAGCACCTGATACTCGTCATCGCGGTGATGGCCGCGACCGCGGCGTTCCTCGGGGTCGCCATGGCCCAGATGATGCAGAGCCCGGATCTCACGCCCATCAACAGGCCCCCGCCGCTGCCCGGACGGACACCGTGCATCTCCGAGCCGCTGCCGGTCTGCGAGGACCCGAACCCGAAGACTGGTCCCGACGGAGTGCCGGTCGATGCCGACACTGGAGACTGGTCGAACCCCAAGAGCGTCGAGGGCCCGCACACCGACCACTATCGAGCGAAGGGTTCAGGCTTCCACTGCGGCGCGTTCCACTCCTGAACGGAGCGATGCGCCGCACAATTTAATTTTCACTTTAAATTAAAAATATTTTTATATTTATTGTTTGAATTAGAAGGCAGTCTGATTTGTACTAATAAAAAAAGGGCCCAGGAGCCTCATCCGTCTTATCACTGGCCTTCATCTACCCATCACATCTGGCAAATAAAGTCCCGAGAGCCTCATCCGTCTTATCACTGGCCTTCATCTACCCATCACATCTGAAAAAATAAAAGCCGGGGGCCGGGCAGCCCCCGCGGGAAAGAGGTCATCAAATCTTACTAATGCGAGTTCGCCATCATCGTCTTCATCCTGTCAAGCTGCTTCTCAACGTCCTTCCTGGAGGTCTCCTTTTCCGCATAGACGATGCCGTCGCCGCCGTAGCACAGGCAGTAGCCGTCCTGCTTGAACGCGTACAGCTCGCCGGTTGCCTTGATCAGCTGGTCCAGGTCGACGGAGCAGTTCTCCCTGATGCCCAGTTTGATGGAAATCGCCGTGAATATCTGGAACTTGTCCGTCTTGCCTTTCCTGGTCCGCACGCCAACCGCGATGTTGTGGTTGTCGTTCCTCTCGACCGATATGATGAACTCGTCTGAATCGTTCGCCTCGGCCTTCTCAATCAGTTCGTCGATGTTTATCATGCTATCAACTCCTTTGTCATATCTTGCTCAATCTCAGCGGTCCCACCACCATGCCGTAGGCCTCCTTGCCCCCGGCCACCATCTGCTCGATGTAGCTCTTCGCCTCGTCCCATCGCCTGAAAAGGGCTATCGGTTCAACCGATTTCGTGCCGTCATAACGCCTCTCGATCTGGTACACGATGATGTTCATTCGCCCGCCTCCGTTCTGACGCAGGGCAGGAGGAACAGGGGGTAGGTCTCCGAGGACACGTCCGCGACCCTTTGTCTCAGTATCAGCGGTATCTTGGTTACGTAACAGACGTTCATGCATCTCTTCTTGGCCTGTATGCTGGCCTCCCTCAACAAGCGCTTCAGCAGCAGCGTGTCACTGTCCAGGGCCATCATCGCCGTCCCTCTTGTGCAATCTAATGCTCAGGCAGAGCGCGTGGGGACGCCCTGCCCTTCGCTCGCCGGCCCGGGCCTGAACAGCCTTCGTAGCCAGGACTTTCTCTCGTGCCTGAGCCTCCTGCCTCGTTGCTCGATGCCTTGAAGCTCGGAGTAGATGTCCCTGGGCGGGTGCCCGCCCCTCAATTCCGCGAAGTCGTCCATCCGCCTCACCTCGTTCAGACCATCGATGCCCGGTACTTCACTCCCTCTTGCAGTGCCTTCAGGGAGCCACCGAGACCCGATGCTGACCCGCCCTTCTGGCGGCCGAACAGGCTCCGTATCACATCCTTTAGGTCCTCGGTCATCTTTCATCACCTCAAGTATAACATGCTCAGGATAGGATATAATCCCGTGTTAGAGGCGGGGGTGAAGAAAGTAAAGGGAAGGACCCCGTGATGGGTGTTCTGTTTACTGGGGGCGTAAAAAATCGGACACCCTGAGGCTACTGGCCCTCCAGCTCCTCTTTCATTTCCCTGTCCTTCTTCTATCTAGATTAGTTTGTTACAAATAAATTAAATTTGAATAATAAGCTAGTCATCTCTCGGACGTCGTTATCAATATAATTTTAGACCGTCTTCTATCTTCCCCAACTCGATCGGAGTGCTGGCCTGGCCCACGAGGGCGCCCTTGGTGTTGGCTATCATGCAGGCCCCCAGGAGGCCGGTCCCGTAGTTGGCGGTGGCGATGTGGACCTCCACGCCGAGCACGCGCCTGAGCTGCTCCTTCTCGGGCTCGCTTGTGTGCGGGTGGCAGATGACCCCCTTGTTCGTGGCCATGGCGGCGGAGCCGACCGTCTTGTACCCGGCCACGGTACCCCTCTCTGCCGGGACGTCAAGGGCCTCTGAAATGACATTGACGGTGTTGTCGTCGTACTCGGGATTGACAAGCGCGCCGTTGTCGTTGACAAGTATGTTGTTACCGACGGCGTTGAGCTTATGAAGCAGTTTGGTGACCTTCACCTCCGAGCGTATCTGGCTTAGCTCCACCTCGGAGATGAATTGAGAAACGATCGCCCCCTTGGAGTTCATGCAGATGAGCGCTCCGATAACGTGCGCCCCATCGATTGACGTCCTCATCGCCCCGGCTATCCCCAGTGCCTTCCTGGTCGTGTCGATGATCTTGTCCGGCGTGGTGTATGGAAAAAAGGCCGTGTTCTCATTGGCCGCGCAGTAGACGCCTATGTACGGATTGCCGAATATCTCGCCCTGAACCAGCATTCGCCCACTCTGATCATTCCTCGTCCGGGAGCGAGACCTCGACCAGGCCGTCCTCGAACTTGATAGCCTTCACCTTGATCTTGTTGGGCGGCTTCTCTCTCCCCCTTGCCCAGATGGCCTCGTTCAGGTCCCAGTATATCCAGACGTCGTCCACATCGGCCTTCATGTGCCGGGCCACGTGGGCCTTCAGGAGCTTGATGGCCTTCTGCGCCCTTCTCGTCCTGGGGACGTCCTGCAACTTCCGAAAAGGCACGGTTATTATCCTCTCGTCCTCGTCCTCTGCCATCGTCACACCGTTCAAATCTTCAGGCGGTTCCTGCGCCAGTTCCTCTGTTTCGGATGCCTGCTGAATGCGCGGTTGGTCCGCTGCATGACCCAGGCTGGCACGCGCCTGTTCTGCTTAGTCCTCTTGTTCAGGCGCATCTTCTTTGCCAAGGGTTTGTGTCGTGCCATTCGATCACCTATACTCGCTTTATCGTTATCTCCCGTTTCTCGGGCGTGAGCTTCTCCAATATTTGGACGAGGGTCCCGTCGTCGATCATGCCGCCCAGCTGCCCGGACTGCGCCAGCATTATGAGCTGGTTCTCGACCGCCTCGGCGAACTCCGGCCTGGCTGTCTTCAACCGTGCCATCCTTTCCCTGGCCTCGGTCGTCAGTATCTGCCT
>LSSH01000031.1 GCA_001595885.1 Candidatus Proteinoplasmatales archaeon SG8-5 | reverse complement strand
ATGTACACGAAGCCCTCGGCCACGAGGGCGCGGCCGTACTCCAGGCCGCCGCCGGCGGTCTCCTTGGCCATGCCGATGTACTCCAGGGCGGTGTCCATCTCGCCCTTGCTCTCGTATATCTTGCTGATGTTGCGGAGCATCCGGGCCTGGACGGTGTTGTCCTTGGAGAGCGCCCTGGCCCTGCTGAAGTTCTCCAGGGCGGGGTCCAGGTCCCCGTAGAGTTTCTGGGCGTCTCCCAGTCTCTCGTGGAGGGCCACGGCGCGCTCGTCGCTCACGTCCTTGACCTTCGGCATTGCCTCCAGGGCGTCGGCATAGAACACGGCCGCCTGCTCCGGGGCGTAGGCCGCCTCGGCCTTCTCGGCTGCCTTGATGCAGTGCATGAACGCCTTCCCGAACTCCCTGGAGCGGGAGAAGTGCCTGGCAAGCTCGTACCGCACCTCGTCCAGGCGGTTCACGTAAGCGGCTTCGTAATACTCCCCGATGCTCTTGTGGTATAGCGACTTCCAGTGGGGGCTGATCGAATCGTACGTCACGTCCTGGAACAGGGAATGGGTGAAACGGGCCGTGCCGTTGGTGAAGCTGAGGATGCCGCCGGTCTCAAGGCTTTGGAACGCCCCTGGTATGTCGCTGACAGAGCCGAGGGAGCCGGGGATGTCCCTGTCGAACTCCCTGCCTATGCAGGAGGCATACTCGGCCACGGCCATGGCGTCCACGTCGAGGGTGGAGAGCCTCCTCTGGACTATCATCTCGATGGAGGTGGGAACGCTGTACACCTCGTTCACGAGAACGTAGCGGCCATCCGATTCGACGATGTTGCCCTCCTCGCCCATCTGGTGCAGCATCTCTAGCACGAAGAACGGATTGCCCTCGCACTGGCCCCCGAGGTTCTCGACGAGACTCGACGGGAAGTCGTTGTCCGGGTACACGAGCTCTACCAGCCCTGACACGTCGCCCGCCTCCAGCGGGGCAAGGGCGATCTCGGCGCACGTGCCCTCCTCCCTCATGCCCTCGAGCTCGCTCTCAAGGATGCCGCTCTGGCCGGGCCTGTGCGTGCAGAGGCGCAAGACCCCGCGGTCGCGGATGTTCCTGGCAATGTATCGCAAGACGAAGAGCGAGCTCTCGTCCGCCCAGTGAAGGTCCTCCAGGTGAAGCACGAGCGGACCTGCCGAAGCCAGGTCTTTTACAAGGGCAAGAACGTCGTCGGCGATGCGCACCCTCTCCCGGGTAAGCTCGACGCCCTCCAGGCTCCTGCGGACCAGGAACCTCTGCCCGGCAAGGCGGGATATGATGTCCTGGGTCGGAACCAGCTCGTCCTCCATGCCCGACCAGGAGGCCAGCACGTCCCCCTGTGTCTCCTCTATCTCCCGCAGCGCCTGCCTGAGGGCGAGCTTCATGTCCGTGTGCTCGGAGCCCTTGAACACCGCTGTGAGGTAGAAGCGGGAGCCGTGCTCGATGAGAATCGTTAACTCCCCGTATTCCAGGCGCCCGAGGCCGGCCTTCAATTGGCCCGTGGAATCGAACGAGTCCTGCACGAAATCCTGGACCGCGGTCAGCATGCCCGTGAATATGTCCGCGTCCAGTCCCTCGTCGGATGACGCCTTGGCCATGAGCAGCCCCGAGTTGTTGACCGCGAATATCTCGGTGAACGAGACCGTGTCCTGCTCCCGGAAAAGGGGACGGGACGTCACCCCGCCCAGGGCCTTGGAGAATATGAGGAACGGGTGCTGGGCCATGGCCTCGGCCGCGCCCGAAAGCACCTTGGCCTCCTTCCGGCCCGCGACCTTGACGAACTCCTCCACCAGTCGGGTCTTGCCGATGCCGGCCTCCCCGGAGACGAACATGGTAGAGCCCTTGCCCTCTACGGCATCATCAAATGCGCTCCTCAGCCTGTCCAGCTCTTCCTCGCGGCCGACAAAGACCTCAACCATGACCGGCGGATATGGCATTCGGGGATTTGAGGGTTTTGAAATATATCTCCTCCTCAACCTATTGTTGGGGGCGGTTTCGTAACCTGTCCTTTTCGGTGGCCTCAATCATCCTGGGTGTGTCTCCCATCTCCCCCAGCCTCTTGACCTTCTCCTCCAGCTCGGACTTGATCCTCTCCATCTCTTCGGTCTTTGCCGCGATGACCTCCTCGGTGCGGTCCACCTTTTCCTGGTCTGCCTCGTTTATCTGGTCCATCCTCATGAGGACGATGCCGAAGACCACGATGAAGAAGAGGCCGAGGATGATGAGTATCGCTGGCCCCAAGATGTCAAACCAGCAGATGACGTTCTCTGGGAACTCGTAGGCCAGGAGGGCGATGCCGACTATGAGGAACGTGATGCCGATGGCGATATAACTGGCGCACGACCGCTTGGTGAACTTCTGGGCCAGGGTGGCCTTCAGGGTGTTGAGCTTCCTGATGTCCTCCTGGAGGGCCTTGATGGTGGCGCGGTCCTCCGCTATCTCCTGCTGGAGCAGCTGGCGGTTGGCCTGCTGTTTTGCCCGGGCGGTTTCGGGAACTGGGGTTTCGGTGGCGGGGCCCCCGGGTGAATCGGTCATCTCGACGGAGAAGAGGGAGGAGAATAATACATTTTTCTGCACATTACCACGGTTTGAAGTAATTGACTGCGAGCGTGCCAACTTCTATAATAAGAGGGACTGGTATCAATATGATTGAGTTCCAATGGATGATGTGCACTTTTGTGTTCTGGACTACAATGAACTCTTGTCTGTAGGCTATTTGTTTGTCTTTATCTTCATGTTCAATTTGATGCTGGAGTTCACCAAGCCTCCTTTTCTTTTCCTCATGTACGAATTCATCCGTATTCAAATGCCAGAGGGCAATTAGACCCAGCCCGATAGCCCAGGCTGCAATCAGAACCGTACAAATGAACAGGTCAATATGCTGACCAGACACAATATCTGATTCGGAGAGTATATAGAATCCCGAAAGCACGGAGAACATCACTAATGATGTAAAATAAAGGAATACCGAATGGTCAATATAGATGCCCATTTTCTTCAATCCGGCGTGACTGTCCTTATTGTAAAAGTCTACTTTACCCTTGATTTGTCTGGAAATCTCGGCGGTCATAGGTCCGCTCAGCAACAATGCAGCGACGAAATCGATGATGATTATCGCCAGGGGTACGGTAATTGCCCAATATATGATTACTAACGGGTATCCAAAGGCATTTGGACCTTCATCGAGGAACGAACCTCCCTGGAAATCCCACTGCGAACCATCGAAGTTACCCCGGAACGAGTTCATCATTCCGACAAATAATATCATTAGACACACAAAATACAGACCATGCCTGATCTTGATCTTAACTTTCAACTTAGGAATGGTAGCTTTCCGATGAAGATATCCGTCTTTCAGATAATTTACCTGATCCTCAGATAAGTATTCACTGAGATACAGATCATCAACTGTTTCGAAGGCCATTTTTCTGACATGAAACATGCCCCAAAAAGCAAGGACCCAAAGTAGAACCCAAAATATTGATACAATGCCAACCAGGTAATTGTATTGAGTATCAAAATAGATATTCCCCAGTACGAATTCTATACAGTACAAATAAACTAAACCCAGTACGAATATTGCTATCATTGGATTTTTCTTAGTTGTTATTTTTTCAATCCAGAATTGCCTTTTTGGGTTTGTTTCAGGGAAAGGATTCTCTCCATCCTCGGCCATCTAAAGGAAATATCAGACCTGGCTTTTATCCTTTTCTACCTTTGGGATTTCAGGGTAAAATTAAAATAACCTGGATGGTACTGGGCGTTCGACATGCCGGAAGGATTGAAGAAGAAGATAGTGCTGCTCGGCGATTCGGCCGTGGGCAAGACCAGCCTGATAAACAGGTACGTTCTGAACGAGTACTCTGACGACTACATCTCCACGGTCGGCACGAAGGTGAGCAAGAAGGACGTGACCCTGGAGGTGGACGGGGAGGACAGGACGGTCAACCTCATGATATGGGACATGCTCGGGCAGGACGGATACATGCTCAGCCAGGCGAGCCAGTTCGAGGGCTCCCACGGGGCAATGCTCGTGGCGGACGTGACAAGGCCGGATACAATAGACCGGCTGGAGAAGTACTGGATCCCCATGCTGCTGAAGGTGCTGGGGACCATCAGGATCCCGCTGATATTCATAGCGAACAAGGCGGACCTGGGCACGAGGGACTCCCTGCCGACGTGCTGGGACATGCTCAAGGACCTGGACGGCCGATACAACCTGGGCATGAAGGAGCTGCTGCCCGAGGAGTTCAACACGAAGTTCCTGACGTCGGCGAAGACGGGCGGGAACGTGGAGATCGCCTTTACCGCCTTGACTTACATGCTGTGCAACTCCGAGTCCGCGGTGGACCCCTTCGACGACAGGATAAAGGAGGCCCTCATGACGGAGCTGGGGAGCGAGGATACCTCCCGCGTATCCGTTCTTGACCAGATAATCTACGAGTTCTACGGATTATACGGCGATCAGGAGGAGGCGGGCCGGATAATCAGGCAGGAGATAGCCAGGGCGGGCCTCGACCACAAGGACCCGCTCACCCACAAGCTCATCCCGTTCACCGAATACCTGACCGAGCAACTGGTCAGGAACGACATGGAAGTGGAGGAGGCGCTGGCCCGGCAGAAGGCGTGGGTGGCCCTGATAAGGGGTATGCTGAACACCAAGAGGCCGCCGCTGGCCCCCTAGGTTATTATTAATATTTTTTACAGATCGATAGGACTTGCCCGATAGAAGGGCCGCCGCTGGCTCCTAGGTCTTAATGTCCGTTCTTCCTTGGGAGCCTGTTCAAGTTCTTGCATGATAAGGGATGCTATTCCGAATCGGATAGGTCCTATTTCAAAAGGTCCGTCGTCGACCGTCTCCTGAGATGAGGGGGAGAAAATTACCTTTTACGTCCTATCATCACGCCGTCGCGGACCGTCAGAAGTACGTTCTCGATGCGGTCGTCCATCGTCATCTTGTAGTTGAGCTTGGCGATGCCCACCGCGTCATCGTCCTTGGGTTCCAGCACCCTTCCGGACCAGAGGGCGTTGTCCACGGCGAGTATGCCGCCGGGATTCAGCAGGGGCACCAGGAGGCCGTAATAATCCGGATAGTGCTTCTTGTCCGCGTCCAGGAATATCAGGTCCGCGCGGAAATCGTCCTGCTCCAGGTATATGATGTTCTCCAGGGCGTCGCCCACCAGGATGAGTATCTTGTGGCCGTGCTCGCTCTTCTCTGCATACTTCTGGGCGACCTTGGCGTGAGCCTCGTTTATCTCGCATGTCACGAGCTGGCCGTCGTCGGGCAGGCCCTCGGCCATTGACAGGGCCGAGTAGCCTGTGTACGTGCCTATCTCCAGGACGGATTTCGCGCCGCTGACCTGAACAAGAATCTTGAGGAACCTGCCCATGACGTGGCCCGATAGCATTCCCTGGCCGAACAGCAGGCGGGTCTCCTCCTCCAGCTTCTTAAGGAGCTCTGGCTCGGGCTCGCTGTGCGCGTAGACATAGTCCCTAATGGCTTCCTCGAAGGCCTTGTCGGTCAGTTTTTCCCCCAATGAGTGAAGGGCATTGCTGGTAGAAAAAGTTGTCGACCGGGAAGGGCTCAGCCGGGGAGGGCATCCAGTTCGGCGAGCGCGGCCTCTGTCCTCCTCACCATGTGCTCCATCTTCCTGGCCCGGTACGTCTCAAGGGCCTGCTCAAGCAGCTCGCGGGCCATTGTCGGCTCGCCCTCCCTGCCGCGCAGCAGGGCGAGTTCGTAACGGGCGCTGGCCACCTTGTCCTCCACGCCCAGTTGCTCGTACGCAGCCATGGCCTTCTCCAGGGCCTCACGCGATTCGGACAGCTGGTCGCGCTCGCGCAGGATTATGCCGTTGAGCAGCGTGTTCTCGGCCTCCTCGGCGGGGAGGCCCAATCCGGCGGTCAGCTCGAAGGCCTTCTCAGCGTGGCCCGCGGCCCCGTCCGGGTCGCCGGACATCACCGCGCAGTTGGCCAGGCCGCGGTGGAAGTATATCAGCTGGTGCTTCAGGCCCAGCCGCTCGCACAGCTCCAGGCCGCGCTCGAAGAATCCGCGGGCCACCTCCGGCTTGCCCATCAGCGTGTTGACGAATCCAGAATTGTGAGTGGAGTTGATGACGCCCACCATGTCGCCCAGCTGCCTGCTCAGCTCCATGGCCTCGGTGAAGCGGTCAAAGGCCTCCTCCAGGTTGCCCAGGCCCTCGTTGGCCACGCCGATGTTGTTGGTTATGAGCCCGATGTGGTACTTGTCCTTGTTGCGCTTGAAGGTCTCCAGGCTGTCCAGGTAGACCTCCAGCGACCTCTCGTACTCGCCCAGGTCGTCGTAGATGGAACCGATGTTGACACGCACCAGCGCGGCGCCGTTATCGTTGCCCTTCTCCTCCCTGTACCTGAGGCTCTCCCGAAGGTGCTCCAGGCCCTTCTCGCTCTCCCCACGGCGGCCGTAGACCGTGCCGATGCGGTGGTGGGCCAGCGCCATGGCGTCCTTGTCCCCCAGCACCTCCACGATCCTGAAGTTCTCCTC
>LSSH01000030.1 GCA_001595885.1 Candidatus Proteinoplasmatales archaeon SG8-5 | reverse complement strand
CCTGTGGCCCCCAGGTTCACGAAGCCGTTCCCGTCGGCCGCATAGGTCTGCCGGCCGAAGGACACGTTGATGTAGACGCGGTGCGCCTGGTTGGGGTATATGCCCGGGTCCTCCCATGAGCTCACTACGGCGAATTCATCGTTCAAAGGACCTGGTGAAGGCTGGTTGAGCACCGCGCCACCTGCAGAAGTCCATGTTATCGAGAACTGCCTCGTTCTTGTATCGGGGAGGTCGCTCCAGGTCGGGTCGACAGGCGTCGAGCCCGGTGCCCCGCCCTGGTCCCACCATGCGTCCAGGTCTATAGCGACAGGGGCTGCGACCCATTGGTCAACGCCCCCTACCGTGTAATTCGCCTCGACGAAGAAGGTGTAGACCGCGTCAGGGTCGACCTGCGTGTTCAGCAGGGATGGCCCGGCGCCCAGCGGTGCCGCGGGATTGGCCTGCGCCCAGAAGTCTATGTTGAAGGTGTGCGGGAAGGCCGCGTTGATGCGGACCTGTGTGCTGATGTCGCTGGCCTGCGGGAATGCGGCTATTGCACCGGCCACGCCCACGACGACCGCCGACCTCGGGCTGGTCGCGGCCTTGCAAGCCACTCCGTAAAGCGGACCTGTGCCGGGTGGTAATTTGCCGGAGAGGTCCACGACGCTGTTGTCATTGAGGTTATGATGATAATAAACACCGCTTCCTCCATGCTCGCCGACGATTACCGCGATGTCACCTGTTGGGAACCAATCAACATCATGTAAGGTGTCCATGCTGTCGAGCAGGACAATGGGTTGAAGGGCCCCATCTGACCTGTATATGTTGCCGGTGTAGCCGTTCTGGTAACCTGCCATTATGCCGTATGAACCGCCTGATTGGAACGAGATGGCATAAAGCGGATTGATGGGAGTCCAGCCCTGCCATTCGGTCATCTCGTAGGCACCACTGCCCACGCCGGGAAGGCGGTACACGACTCCGCGGCCGGTCGTGTCGACCCCGACGGCGAAGTATTCTGCCCATCCCGGGTCGTAATCCACATCGAACAACACATCATAATCAGGTATCCCGATCGAGTAGGATTCTATATACCAGCCCGGCATCATAACGTCGTACCATGCCACCAGAGCCTTGTCCGGGGAGCCGATCTCGTAACCGACCGCACACAGGACGAAAGGATATTCAGAGGCATCGCATGCGGTGATGCCGTAGAATATGCCGTTGGTGGGGGCTCCGTAGGAAGAGAAACCGCTACCCGTCGACCATCGCCATGCGGTTGCGAAGAGACCGGAGGATTGGCCGGCAATATAGAATTCATCGGTGGTGGAATGGTAGTCGATGTCGTTGAACTCGGCTCCGGGCTGGAACTCGCCCCAATCGCTCCACGAGCCAGACGCCCTTGTGAACTCGTAGATATGGCTGGTCGTCCCGTCGACGGCCAGGGCGAAGTCGCCTCCGCCGTCCCAGGCGACCTTATTGAGGGTCACGTCAACGTAATCGTAATAATACTCATAGAATGCGAAATCGGCCATTCCACCATCGATGGGGGTCTCGGTACCGTCGAACTTCAAAGCCCATCCCATAGAATATGGGTTACTGGCGGAACTGCGCGCCCAGTCATAGTCGAATCCGCCTTGGGGTTGGGTAATAATGGCGTATTCCTGACTGACACTCAATGGGTACCCGAGCGGGAAGTCAAAGGCGGTATATCCCGCGCCTATCTCGTTCCAAAGGTAATTCTGAGGTCCCGGTCCCACTGGTGAATTTATGTATCCACTTACCGTTGTATATATCCAGATGTCTAGACTGCCCATTGTAGTTAATGGGTTGAGGTAAAGCTCGACCCTGGCGATGTCTGCCGTCTGGGTCGAGGTGAACGTCTGGGCCAGCCAAGAATTTCCGGCATAGGGTTCCCATTGGTTGAGAGTTGTCGCTGATTGGTCCAATGCCGGCACGGGAACCTGCGGCCAATTGGTCACCTTCGTGTCGAAGAGCCCGGGAACGGCCTCGCCATGGACGGCGGGTGTCACACTTATTCCGACTGCAAAGCACACGAAAAACATTATCCCGACAATGAGTGCCGCAGATAACTTCCTCATCATTCGATAGCCTCCCTCAATTATCAAAACCAATAAGCCTGTTGGATATATAATTTTTATGATTGGCATATGATTATTCTTATAACGATTTAGATATCTAATCTACGCAAAGAACTCACTTCTTTTTCCTCGAGGTCATCAGGTCGATGAGGGGGAATCCGGTGCCGCCCTTCTTCTTCAGGTTAAGCCGCGCTGTGAGTATCTTCTCGGAGGAGAACAGGCGGGCGGCCAGGTATATCGTTATTGTGGTGAAGATGACCTGATAGACTATGCCGATGAGAACGTACAGGTATTCGCCGGTGTAAAGGGCCTTGGAGGCGATGATCGGATAGGAGAAGGGTATCGCCATGATCACGCCCTGGATGACCGTAGGCATCTGGCTGATGTCCATGAACATGAGTATCAATGCAGGTACGAAGATGGGCACCGCGATGACGCCGATGAGTGACTGGGCGCTGCGCACGTCCTCGGTGAACGAGGCGATCAGTACCGCAAGGGAAAGGGCCGAGACGAGGGAGAGGAAGAGGGTGACAAGCAGCAACACCATCCCTTCAAGGGAGGGCACCAGGCCGAGGTCGCTCAGGCTGAGACCCGCACCCGGGGACCCCACTGACATCATCCCGCCCATGTATATCGAGAAGCCGAATATGTAGGCCACCACGGCAAGGGCGGATATCGCCACTACGCCGGCTATCTTGCCGAAGAGAATCGAGCTGCGGGCGACCGGCATCGTCAGGAGGGTCTCCAGGGTCTTCTCCTCCTTCTCCATGGCCACGGAAACGGCTGCGAGCTGGGCAGCCAGGATGAGGAGTATCATGAGGACCATCGGCATCATGATGCTCTGGGACATGAGTTGACCTGTGATATCAGTGGGCCGTGTCTGGTGGACCTCGCCATCGACAATCGAAACGCTGCTGACCAGCACGGGATTCTCAACGAGGACAGGGTCCTGACCCGGATAGGTCTGGGAAATACGCTCGTCCAGTAATTGCTGGCGATATTCGTAGACGTGATCCGAGACAACGTCTGCCGGAATTCCCTCAGATATCGAGTATGTCTCCATGCGGGTGTATAGGACAACGTAGGCCGTGGCGTTGCTCTCGATCTCGGCGGTGAATCCGACTGGTATCTCGACGAAGAGGTCAACGTCATACTCGCCGCCGGCTATGAAATCGTTCATCTCGGCGTCGGTGTAATGGGTAACGATGACCTCTCTGGCCTCCAGGAAGCTCGTGAACTCGGAGGACCTCATGGCCATGTCGTGGTCCACAAGCCCGATCTCGATGTGGCTTGCGGATTCCTCCACAGTCGACATCGACGCGCTCATAGCCAGGCCCATGACCGGGAACATGACCAGCGGTACGATGATCATCCCCAGAAGGAGCCGCGGGTCGCGCACCATCTCCTTGACCTCCTTCTTGACGATGTTCAGGAGACCGCTACCCATCGGAACCCTCCCCCGTGCCCGGTCCGCCGTCGGACCCTTGGGTGGTGTTGGCCTTCATCCCCAAGGCATTCGCGGGACCGCCCGTGCCCCTCTCTGGGCGAACGGTTCCCTTCGCCAACTCTCCTTCCGTAACCTTAATGAACACATCTTCCAGGTTGGTCGCGTTGTACTTTCTGGTCAGATCCTTCGGCGAGCCCACGTCCACCAGCTTGCCCTCATCGATGAGGCCGACGCGGTCGCAGAGGAACTCCACCTCCAGCATGTTGTGGCTCGACAGAAGCACGGTCACGCCGTGCTTCTTCACGTAGTCGCGGATGATGCCCCGGACATAGTAGGCGTGTTTGACATCCAGACCGCTTGCCGGCTCGTCCAGGACCGCGAGCTTGGGAAGTGTCATGAGCGCCCTCGCGATGAGAAGGCGGCGGCGCATTCCCTTGCTGTACTCCTTCGTCCTGTCGTCTATGCGCTCGTCGAGGCCGGCTATCTCGATGCCGCGGTTGACCATCTCTGTCCTGTGGCTGTCGTCTACGTCGAAGAAATCTGCCATGAAGTTCAGGTACTCGCGACCTGTGAGCTGTTTGTAGGAGCCGGCCTCCTCGGGTAGATAGCTAATTATCTTCCGCACGTCCTCGGGCTTGTCCAGAACGTCTATGCCGAAAACCTTGACCCCGCCGGCGGTCGGCTGTAAGAGCGTCGTGACGATTCTCAGGGTTGTCGACTTGCCAGCTCCGTTGGGGCCGATGAGCCCGTAAACCTCGCCCGGATTCACGGTGATGGATAGTCCTTCCAGGGCCACCACGTTCTTGTAATGCTTGCTCAGCCCCTGGGTCTCCACGGCATTAGTCATCGTCACCGCTCAAATGATAATGGATATTTAAGGATAATTGGGGCATTCACAGATGCCCACGCACGCATGACATCGATTCTCGACTGCTTCGAACGTGAAACGTCAGGGAGATTCTGCTCTCGGAGACGGGATGAAAGCCGTGCTTATCGGAATCCCTCGTGATTCCGACCTGACAACCTAAATCTGGGAAATCTATTTAACAAACGAGTTATTCCACCCTTTCACGAGGATACCTATGAAGCGGAGCTCAAGGGTCTGGAAGAAGCGCGGAAAACAGCGCTGGAAATGGCGTAAGAAGAAGATGAGACGCCGGAAGAAAGCGCAGAAGATGCGTAAGGCCTGAGCCTGAGCGCCAAATGGGAGTATGGGGTAACACGGCATCCTCACGGGCTCCAGTTACAGGAATGATATCCATCGGGTATTCTGAGAGGCATGGAGACGTCCACGCCCCCGTGATGAATAACTGGAGCGATGACCCGTAGATGGTCTCAGCAGGCCTAGGCTTTGACTCCGTCAAAGTCATTCCTGCGGCAGATACCCGTTGATCTGGGTTCAAAATATCACTCGGAGCTCGCTCCGAGTATCATTCGCGACCAGCGAAGATTGCGCAGCAATCGAAGCGGTCTGCGACGAGGTTGGCAACGCCAACCGAGATACTTGCATAATGTTCCGAGAAGCAGCAGAACCATCTGCTGCGCCGGTATGAAAGTCCCAGTGCTCCCATTCTTTCTTTTTCCATAAAATGAGGAGTGTTGAAAGAATGTGCGCCGAAAAACGGCACTGAGCGTCTGCTAACATTTTCGGCAGCACCGGCAAAATTGCGATTGCCATCTATTGGATTCATAGTCTTTTTGTCGAACTAAACGTAATGGATGCTGAAACGACCAGTCAACTTAGGCATCCATAATAAGCTACTCGGATGCAATTGATTAACACAGCTACCTCGAGGTCAGCTTCCTGCCCGAGGGTAGAGCTAATCTTCGTCCTTCTTGACCGCTTCCTTGGTCTTGTCCACGCCCTTCTTGCCTACATCGACCGCCTTCGCGCCGCCCTTCTTGCCGAGCTCCCAGCCTTTCTTTCCTCCCTTCTTGCCGAGGTCGACACCCTTGGCACCGGCGTCCTTGGTCTTGTCCAGGCCCTTCTTTGTGGCGTCCTTTGTCTTGTCCAGAATTCCCATAGCCTCACCGGGAGTCCATTCACCTCATCGTAATTAATGCTTATGTCTAACATGGTCGGGTAGGCCAAAAAATAGATAGGCAGAGACGGATTTCATGGGCGGAGAGTTGTCAATGAGCGACTACACGGATGTAGAGGCAATCGCCGAGAATCTGGATATGAATCCACGAGAAAGGGCGAGGTATGAGCTCCACCTCGAGGACATCAAGAGGTATCAGAGGAGGGCGAGATTCTGGAGGTTTATTAACAGTATCTGTCAGATAGTATTTTTCTGGAACATCGTGGCATTGGCCCTTGAACTGTCACAAAGATATGCGACTGAAAACATCCCTTCACTCAGTCCATTTTTTGATGCTCTTACTACTGTGACTACTCCGATCACAGTCTATTTTACCGTCGCCAGTGCTTTTGCGTTCTTCTTCATGATATGGACAGGCATCATCAGGCAGAAGTGGGAGGGCAAGCTGACCCGCGCCACCGCATATTGCCTTTCATTCCTCTCGAACATCGAGCACAGGGAGTACATGAAGCTGGACGAGGACTTCAAGAGGAAGAAGATGAAGGCCAAGGCCCTGAACGACCCCGAGTTCAGGGAGAAGAAGGAGCTGCTGCAGAAGGCAAGGGATTCGGGAAAGATAAGCCACACCCATTATGAACGCAATCTCAAGATGTTAGAGGAGCTGCACGGCAGGTAGATAGAGATAGAATATCCGTGGGAAATCAGTTAAATATCCACATATAATACGTTGACGGTTGTTCAGTTTGTATTATCGACAAACACAACCGTCGGTCTTTGTCCAATCCAAAAGATTGATATGTCATAAGGATTGGTCTGACCCGCAAAATGCAATTCGGTGACGATTGTTGCGATACCCAATGGGCCAAACACAATCGTCGGTTGCGACCAATCCATTAAGGTAATAAAACGATAGGGTTTGGTCTTACCCACAAATAGCTCAGAAGGCTATTTGTGACATTTGCAATTTGTGGGGGTAGCCAAGCTTGGCCAACGGCGCAGGACTTAAGATCTTGGAGCTGAAAGAGTTCATCAGGCCAGATAGGACATCCTGTCCTTAGTGGTTCGGGGGTTCAAATCCCCTCCCCCACAT